>CAMJJD010000038.1 GCA_946406015.1 uncultured Bacteroidales bacterium | reverse complement strand
AACCCTAAAATCTAAGACAATATGGAAAAGTATGTTTGCAACGTCTGCGGGTATGTGTACGACCCCGCAGTGGGTGACCCCGACAACGGCATCGCTCCCGGCACCAAGTTCGAAGACATGCCCGCCGACTGGGTCTGCCCCCTCTGCTCGGTCGACAAGAGTCATTTTGAAAAACAATAAATCAATTAATACTTATTATTATGTTGAATAAGAAAGTTTCCGACCTGCTCAACGAGCAGATCAACAAGGAGCTCTACAGCGCCTACCTCTATCTGGACATGAACAACTACTTCGACAAGCGTGGCCTCGCCGGCTTCGCCAACTGGTACATGATCCAGGCCATGGAGGAGCGTGACCATGCCATGCTCATCTACAAGTATATGCAGAACAACGACTGCCCCATCGTGCTGAACGCCATCGCCAAGCCCGACAAGAAGTTCAAGAAAGATATGGACGTGCTGAAGGCCGGTCTGGAGCACGAGGAGTACGTCACCGCCTCGATCCACACCATCTATGACGCCGCCAGCAAGGTGAAGGATTTCCGTACGATGCAGTTCCTCGACTGGTTCGTCAAGGAGCAGGGCGAGGAGGAGACCAACGCCCGCGATATGATATCGAAGATGGAACTCTTCGGCAGCGATCCCCGCAGCCTCTATATGCTCAACCAGGAGCTCGCCGCCCGCACTTACAGTGCCCCCAGCCTGGTGCTCGACTAAGGCAAGTACGGTTGTACCGTATACAAAAAAAACATCCGCACGGTTTTGTCCATGCGGATGTTTTTGTTTTTTGAGCGGTAATGATTACGCCTTGTTGAACTTCTCCTTGCCTTGGCGGCAACGGGGGCACTTCCAGTCGGCAGGCAGGTCCTCGAAGGCCACGCCGTCGTGTTCGGCGGGGTCGTAGACGTAGCCGCAGATGGAGCAGACATACTTGCCAGTAGCCTTCTTGGCGGCAAAGTCCACCTCGGCCAGCACCGTGGGCACGGGGTTGTCGAGGTCCATCACACGGTCGGCCTCCAGATTCTCGTAGCCCTGGGGCGTGTGGGTGCCCATGTAGACGGTGGGGTGGTTGCGGACGAAGTCGCGCACGCGGTCCAGCGTTTCGCGGGCGGCGGGCAGGTCGTCGTAGACCACGGAGAGCTTGTTCTCGTAGAGGGCTTCGTCGACATAGGTGATATCGCCCTGGAACATGTAGAACTTGCCACCTTTTTCGGCCACGGCGAGGCTGTTGCCGCGGGTGTGGCCCTTGGCCTTGATCATGTAGACGCCGTCGGCAATCTTTTGGCTCTCGGGGAAGTTGTAGTACGGCCCGTCGGTGAAGTGCACGGGGACGATGTTGGGGACGTCCTTCAGTTCGTCGGCACCCAGCTCGTCGGCGCCAACGTAGATCTTGGCGTTGGGGAAGAGCTTCAGGCAGCCGCTGTGGTCGCTGTGGCGATGGGTGAGGATGATTTTGGTCACCCGTGTGGTGAGGTAGCCCAGTTTGGCCAAGGCGTCGATGTAGTCGCAGATGTCCTCGCCGGTGTAGGCGGGCGACTTCTCGTCGGGCACCTCTTCGGGGGTGCCAGCGGGCAGGCCGGTGTCCACCAAGATGACCTCGCTACCGGTGTCGATGAGGTAGTTCTGCAGGCTGCCGCGATAGCGGATGCTGGGGTCGAACTTGTCCATCCCTTCCTCGCCGCCGAATGCAAACGGCTGGCCGTAGAATCCATTCTTTCTGAATTTGACTGCTTCTATCTCCATTTGCTAGTGATTTTGATTATAAAGAGGGGTGGCAGCGACTTGCTGTCACCCCCACGAGCAAAAAATTATCAGTACCGTTGCACTGAGATAATCATTATTTCGCTGGCTCCCATTTGCAGCGGACGGGTGAGACGATGGCGCCTTCCTTCTTCAACTCGGCGAAGGCTTTGTCCACCTCTTTGCGGTCAGCACCGAGAGCCTTGGTCACGTCGCCAGCCGACACGGGTTTGCCCGCTTCGCGCATGGCCTGCAATACTTGTTCTTTCATGTTGTATTCCTATTTTAGAATTTCAATGTCTCCACCAGGTCCATCATCTGATAGAAGTTGGCAGTGGCGTCGGCCACGCGGTACATCACGCCGTTTTCGCCATTCTCGCCCAGCATGCCTTTCAGGACGGGCATGGCATCGACGAGGGCTTTCTTCACCTCGGCGCGGCCATCTTCCACCAAGCGGCACTCCACACGGAGCGTCTTGCCGTGGAAGGCGCAAATCTCGGCCTTCTGATTGTTGGAAATCTGGCGGGTAGCGTTGGTTTGACCAAACGCCATCAGATAGAGGTTGCCCTCATAAAACAGTTGGGCTCCATAGGGGCGCACGCGAGGCTGGTCGCCTTCGACGGTGGCCAGGTAGAAGGTCTTGGCCTCCACCAGGAAATCATATACTTTCTTTGCTGCTTCCATGTTATTGTATGTTTGGTTGGTTACATCATTTCAATCAGGAAATTCTCGTAGCCCAGCTTGTCGATGTAGTTGAGATACTGAGCCTCCCAAGCCATGTGGTCTTTCTCGTCGTCAATCCACTTGTAGATGAGCTTCTGCGTGGGATAATCGTCAGCGAAGGCGGCGGCCATCTCGCTCATCTGGCGGATGGCATCGGGGTTGTAGTCGCTCTCGATCTGCTGCTTGGGGTCGTCGTAGAAGGGGAATTCCATGGTCTTCATGGCCTCCTGCAAGTCGGCAGGCTTGCAGCCGAGTTCCACCAGGCGGTTCAGGACCTCTTCGGCCTCGTCCCATTCTTCTTCGGCTTCCTCTTTCCACTTGTCGGCCAGCTTGGTCCAACCGTTCAGACGGCAGTAGGCCGAGAATGCGAAATGCTGTTTGCTGTTTCCAAACCATGCAGCGCCAAACATGGCGAACTGTTTCAATGCTTCTTCTTTTGTCATATTTGTTGTTTTTTTTTGTTATACTACACACAGATTTTCACTGAATTACAAAAGATAATGTCAATCTGTTTATTTCTGCAAAGATACATATAATCAACGGCATGGCAAAATTCCCAACGATACAAAAATTGTCCCAAACGATACAAATCATATTTTATTCGTATCTTTGCACCCGATATGTACAGTTTGAAAGAAGCTTGGATCAAGATGCATGGCGTTGAGCCTGTGGAGCATTGGGACGGAAAGATGTACTGCAACGAGACCGACTCGGATATCACTTTCCGTGCCAACGAGACCAACGGGCATATTGCCGCCTACACCTTCACCCTGGTGGTTGAAGGCTCGCTCACCATCATCTACAACGGCCAGAACCTCACCCTCCAGCCCAACGACCTCTACATCTACTCGCCGGGCATGTCGGTCACCATTGTCGAGGCCTCCAACGACTACCACGGCATCTGCCTCCTGGCCGACGAACACGCCACCCTCGACACCCCCCAGATTCACGACCTGGTGCACCTGGCCTACAAACCCATCGTGCAACTGCACCAGCCACAGCTGACCCTCTCACACGACGATGCCCGGCACCTGGCCGACCGCATGCTCGAAATCCACCGTTACCTGCACTCCGACCACATCTACAAATCCGAGGCCCTGCGCATGCTCTACACAGTCTTCCTGCTCGACCTGCAGAACCTCCTCGACACCTCCGTGCCGCAACACACCGTGTCGCAACGCGTGGAAGAGGTGTTCGTAGCCTTCATGCAACTGCTGCCCGACCACTTTGCCGAGCACCGCGACATCGGCTTCTACGCCTCGGAGCTGCACATCTCGCCGGCCTACCTCTCGCGCATCGTGCGCCAGGTGGCAGGACGCACGGTGATGGACTACGTGAACCAGATGCTCCTGATGGAAGCCTCCTTCCTGCTGCGCACCACCACCCTTTCCATAGCCCAGATTGCCGACCGCCTGCACTTCGCCGACTCCGCATCGTTCTGCAAGTTCTTTTCACGCACAAAGGGACTGACACCCAAAGAATTCCGAAAACAATAGATCTTAAAACAGCATACTTCAGGAAAAAACTTTTCGCCATGTCGGGAAAAGTTAGTATCTTTGCACTTTGGATAACAACGAAAATATTAACCCTAAAAACAAAGAAAGACAATATGAGCAAAAAATTTATCTGCCCCGTGTGCGGCTATGTTTATGAAGGCGATGAGATGCCCGAGAAATGCCCCATCTGCGGCAAACAAATGCAGGAAGTGAAAGAGGACATCAAGACCTGGGCCGCCGAGCATATCGTCGGCGTCGCCAAGGATGCCCCCGAAGACATCAAAGCTGACCTTCGTATGAACTTCGAAGGCGAGTGCAAAGAGGTTGGTATGTACCTCGCAATGGCCCGCGTGGCTCACCGCGAGGGCTATCCCGAAATCGGTCTCTACTGGGAGAAAGCCGCCTTCGAGGAGGCTGAACACGCCGCCAAGTTTGCCGAGCTGCTGGGCGAAGTGCTGACCGACAGCACCAAGGAGAACCTGAAGATGCGCGTCGATGCCGAGTACGGTGCCACCGCCGGCAAGACCGACCTGGCCAAGCGCGCCAAGGCCCTCAACCTCGACGCCATCCACGACACCGTCCACGAGATGGCCCGCGACGAGGCCCGTCACGGCAAAGCCCTCGAAGGCCTGCTGAACCGCTACTTTAAGTAGTAAGTAGACAGTAGTTAAAGTAGTTAAGTAGTAGAAATGAGTTTCCGCACCACCATCTCCTGGCTGCTGTTCCCGCTGACCATGTGGTATGCCGTCGGCGTGGCGGTGCGGAACTTCCTTTTTTCTGTCGGTATCAAGAAGCAGGCGGCACCCCACATCACCACCATCGGTGTGGGCAACCTGTCCGTCGGCGGCACCGGCAAGACACCGCACGTGGAGTACCTGCTCGACTTGCTGGCAGATAAATACCGTGTTGCCATGCTTAGTCGCGGTTACATGCGCAAGAGCAAAGGGTATCTCCTCGACGATGGAAGCCATGATGCCGCTATGCTCGGTGACGAAGCGGCCATGATTGCCGCCAAGTATCCGCAGGTGCAGGTGGCCGTCTGCGAGAAGCGGGTGGAGGGGGTACGGCAGCTGATGGCCCGGGAGAGGGTGGAACAACAGGGAGACGAGGAGGTGCACATCTCTTTGGCACCCCAGCTGATTGTCCTAGACGACGTCTTCCAGCACCGTGCCATCAAGCCCAACATCAATATTCTGCTCACCGAGTACCGCCACCCGTATTTCCGCGACCACATCCTGCCCTACGGCAACCTGCGTGAGTTCCGTTCGGCCCGCCGTCATGCTGGTATTGTCATTGTCACAAAGAGTCCTGTGCACCTCAATCCCATCGAGAAACACAACATTATCCACGACCTGCGGCTGGAAAACTACCAGAAGGTATTCTTCTCCTACCTGCAGTATGGCGCTCTCCAGACCCTTGACGGACATCCCGTCGACATCCAGCTGCGCCAGATGGAACAAGTGCTTGTTGTCACCGGCATCGCCCATCCTGAGCCTATGCTTGAGGAGGTCAGACGTGTCTGCAAGGCTCAGCACATGGCCTTCGACGATCACCACGCCTACTCTGCTCGCGACATTGCCCGCATCCGCACTTCCTTCGAGGCCATGCGTGCCACCCGCAAAATAGTTGTCACCACCGAGAAAGACGCTGCGCGTCTGCGCGGCCTCACAGGCGACATGCCAATCTATGTGCTGCCTATCAAGGTGGCCTTCCATGCAGACAACGATATAGACTTCAACCAACTCATAGAGTCGTCTGTCCGCGAAAATATCTCCTTCCTCAGCAAGCTCAGCATCTGGAGCTGAGTGCTACTTCTTGATGTAGCTGAGGAAATCCAGGTCAATACTTAAAGAAACGAATGGTTTGAGAAGCCAGGCCTTGGCGGTGACCGCGCTGATATCTAAGGCGCTTGGAATTATTGAGCCGTCATCGTAGCCCGAAACCAACACCTCGTATTCGGCAATGTTGACGCCAGCTGTAAGGTAGAAAAAGTCGACAAAGCGGAAGCTCAGTCCGGTGTAAAAGTTTTTGAACAGGTTGCTGCCGCCGAAACCGACATAGAGGCCAAGGTCATAGGCAAAATCCTGGTCGAATTTTCTCAAGCCGGGGGTGCGTAGCCCTGTGTCGCCAATCTGTTTCGATTCGTGGTCTTTGTTGAAAAACGGGGAGAGGTCCCAAAGCATTACTGAGGCGCCTGTCACAAAATCGAATTCAAAGTTTCCTGCATTGCGATTACGGATAGTCTTGTCATATGTGCCGTCGTAGTTGCCCGAGGCGTCGACACGAGGTTGTAGCCTAACTTCCCAGTTGGGGGTGCGGTAGAATCGCATGGCTATGCCCTGTATGGGGCGCACTTTCTTCTTGCGGTTGGTGGCGGCCGCCACTTTCTCTTCGGCAGCCTTGGCACGTTCGGCGAGATACTTGTTGGCCTCTTCCTTGCGCACAGCCTCGATTTCTGCCACGCGCACTATGGAACGTAGCGAGTCGACCACGCGGATATAGTAGTTGCGCTCGGCTTCCAGTTTCTCTTTGTCGACGCCGTTGGCCGAGAGTATCTCACGGTAGAAGACCTCCTTCTCCTGCAGCGCCTTGAGGGCTGCGGTGTCGGCAATGCGTTTGACAACGGTGTCGGTGCGGAGGATGTAGGTGGTGTCGACGCGCAGCAGGGTCAACGTGTCGGTATGGAGAATATAGACCGTGTCGGTCTGTGTCAGGACAATGGTGTCGACGGTCGGCGGCAGCAGGACGGCAGACCGCTCCCATTCGCCCACGCCGGCCTCGACGATGGTGTCTATCACCTGTGAGGTGGTGACACTGTGTACTGTGTCCGTAGCAGGCACTTGAGCCATCAGCGGAGCTGTGCATAGTAACACTAGAACAACAAGCAGTATCTTTTTCATCCTTGTCTATTGCGGGCATGGCGTGCCATGTCCTTACAGTTTGTTAATCAATTCTTCGACCGTCATCGTCTGTTGGCTTCCGTCGGTCATGTTCTTGAGGGTGACGGTGCCGTCGCGCATCTCGCTTTCGCCGACGAAAGCCACGAATGGGATGGCCTTGCGGTTGGCGTAGTCCATCTGTTTCTTCATCTTGGCCGCATCGGGGTATATGAGTGTCGAGATGCCAGCAGCGCGGAGGCGTGCGGCGATGGCCACGCAGGCGGCCTGTTCGGCAGCGCCGAAGTTGATGAACATCACACTGGCGGCCTGCTCCAACCCTTCGGGGAAGGCGCCCAGTTCGGTGAGCACATCGTAGATGCGGTCGGCACCGAACGAGATGCCCACACCGCTCACGTCGGGCATGCCGAAGATGCCGGTGAGGTTGTCGTATCGGCCGCCGCCGCAGATGGAGCCCATCTGCACGTCTTTGGCCTTGACTTCGAGGATGGCACCGGTGTAGTAGTTCAGTCCGCGTGCCAGGGTGAGGTCGAGTTCGACGTCGCATTTTAGCCCGGCAGCATTGATATAGCCGAAGAGCTCTTTCAATTCGGCGGCGCCTTTCTGTCCCACTTCAACTGAAGCAAACATCTGTTCAAGGGCGGCAATTTTCTCCTTGGCAGTGCCGCTGAGCGAGAAGACGGGGTCGAGAGCAGCAATCTGCTCTGCCGTGAGGCCGCGCTCCATCAGTTCAGCGCGCACGTTGTCGAGCCCAATCTTATCCAGTTTGTCGATGGCCACGGTGATGTCGACAATCTTCTCCGGCGCGCCAATCATCTCGGCGATGCCGGCCAGCACCTTGCGATTGTTAATCTTCACACACACGTTGATGCCCAGCCGTTGGAACACCATGTCGATCATCTGCACCAGTTCGAGCTCGTTGAGCAGCGAGGTGGAGCCAATCATGTCGGCGTCGCACTGATAGAACTCGCGGTAGCGGCCTTTCTGCGGCCGGTCGGCACGCCACACAGGCTGCAACTGGTAGCGGCGGAAGGGGAAGACCACCTGGTCGCGGTGTTGCACCACGAAGCGGGCGAAAGGCACCGTGAGGTCGTAGCGCAGGCCGCGGTCGCAAATCTGAGGAGCCACCTTGTGGTAGTCCTGGTTGAAGTCTACGCCCTCCATGAAGTCGCCCGAGTTGAGCACCTTGAAGAGCAGCTTGTCGCCTTCTTCGCCGTATTTGCCCATGAGTGTCGACAGGTTCTCGAGCGACGGAGTTTCGATGGGCTCGAAGGCGAAAGTGCGGAACACCGAGCGGATGGTGTCGAAAATATAGTTGCGGCGCGCCATCTCCACGGGCAGAAAATCGCGCGTACCTTTTGGTATAGAGCACTTAACGTTAGCCATGACTGTATTATTTTAAACTGCAAAGATACATAATATTTCCTAATTTGAGAAAACTTTATTCACACTAGGCTGTCATAGTGCCATTTCCGTGCCATTTCTTCGGCAAACACTGAAGAAATACCGAGGATTGGCTGTTGTTGTATGGGCGTGAATAATGTATGATTATCAGATGTTTGCCTGCTATTCTTTAGGAGTTCTTCAGGGATTCGTTAAGAACACCTAAAGAACAGCAAAAGAAATGGAGCAGAAATGACCGTGGAGAAAGGGCGACGATGTCGTTTTTTTTTCGTACTTTTGCATCGTGAAACTATCTATGTGGAGATGATTTTAAGGCGATATATTGCGCTGATTGTATGTTTGTTGACGTTGTCTTCCGCCGGAGCGCAGACGGTTGGGAAACCCGTTCTGTCGCTTGTGGGCGAGGGTGACAGCCTATATCATCTCCGTTTCGAGGCACAAGATTGTCTGCCACAGGTCGACACCCATTCGGTTCAAGGATATAGCCGCCTCGAGTGGGCTGGGATGACCTTCGGCACAGGGCGTGTGGGCTGTCCCGACATGCCGGCGCTCCACACCTTGGTGCGACTGCCCAAGGGCAGCACGTTGGAGGTGAAGGATGTCGATGCTGTCAGCACTGTGTGGATGCGAGCGGTGCCTTACGGGAAACCTTTGGCGCCGGTGACAGAGGGCTGGGTCAAAGACGGGCCGCAGCCTGAATACCTCCCCGACGAAAAGGTGTATGGCACCTGGGACTCCTACAGAGGCGGCGAGCACGTGGAGGTGGAGAATCTCGGTGCGATGGGTGCTGAGCAGCTGTTCCGTGTGACGGTGCGCCCGATGTATTACCAGCCCGTGGGGGGAAATCTGGTGTACGACAGTTATATCGCTGCCAAGCTCCAGGCAAGCAAAGCTGCCCCTCAGCTTCTATCCAATGGCTATCTGATTGTGTCGCGTCCGCAGTTCCGCGAGGGCCTGCAGCCTTTTGTGCGCTGGAAACGTCAGCAGGGCTACCGGGTGGTCGAGCTGTATACCGATACCCATCTGCGTGACAGTGTGAGGGCTCTCATCAGCGATCAGTGGTCATCGGCCAGCGGTCAGCCGCCGCGTTACATACTGCTTGTGGGCGATGTGGAGCATCTGCAGGCTTTCCTGGGTACCACGCATCCTGCCGGACTGGGCAACCATGTGACCGATCTTTACTATGCCGAGCACACGGGCGATTACCTGCCCGATGCCTTGTTGGGACGTTGGCCGGTGGGCGACACTGCCGAGCTGGGCGCCGTGGTGCGCAAGACGCTCCAATATGAGCAGTTTATAGGCATGGATACCAACCGTCTGCGTCGTGTGCTACTGGTGGCTGGCAGCGAGAGCCAGCAACCAGCACCGGTGACCACCAACGGGCAGGTGAATTATGTGGCTCGTGAAGTGCGCCTGACTCACCCTTACCTGGATACATTGTGTTACCATAATCCGGCTTCGGCCGACCAGCGAAGTGCCATCCTTGACGACTTGCGGCAGGGCGCTGCATGGCTCAACTATACGGCTCACTGCACCACGGCGGGATGGACCAGTCCGTCGGTGACATTCTCCAGTGTCGACACCCTCGACAACGGGCAACCGTTGCTGTATGTCAACAATTGCTGCCAGGGCAATGCCTTCGACGGCACCTGCTTTGGCGAGCAACTGCTGCGCAAGGCCGACGGCGGTGCCATCGGCGTCATCGGTGCCACCAATTCGACCCTTTGGAACGAGGATTACTACTGGGCAGTGGGACCGAAGTACCCCTGCAGCCTCGAACCGTCGTTCGACCCTGAGCGTCCTGGTGCGTTCGACCGTTGGACGGGTCGCACAGGTGGGGCGCAGACCCAAGGAGAGCTGCTGACGGCGGGGAATATGGCTGTCACGTCTTTCGGCTCGCCCTACGACAAATTCTATTGGGAGACCTACTGCTTGTTGGGCGACCCGAGCCTTGTGCCTTGGATGGGAGTGCCGCAAACCATCGACTTGCATGCTACCAACGGAGCGCCGTCCGACGGCGTCGGAATCCTCTATCTGGGCGGCACGGTGGGCGCCACGGTCACGGCTATGCAGCACGACACAGTGCTGGGCGTGGGTACCATTGGCCCCGACGGGCTGCTGGCACTGCAGCTGTTCCAATCGGTTGACACTACTCCGCTCGTGCTAACCGCCACCGCTGACGGTCATAGGCCCCGTATCGACACGCTGACGGTGGCCGCTGTTGAGGACATAGGTGTGGCTTTGCGCGAGGTGTCGGCATGCGACAGTGTGGTTGTATGCCGTGTGGAGAATGTGGGTACCGTGCCACTCTATGGTCTGCGTGTCGTGCTTGGACAGCTCGATGCCGACAGCGCTGTCGAGGCACTGGTCGCAGAACAGGTGACGATGGTCGACACTTTGTTGCCCCACCAGAGCCGCGTGGTGACGCTCCCGGTGCAGGTGACGGCTGTGGGGCAGTACCCGTTCTGGCAGGCTCAGTTGTTTGTCTGGGACAGCATTGAGGGCATGCTCTGCTGCCTTGTGGTAAGTCATGATGTAGAGGTGGCTTATCCTACGCTTTCCTTCCGCTTGTTGGAGCCTTCGGGCGACGAGGCCCACTGCCTTCTGCCGCGACATGGATATATCCTGGAGACCGCCATTGCGGGGAGCCCTGATGCCGTCGAACTCGCCGTCACAGCCCTTCCTGCCGACGACACCCTTGATTATTCTACCTTCCACCTTTCATCTTTCAACTCCCAACTCTTCACCCCCGACACGTTGACCCATCTGCATCTGTCGTGTGTGCTGACATTGGGCAACCATCGGTCGGACTACAGCTACTACATGGTTGGCGGTGAACGGCTGGACAGTTTCGAGGAAGGCTTTGGAAGCCATCCGTGGCGTCAGGGCGGCACACAGCCTTGGGTGGTCGACAGTACGATGAGTCACAATGGTCGCTACAGTCTTCGCAGCGGCGTCATTGGTGGACGTCAGACGTCTGACCTGCTGCTCGAAGTGCTGCTGCCGCAGCGCGACACCGTGAGCTTCTGGTCGCGGGTGTCGAGCGAGCCTCAATATGACAAGTTGGTCTTTTCGGTCGATGGTGTGCAGAGCGGCAACGAACGATGGGGCGAGGCTGGATGGAAGCAACACGTGACGGTGCTCGACGCCGGCCGCCACACGCTCCGTTGGCGCTATGTGAAGGACGATGGTGGCTCTTCGGGCGGTGATTGCGCCTGGATTGACGACGTGCGTCTCCCGTTGGCACTGTGGGATTCGGCCTACGGCTGGTTTGGTGACTCGGGCACGTTGGCTGTCCCGGCACCGGACATGCCGATGCTGCAGTTCTATCCCAATCCCGGCGACGGCACGTTGACGGTGGACGGCGACGCGGTCGGCGAGTTGCACGTGCTGGACCTCTTCGGGCGTGTCTGTTTCACAACCCGCCATACGGCCCCGGCGACCTACCATCTGACGGCTTTGCCCGACGGCGTATACCTACTGCAGATGCTCACCGCTGCAGGACCTATTCATCATACACTCATCATACGTCATTAGCCCATGCCTGTTCCCGATACTATAGATTTCAGCGCTTATCCGTTCTACCAATGGGATTCTCTGCTTGCCAGCCAGCAGGAAGAAGCCACGCCCGATGCCGGAGTGGCTGTAGCCGACACCTTCAGTCTCTATTTCCTCCCTGCCGATACGGTGGCGGTCGATACCGTGGTACGCCCGTCGCTTTTCAAGGGTCATACGTTCTCCGCGCAGCACGACACCCTCCTGACGCGTGCCGACACAACGGCTCCAATGTGGGTCTTCGGAGTGTTGGTGGCGTTGTTTGCGCTGACGACGCTCTACTTCCATACCAGCAAGCTGCGCTTCGGCAGCCTGATTCCGCTCCTCTTCGACAGCCGTGCGATGGACCGCACTTTGCGCAATAATAACCTCAACAGTCGCATCCGCTTCGTGCCGATGGGGGTGCTCATGCTGGCCTGCCTGATGCTTGCGGTGCACCAGACGGCTCTCGTCAAGACCGGCATTGGCGGCTACCTGCTGCTCGTGGTGGCAGTGACGGCGCTCTACCTGCTCCGTAACGGCTTGCTGCGCTTGTTGGCCTTGGTTTTTGACAACAGGGCGGCCATTGATGTCTACATCACCAGCAACTACCTCTATCATCTCACCCTTGCCTCTCTGATATTGCCGCTGCTGTTTCTGCTCACCTACTTGCCGTTTGGCCAGAACGTAACCCTGGCGGTACTGGAAGTGGTTGTGGCGTTGGAGTTGATAATTCGGTTGTTTAGGGGAATGAAACTTTTTTTAACACAATCTTCTGGGCCGTATGTCTATCTTTTTTACTATCTTTGCATCGTCGAAGTGACACCTGTTTTGGTCATTATAAAGTGGCTTATAGAGTAATATTCAGATAGTTGAGATAACGTACATACGCAGTATGAAAATCAAAAAAATCCTTGTTTCGCAGCCCGCACCGGCTGATTTGGAAAAGTCGCCCTACCGAAATTTAATTCAGAAGCATGGTATTGACATCACTTTCTACAAATTCTTCGAAGTGGTGGGTATCACGGCAAGTGACTTCCGGAAAACACGTATCCATATTGGGGAGTATTCAGCCATCATCTTCAATAGTAAGCAGTCAATCGACCACTTCTTCCGGATGCTCAAAGAACTGCGTGAGACGGTTGGTGAGGAGATGAAATACTTCTGCGCCACCGAGTCGATAGCCCTCTATCTGCAGAATTACATTCAATACCGCAAGCGCAAGGTCTTCTTCGGTGCCCAGTATTTCTCCGACTTGGTGGAGATTATCGGCAAGCACCGTGACGAGAAGTATCTTTTCCCGTGTTCCGACGAGAAGCAGACGGAGTATACAAAAGCCCTCGACAAAGCCAAGATAAAGTACACCAAGGCCCCGATGTATACCTCGGTGCCGCGTGACCTGTCCCGTTTCAACCTCGACGATTACGATGCCATCTGTCTCTTCTCTCCCGTCGGAGTACGCAGCCTGGTCAAGAATTTCCCCGACATCAAGGACCGCAACATCATCATAGCAGCTTTCGGTTCGTCGACCCACGCCGCCCTCAAGGAAAACGGCATCAAACTTACCATCGCGGCTCCCACCCAGGTGGCTCCTTCGATGGCCATGGCTCTTGAAAACCACATCCTCGGCCGTCAGCAGGGCAGTGTCATTTCGCTCAAGGGAGAGTCGAAACGCTCCAAGAGTGCCTCTCTGTCGGGCTCTTCCAAACATGCGAAGCCAGTCATCGCCAACAAGGAGATTTACAAGAAGCGCATGGAGGAGAAGAAAGCCCAAGCTGCTGCCCGCCGTGCCGCCCGTGCCGCCGAGCGTGCCAAGCAGGAACAGGAGGAAGCTGCGCAGAAGGCTGTCGCCAAGCCGGTCAAGAAGGAACTCCCCAAGGCTGCTCCTGCCACCAAGGCACCTGCCAAGAAAGTGGCCGCCAAGAAGACTCCGGCGGTCAAGGTCTCCAAAAGCAAAGCCACTACGTGAACCAACGCTTTCCCAAAGCGGAACATCTGTGCAGCCGCAAGCTGATGGAACGGCTCCGTGCTGAAGGGCGTCGACTGCGCGTATTCCCTTACAGTGTGCAATGGCTCGCCGAGCCGTCGCTCGATGTGCCCTGCCAGGTGCTTGTCATCGCGCCCAAGCGCAAGCTGCACCATGCGGTCGACCGCAACAGGGTCAAGCGCCTCACCCGCGAGTGCTACCGCCTCCGTAAAGAGCCTCTCTTCCAAATCCTTGCGGCACAAGGACGTCACATTACCCTCTCGCTCGTCTATCTGCACGACAGCCCCATGACATACGAGCAACTCAGCCACCGGTTCGACAAACTGATGGATGCGTTGCTGAACGACCTGCAACATGAAAACCCTGTACAAGGCACTGAAGTGGTTGCTGGCTAAGTGCATGCTGGCCTTGATTGCCTTTTACCGGACCTGCATCTCTCCCTTGCTTCCGCCGGCGTGCCGCTATACGCCCACTTGCTCGCAGTATGCCCAGGAGGTTATCCGCAAGTACGGCCCCTTCAAGGGCGGTTGGCTGGCCCTCAAACGTATCCTCCGCTGCCATCCCTGGGGCGGCTCTGGCTACGATCCGGTACCCTAGCGTTTTTTTTCTCCCCTATGTCATTTTTATTGTGTATCTTTGCAGTCGGAAAAATCAACAAAATACACAATACAATGAAAGACATTATGAAGGGACTCCAGCCGGCTCGCGTGTGGCATTGGTTCGGAGAGATTATGCAGATTCCGCGTCCGTCGAAGCATGAAGAGCGCATCAGCGCCTATCTCGTGAAATGGGGCAAGGAACACGGCCTCGAAACCAAGAGCGACAAACTGGGCAACGTGCTCATCCGCAAGCCTGCCACCAAGGGATACGAGAAGAGCCCCATGGTGTGCCTCCAGGCCCACATGGACATGGTCTGCGAGAAAAACAGTGACAAGAAGTTCGACTTCATGAAAGATCCCATCCAGCCTGTGCTGGACGGTGAGTGGCTCACTGCCGACGGCACCACCCTCGGCGCCGACGACGGCATCGGTGTGGCCGCCATCCTTGCCATTCTCGAGGATAAGAAGATTGCCCATCCCGCCCTCGAAGCCCTCATCACAGTGGACGAAGAGACCGGCCTCACTGGAGCCAACGGCCTCAGCAAGAGCTGGCTCAAGAGCGAAATCCTCCTCAACTTCGACGACGAGGATGAAGGCGAGTATTGTATCGGCTGTGCCGGCGGCATCGACACCACCGCCGAGATGGACTACAAACTAGTGCCCGTCGTCAAAGGGCACAAGGCATTTAAAGTCAAAGTCTCCGGCCTTGTCGGTGGCCATAGCGGCGACGATATCAACCGCGGTCGCGCCTGCGCCAACAAACTGCTGAACCGCATCCTCTGGGAGGGCACCTATAAGTACGACATGCGCCTCGCCGCCATCGACGGTGGCAACCTGCGCAACGCCATTGCCCGCGAGGCCGAGGCCGTCGTTACCGTGCCCGAGGACCGTGTGCGCGCCTTCAAGACCATGGTCACCAAGATGGGCAAGGCCATGGTGTTCGAGTTCCGCTCGACCGAACCCGACATGGAATTCGAACTTCGCGATGTCGACATGCCCAAGAAACTGATAGACAAGGATACACAGGAACGCCTCGTCAACCTGCTCTATGCCTGCGCCCATGGTGTGCTGGCCATGAGTCGCGAGATTCCCAACTTTGTCGAAACCTCCACTAACCTGGCTTCCATCAAGATGAAGGACGGCGTCATCCATATCGCCACCAGCCAGCGCAGCTCGGTCGAGAGTGCCAAGATGGCCGCTGCCGCCAAACTGGAGAGCACCTTCCGTCTGGCCGGCTGCCGCGTGAAGCACTCCGACGGCTACCCGGGATGGACTCCCAACCCCGACAGCCGCGTGCTGAAGGTCGGCGTCGAGGTCTATAAGAAGATGTATGGCCGCGAGCCCGTTGTTCGTGCCATCCATGCAGGACTCGAGTGCGGCCTCATCGGCGAGAAATATCCCAACATGGACATGATTTCCTACGGACCCACCCTGCGCGGTGTCCACAGCCCCGACGAGCGCATCGAAATCAAGACCGTCGAGATGTTCTGGAACCAGACCCTCGCGATACTCAAGAAACTGAAATAAACCTTCCGTCCAGATGACTCTGTGTCCCCGATTAGGTCGCGTGCGACCTAATCGGGGACACCTATGTATCTACCCCGTGTCAACTCCGAGGATGGTCCGACCGCAGTCGGACCATCCTCGGAGTTGAGTCGGAGTTGAGTCGGAGTTATTATGGAGAGGATGCAGATTATGAGCTAGTTGGGTGTTGTTTTGTGTCTATATGTATTGGTAATCAATGTGTTGTGCATAGTCGGGGCGTTATGCTTTTGTCGGGTGACTTTGAGACGGGGGCATGAAAAATGGAACCGGCGGTATGCCGATTCCCTTAATTTGGTCGTGTGCGATTTATTCTTTGGCGGTCATCTCGACGGTCTCTTTTTTGGATGATTTGAGATCGCGGATTTTGACTGTAAGGCCTCCGATGGTCTCGAAGAGCATGATGAATACGGAGATGCCGACGAAGATGCAGATGCCGATGAACATCAGTCCGATTTTGAATACTATATTCATTGAGGTGCCGGCGAGGTCGGCTTCGCTGCGTGTCTCACGCCTCCCGTTGCTGTAGACGTATTCCACCAGATTGTCGGGAGCGAAGAGCTGCATCAGCAGTCCGGAGCCGAAGCAGATGCCGGCCAGCCAGTAGCCCACCTTGCGCACCCAGCCGAATATTTTGTCACGCGTGCGCGTGCGGGTGAGGTCGTAACCGTGGACATAGCCGGTCCAGATGTAGAGTATGGTGAGTACGATGAAGAATATCATGTTGAAGAGGAAGAAATGTGAGTCTTTCTTCGAACTTCCGCTCCAACGTTCGGTGCGGTTTTTGGCCATCTGTTGGAGTTCTGTGAAGTTGAGAGCCGCCACGCTGTCGAATTTCTGGCGCGCTTGAGCGGCTTCGGCCTCTTTTTCGGCTTTCTTTTTCAGGTAGTTCTCCTTGGCCTCGGCGGTGGCTGCGGTGTCGGCGTATTTCTGCCAGCTGTCGGCATTCTTGAGGTAACCGTTGTAGTTGTTCTTGATTTTGGCCAGTTCGGCACGTTTGAAGTTGTTGGCCGAGGCGAAGGTGACGGCAAAGGTGTAGCCTTCGACGCCACTGTTTTGCCAGGTGATGGTGGTGTCGCAAGGGGTCCAGGCCTCCACCTGCGCGGCATAAGTCTGGTATTCGGCGGCCTTCTTTTTGCTTGAATTCTGTCCCCAGAAGAGCAGCAGAGCCAGCACCAACACTCCCAGTATGGGTCCCCAGGTCCAAGTGCGGTAGCGACCATACGACCAATTCACTATCTGGCTGACGAGGTCGTGCTTTTCACGATAGGCGGGCTCGTCGGGGCGCTCCACCACAGCCTCGGCCTGGCGCAGCAGGTCGGCCATGCGGTCGGTCTCGTTCTTGCTAATAGGATACATGTGGTCTGGGTCAACCGATCCGTTTTCGCGCTCTTTTTTCTTGATGAGCGACGAGGTGAATGCGGCTTCGTCGAGCAACTGCTCGGCTCTCAGGTTGATGCTGTTCTCTTCCATAATCGTGTGTATTTTTTTGTGTTATAAAAATGTGTAACTAGGTAAAATACAGCGCTTGGTAGGGAGAATAGTTGGGGCGATGACGGGACAAATGTAGCAAGATTATTCGATGTGTGCAAATATTTTATTGGGTGGATGTGTGTGATTCGGTTTTTATTTGTAAATTTGCAACATGATTACAGTTGAGATTTGCACTCCGTCGCGGCAGTCGGCTGAGGCGGCGAAGGTGGGAGGCGCACAGCGTATTGAGCTGTGTCGTGACTTGGATTGCGGCGGATTGACGCCGAGCGACGAGGATATTGACTATTGTGTCCGGGCGTTGGGGTTGCGCACCCATGTGTTGGTGCGTCCGCGGGCGGGTGATTTTTGCTATTCGGAGTCTGAGGTGCAAGAGATTCTGGCCACCATCGGTCGTTGCCGCCGGTTAGGTGCTGCTGCCGTGGTGGTGGGTTTCCTGACGCCCGACGGCCAAGTGGACGAGGCGTTGACTCGTCGTGCTGTGGCGGCTGCCGTGGGGATGGAGGTGACGTTCCACCGCGCCTTCGACGAGGCGCGTCAGGACCCGTTGGAAGCTCTACGGGTGGTTGCCGCCTGCGGCTGTCACCGGCTACTCACGTCGGGTCAGGCCCCGACGGCCCTCGAGGGTGCCGCCGTCGTCAGGCGGTTGGTCGATTGTGCCAAACGGCTGACGTCGGGCACGGGTCATTTCCAGATTCTGGCAGGCAGTGGCGTCACGCCCGACACAGTGCGGACTTTGGTGGCGCAGACCGGCGTCACCGAGGTGCACGGGTCGTGCAAGACCCGACAGGCCGACGGCAGCGTGCAGACTGACGCCGCCGTCGTCAGACGGTTGATTGAGGAGGTGGCAGCGTTCTAGAGGCGCTCTGCCACCACGGGCCAGTCGACTATCTGCCAGAGGGCGGTCAGGTAGTCGGCGCGGCGGTTCTGGTAGTCGAGGTAGTAGGCATGCTCCCACACGTCGAAGGTCAGTAGGGGAGAGAGGCCTGCGGTGACGGGATTCTCGGCGTTGCGCTGCTGCGTGATGACCAGCTTGCCGTCCTTGTCGGCACTCAGCCACACCCATCCGCTGCCGAAGAGCGTGGCGCCCTTTTGCTCAAACTCTTTCTTGAAAGCTTCCACGCTGCCGAAGTCGCGCTCCAGCAGGGATTTCAGCTTTTCGTCCATCGGACGGGGGCTGTTGCTGAACTGCTCGAAGTACATGGCGTGGTTCAGCACTTGGCCGGCATTGTTGAAGAGACCGCCTTCGGCTTTCTTCACCACCGCGGCGAGCGACAACCCTTCCAGCCCGCTGCCAGGCAGCATCTTGTTGAGGTTGTCGACATAGGCTTTCAGGTGCTTGCCGTGATGGAAGCCGAGGGTTTCTTTGCTGATGATGTTGCCCAGCCCGTCGTAGGGCAGCTCAGGCATTGCGAATTGGCCGTTCACAGGCATCATGTCTTTCATAAAGGTGTCTTTGTTGGTTAATAACGAACTGCAAAATTACAAATTATTTCCGACATGTGGGGAAAAAGTTGTATCTTTGCAACTCATTTCAATTGTAACGGATTATGCTAGTCAAGACATACGGTAGCGCCATCCTCGGTGTGGATGCGGTGACCATCACGGTGGAAGTCACCTCGTCGCCCGGCATGGGCTTCTGCATTGTGGGATTGCCCGACAACGCGGTCAAGGAGAGTTTGCAGCGAATCGCGTCGGCTTTCGTCGAGTCGGGTTTTCATGTGCCGGGACAGAACGTGGTGGTCAATCTGGCTCCTGCCGACTTAAAGAAGGAGGGCTCCGCCTACGACCTTCCCATTGCTGTAGCCATCCTTGGTTCGGTAGGGATGCTCAATGCCGATGAGCTTGACAAGTATGTCATCATGGGCGAGCTGGGTTTGGATGGCACGTTGCGTCCCATCAAAGGGGTGCTGCCCATCGCCATTGAGGCTCGGCGCCGTCAGTGCAAAGGTATCATCGTGCCAGCCCAGAACGCCCGCGAGGCTGCCATTGTCAACAATCTGGAAGTCTATGGGGCTGACACACTGAAACAGGTGGCCGCCTTTTTCAACGGCGATGGCACCATTGAGCAGACCGTGGTCGACACCCGTGCCGAGTTCGCCCGTTCGCTGAACAGTTACGAATACGACTTTGCCGATGTCAAAGGGCAGGAGAGTGTGAAGCGCTGCCTCGAGATTGCCGCCGCCGGCGGACACAACGCCATCATGATAGGCCCTCCCGGCTCGGGCAAGACGATGTTGGCCAAGCGTATGCCCGGTATCCTGCCACCGCTGACGCTGAGCGAGTCGCTGGAGACCACGCAGGTTCACTCGGTAGCAGGCCTGATGCGCAAGGAGGACTCGCTCATCGCGGTACGCCCCTTCCGAGCCCCACACCACACCATCTCAGATGTGGCCCTCGTGGGTGGCGGCGTCAATCCAAAACCAGGCGAGATTAGTCTGGCACATAACGGGGTGCTCTTCCTCGACGAGCTGCCCGAGTTCAAACGCACCGTGCTGGAGGTGCTGCGGCAACCCATGGAGGAGCGCCGTGTCACCATCAGCCGCGCCAAGACGACCATCGATTATCCCGCCTCGTTCATGCTTATCGCTGCCATGAACCCTTGCCCGTGCGGCTACTACAACCACCCCACCGTGGCGTGCACCTGTCCGCCAGGCGCTGTGAAGCGCTACCTGAACAAAGTCAGTGGCCCTTTGATGGACCGTATAGACATCCACATAGAGGTGACGCCCGTGCCGGTGAGCCAGCTGAACAAGGAGGGCAAGGCTGAGAGCAGCGCGGTGATAAGGGAGCGCGTGGTGGCGGCCCGTGCCATCCAGACGGCCCGCTTTGCTGACAATCCTGGCGTGCATTGCAACGCCCAGATGGGCAGCAAACTCACGCGGCAATACTGCACCCTCACCGACGAGTGCCGCACCATCATGGAGATGGCCATGAACCGCCTCGGCCTCTCGGCACGCGCCTATGACCGCATCCTCAAGGTTTCGCGCACCATCGCCGACCTCGAGGGGGTACCCGACATACGCCCCTACCATCTGCAAGAGGCTATTACATATCGTTCGTTGGACCGTGACAGCTGGGGACAGTAAAAGATGGAGGCTGTACCGTTCATAGGAATCGACCGGCACCGGCTGGGGGTGGACGGCGTGGGAGTGACCACGCTGGCGGCCTTCCACGGCTGTCCGCTGCGGTGCAAATACTGCCTTA
>CAMJJD010000037.1 GCA_946406015.1 uncultured Bacteroidales bacterium | reverse complement strand
CTGACACAGCTGTTGGTTGTGCCGAGGTCGATTCCGATGATTTTTGCCATAATATGTTTCCTTTCTTTTTTTTGTTTGCTTTTTTTTCTTTCCTCCCGCTTCGCGTAATCAATAAATCTAATTGGATTTATGGATTTCCGCCGTCAGGCGGGAGATTCACACCCTCATGACAACAACATCCGTGCCAATCGCGCGGACTGACACGGATGCTGACAAAATGGCAGTCGGAGTCGCCTACCGACCCTTGAGGCTGTCAAGCCGGGCGTCGAGTGTGCGCATCGTCGAGAGGTTGTCGGGACTGATGGGGCCGTTGTAGAACTCGTCGAAGTCGGGGGCGGAGTCAGCGTTTGTCGTTCCCAGCTCGAGGTCGTTGGTATACGCCATCACCTTCTCTTCCGAGATGCCGATGGCTTCCATGTTATGACGGTTCTCGAATCGCATGGTGGCCGCCGCATGCGAGAGCCAGGCCCTCCAGTAGTGAATACCCTTTATGGCGCGACGGACCTTCTCGTTACGGATGATCTTCATCGGTATGGTGCTGCCCTCGTATTGGTCGGGATGGTCTTTGATGTCAAGGATGGCGCCGTTCAAATCGGTCGCCCGCTTGTTCCAATACTCCTCCACCTGGTTCATGGTCGAGAAGCACTGCCCCACAAGGTTGATAAACACAACGTTGCCCATGTTCTTCCATGTCTCGATGTTGTTGGTGAAGATGTTCTCGGCCGACTTGTCGTGCGACAGGAACGGGGTGACGGTAGCCTGGTCGATCAGACTGTTCAACTCCTCTTCCGGCATCAGTTCCAATTCCTCGAGGGGCTTGCTGAGCAGCCAGGTGGCTATGCTGTCGGCGGAGGCCATGTATTCGGCATATCCATCTGCAAGGCGCGCAAACACCTCGATGTTGCTCATCACCATCATGGCCGACAGCTTGCGGTCTTTGGCACGCTGGTGCCGCTCCATAAGTGCTGCCGCCGAGATGGTGAGCAGCAGCGAGATGGTGGTGCCGATAATAATCATGCCGATTTGTTTCCAGAAGTTCTTTCTGGCGTCTACGCTTACTTTTGGGGGTCTGATAATGTTGATATGGGGCATGGCGAGTCGTTTTTTGCGGGTGCAAAGATACGATTATTTTGCGACATGACGATAAAAAAGAGGCAGAGGTGCGGGGAGCACACTCTGCCAGAATCTTTTTTTCCCGGGATAAGGGGTCCACTTATTTCTGTTTCATCTTGCCGAGGCGGGCGGTCACCTTGTAGGTGGTGGTGCAGTAGAATCCGCTGCCGAAAACGGGGGCGTGGCGATGCACTTCCACCTGGGGGTAGAAGATGACGTCGTAGCCGGGATTCTCTTTCAATAGCTTGTAGAGGGCGATGTTGGCACCGCCGTAGACCATGTTGCCGATGATGGGCAGCTCGGAGCCGTTGTTGGCGAAACCAGCTTTCGAGGAGCCAAAGGTGCGTTCCCAGTCAATCCAGAGGATGCGGGTGACGGTGGCTTCGGCGCTGACGGGCTCGGAGAGCTCGAAGTCGCTGGCATAGAACTCCACGTGGGTGTTAGGCTCACGCATGGTGTGACGGTAGCTGTTGCAGCTGGTCATGAACAAGGCGGCGACGCCTAGGATGATAAGAATGCTTTTCTTCATAATATAAATGGTTGTTTGTTATGCTATTCGTCTACCAAAGTGGACAGGGCGCCGAAGTTGAAGGTGAGGCCACCGTAGATGGCGCGCTTGGTGTAGACACCGTAGATGCTGATCCACTTGATGGGCGAGATGACGATGCCGCCGCCGTAGTTGAGGTAGCTCCAGCGGTATTCCCTGTTGTAGTCGTGGTAGAGCTCCACGTTGACGTAGTCGCCGCTGTTGTTCACCTCGGTGTTGTGCGTGGCCATGTCGGTGACACCGCTGGTGGTGATGTTGAAGCCGACGAGGGGCATGATGCGGAGCCACGGCAGCACGGGAATCTGGTAGCCGAGGTTGATGGTGGTGGTGGTCGAGTCGGGCAGGAAGCGCAGGTTGGCGGGGTCGTTCATGCTGGCCACGCGGTTGTCATACTTGTACATCGGGCCGGCGCTGGTGAAGTCGAGGTAGACACCCCAGGCGCTGAGGCTGGCACCCCAGCCGAACTGCTCGAAGCCGGTGTTTATACCGGTCATACCTAAGTTGAGGCCAATCTCGTAGCGGTGCACATTGTTCTTGAAGTCGAACCACTGTGCGTTGGCGCTCATCGTCACGGCCACCAGGGTGGCAATCATTAATACTGTTTTCTTCATAGGTGTTATTGTTTATAGAGTTATTAGTTACAATTCGCGGACGGGAAATGCGAAGTAGGTGTCGGGATAGGGCTCGTCCTTCAGCGTGAAGTGCCACCATTCGCAGTCGTAGGGCTTGAAGCCGTGGGCCAACATGGCGCGTCGCAGAATCATACGGTTCTCGAACTGCTGGGCAGTGAGGGTTCCGTTCTCGCCTGTGTACTCACCTGTCTCGGGGTTGCCGCAGTAGTCGGGATGGCTCTCGCGGCCGAACCAGTCGAACGTGCCGCCCATATCCACCTCCTTCTCGGTGCGCATGTCGAAGATGGTGAGGTCGAGCGTCGAGCCGCGCGAATGGCCGCTCCGGGTGGCGATATAGTCCTTGATGAAGAGGCTGTCCTTCGACTCGTTGGGGTAGAAGTAGGGCTTCATCAGCGTGTCGGCCAGGTCTTTGCCCCAGCGCACGAAGTGGTCGACACCTTTCTGGGGACGGTAGGCATCGTAAATCTTCAGCCGGTAGCCCTGAGTCTTGAGGTCGTCGCTGACGGCCTTCAGGCTGTCGGCGGCCTGGCGGGTCAGCAGTGCTGTGGGCTGCTCGTAGCCGTCGATGCGGGTGCCGACGAAGTTGTAGGTGCCGAAATAGCGGATTTCCAGTATGGCGTCGGGAACTACATCGGTGATGTTGACAAAGTCGGTGCTGTTCATTTCCGGTGCGGTCACAGTATCCTTATCGTTGCATGATACGACCAAGACGCCAAACATCAGCATGGTTAAGAAAAGAGGTGATGCTTTTTTCATCAATGTCAATTATTGGTTTATACATTCCTAAATCAAAGTGCAAAGATACGAAATAAAATTGGATTCGCAAAATAAAAAAACGACTGGCTTTTGGATATGTTTTTGAATGAGTCAGGCTGGTATTGGGACGGCAGTGGTTTTCAACGGGTGGTGTTTGTAACTTTATTTTGCCGCATGGCGGAAAGGATGTAATTTTGCAATCGGAAACAGACGCGGTCCGCGGCGGGCGGACAATAGGGAACCGTGTGGAAATCACGGGCTGACGCGCAACTGTAAGCCTCGTGTAATGTTAACAAATATCGGTTAACGATTATCGGGCTGCCGCAGCGAGCCATTGGGACTTACATCCTGAGAAGGCGTGGCGGCCAGGAGGTAAGCCAGGAGACCTGCCGTAGTCTGTAGAAGAGAAGCTTTCGCGAATTAGAGCAAACAATATATATGGAGACCAATACTTTTACCATTACCAAGCGCGACGGCACGACCGAACGCTTTTCGCTTGACAAGATAATGAATGCCATCATCAAGGCATTCGGTTCGATAGGGGAGCCCATCGACTTGGGCCGTCTGTCGAAGATTCTCTCGCGTCTCGACATCCACAACGGCATCACCGTCGAGGAGATCCAGAACCAGGTCGAGGTGGCCCTGATGCAGGAGGGCTACTACGCCGTGGCGAAGAACTTTATCCTCTACCGCCAGCAGCACACCGAGGACCGCGAGACCATGGAGAAGCTGCGCTTCCTCTCCGACTATGTCGACGCCGCCAATGCCGCCACCGGTAGCAAGTACGACGCCAACGCCAACGTGGAGAACAAGAACATCGCCACCCTCATCGGCGAGCTGCCCAAGTCGAACTTCATACGCCTCAACCGTCGTCTGCTGACCGACCGCATCAAGAAGATGTACGGCAAGGAGATGTCGGCCCGCTACCTCGACCTGCTGACGCACCACTTCATCTATAAGAACGACGAGACCTCGCTGGCCAACTACTGCGCCTCCATCACCATGTATCCCTGGCTGCTGGGCGGCACGATGAGCATCGGTGGCAACAGCACGGCCCCCACCAACCTCAAGTCGTTCTGCGGCGGCTTCATCAACATGGTCTTCATGGTCTCCTCCATGCTCAGCGGCGCCTGCGCCACGCCCGAGTTCCTGATGTATCTCAACTACTTCATCCAGAAGGACTATGGCCCCGACTACTACAAGGACCCCGACCGCGTGGTCGACCTCAGCCTGCGTCAGAAGACCATGGACAAGGTGGTCACCGACTGCTTCGAGCAGATTGTATACAGCCTCAACCAGCCCACCGGTGCCCGCAACTACCAGTCGGTCTTTTGGAACATAGCCTATTACGACAAACCCTACTTCGAGAGTCTTTTCGGCGAGTTCCGCTTCCCCGACGGCTCCGCCCCCGACTGGGACGGCCTCTGCTGGCTGCAGAAGCGCTTCATGAAGTGGTTCAACCAGGAACGCACCAAGACCGTGCTCACCTTCCCGGTCGAGACCATGGCCCTGCTCTATGACAAGAACGGTCAGTTTGTTGACAAAGACATGGCTGAGTTCACCGCCGAGATGTACGCCGAAGGCCACTCCTTCTTCACCTACATCAGCGACAACGCCGACTCCCTCTCCAGCTGCTGCCGTCTGCGCAACGAGATTACCGACAACGGCTTCAGCTACACCCTCGGCGCCGGTGGCGTGAGCACCGGCTCTAAGAGCGTGCTCACCATCAACCTCAACCGCTGCATCCAGTACGCCGTCAACCACGACATGGACTACAAGGAGTTCCTCACCGACATCATCGACCTCTGCCACAAGGTGCAGCTGGCCTACAACGAGAACCTCAAAGACCTGCAGGCCCACGGCATGCTGCCCCTCTTCGACGCCGGCTACATCAACATCGCCCGTCAGTACCTCACCATCGGTGTCAACGGTTTGGTCGAGGCCGCCGAGTTCATGGGCATCCCCATCAACGACAACCCGCAGTATCGTGAGTTCGTGCAGACCGTCCTCGGCCTCGTTGAGAAGAAGAACAAAGAGTACCGCACCAAGGAGGTGATGTTCAACTGCGAGATGATACCCGCCGAGAACGTGGGGGTGAAGCACGCCAAGTGGGACCGCGAGGACGGCTACTTCGTGCCGCGCGACTGCTACAACAGCTACTTCTATATCGTCGAAGACACCTCGCTCACCGTGCTCGACAAGTTCCGCCTCCACGGTGCCCCCTACATCGAGCACCTCACCGGCGGCAGCGCCCTCCACTGCAACCTCGAGGAGCACCTCACCCAGCAGCAGTACCGCCAGCTGCTCGACGTGGCCGCCAAGGAAGGCTGCAACTACTTCACCTTCAACATCCCGAACACCATCTGCAACGATTGTGGCCACATCGACAAACGTTACCTGAAGGAGTGCCCCCACTGCCACTCGAAGAATGTCGACTACCTGACCCGTGTTATCGGCTACCTGCGCCGCGTCTCCAACTTCAGCAAGCCGCGTCAGGAAGAAGCCGGCCGCCGATTCTATGCTACACTACATTGATACCGACATAGTATTCCAGGAGCTGCCCGACGAGGTGACGCTGGCCGTCAACCTCTCGGGCTGTCCCTGCCGCTGCCCGGGATGCCATTCGACGCACCTTTGGCGCGAGGGTGGGGAAGTGCTCGACGGCGAGACCGTCGACTGCATGCTCTCACGGCAGAAGCAGGAGGTCACCTGCCTCAGCCTCATGGGCGGCGACGCGCAGCCGCAGGAGGTCAATAGCCTGGCACAGTGGGTGCGCCAGCGCCATCCGAAGCTGCACATTGCATGGTGGAGCGGCCGCTCGCTGCTCTCACCCCAGGTGAGCCTCAGCAACTTCGACTACATCAAGCTGGGCCCTTACCTCAAGCATCTGGGCCCCCTGAAGAGCCGCACCACCAACCAACGACTCTACCGTGTCGTCGACGGCACGCTGCACGACATCACCTCCCGCTTCTGGCGTTGATTACGCCCGTTGATTCTCAATTAATTATTTCATGTTCTTCTTACGTTCTTCTCGAATTCGAGAAGAACGTAAGAAGAACATGAAAGGAACTGCACTCGAAACCAGCGCACTGACTCTGTTTTGAGGAGGACGTTTTCGTGGGTGTTTATTTTTTTCATTATATATTAATAAAGATTTCGTATCTTTGCAGTTTACATCCAGAGTGTTTGGATGTGGTAAATGATTGAATGAAAATGGACTACAACTTCACAGAAATCGAGCCTCGGTGGCAAAACTACTGGAGGGAGCATGGTGTGTACCATGTCAGCAATGACAGCTGCAAGCCTCATTACTATGTTCTGGACATGTTTCCCTACCCTTCGGGGGCGGGTCTGCATGTGGGTCATCCGCTGGGCTATATCGCCAGTGACATCTATGCACGCTACAAACGTCTGCGCGGCTTCAATGTGCTGCACCCCATGGGCTACGACGCCTACGGTCTGCCTGCCGAGCAGTACGCCATACAGACGGGCCAGCATCCCGCCATCACCACGGAGCAGAACATCGCCCGCTACCGTGAGCAACTCGACAAGATTGGCTTCAGTTTCGACTGGGATCGTGAGGTGCGTACCTGCGACCCTAAATACTACAAGTGGACACAGTGGACTTTCCTCCAACTGTTCAAGCACTATTACGACAATAGCGAGGGCAAGGCTTTGCCCATAGCCTCGCTGGAAGCCCGCTTTGCCAAGCAAGGCACCGAAGGTCTCGATGCCGCCTGCACCGAGGTGATGGATTTCTCGGCCGAAGAGTGGAATTCGTGGGACGAGGAGCGTCGTCAGCAGGTACTGATGAACTACCGTCTGGCCTATCTGGCCGACATCCCTGTCAACTGGTGTGCCGAACTGGGCACCGTGTTGGCCAACGACGAGGTGGTCAACGGCCTCTCCGTCCGCGGCGGCTATCCTGTGGAGCGCAAACTTATGCGCCAGTGGAGCCTCCGCATCACAGCCTATGCCCAGCGGCTGGTCGACGGCTTGGAGAAGGTTGACTGGACCGACTCGCTGAAAGAGATACAGCGCAACTGGATTGGCCGCAGCGAAGGCGCTGCGGTGTGGTTCCCGCTGGATGTGAAAAGCAACGCCAATGTGCTTCCCGGCGCCCAGGCCTATATGACGCAGTTCGACCCCGAGCCGGTGCCGAGCTTCGAGATTTTCACCACCCGTCCCGACACTATCTTCGGCGTCACCTTCATGGTGCTTTGCCCCGAGCATGAGTTGATTGACCAGATTACCACTCCCGAGCAGCGTCAGCAGGTGCAGGACTATGTCACCTGGGCCAAGAACCGTTCGGAGCGCGAGCGTCAGGCCGAGGTGAAGAAGGTCTCGGGTGTCTTCACCGGCGCCTATGCCGTCAACCCCCTCACCGAGGAGCGCATCCCCATCTGGATTTCCGACTATGTGCTGGCTGGTTACGGCACGGGAGCCATCATGGCCGTGCCTGCCCACGACAGCCGCGACTTTGCCTTCGCCCGCCATTTCGGCCTGCCCATACGCCAGGTGGTCTCGTTGGAGAAAGATGTCACCAGCGACCCCGACACCTGGAGCGAAAGCATGGATGCCAAGACGGGCTATTCGGTCAACAGCGGTTTCGTCACCGGCATGAAGGTGAAAGAGGCAATGGCCGCCGTCATCGACCGTATCGAGGAGATGGGCATCGGCCACCGTACCGTCAACTACCGTCTGCGCGACGCCATCTTCAGCCGCCAGCGCTATTGGGGCGAGCCGTTCCCCATCTATTATAAGGGTAACATACCGTGCCCCATTCCCGAGGAGTGCCTTCCGCTGGAATTGCCCGACGTGAAGGAGTTCAAACCTACCGCCACCGGCGAGCCTCCGCTGGGTCACGCCGAGTGCTGGGCCTGGGACACCAAGACCAACAAGGTTGTCAATGTCCGAGACATTGACAACGTCACTGTCTTCCCGCTGGAGCTCAGCACTATGCCGGGCTTCGCCGGCAGCAGCGGATACTACCTCCGCTATATGGACCCGCACAACGACAACGCTTACTTCTCAAAAGAGGCTGTCGGCTATTGGCAGAACGTAGACCTCTATGTCGGCGGCGCTGAACATGGCACGGGTCACCTCATCTATGCCCGTTTCTGGAACAAATTCCTCTTCGACCTCGGCATGTCGGTCAAGGAAGAACCTTTCCAGAAGCTTATCAACCAGGGCATGATTCAGGGCCGTAGCAACTTCGTCTATCGCAGCAAGACCGATAACAACCTGTTTATCTCGAAAGGGTTGGTGAAGAATATGAATGATGTTACACCCATCCATGTTGACATCAATATTGTTGACAACGACGTGCTCGACATAGAGCGGTTCCGCCAGTGGCGTCCCGAGTTTGCCGATGCCCGCTTTGAGATGGAGGACGGCAAGTACATCTGTGGCTGGGAGGTCGAGAAAATGAGTAAGAGCATGTACAACGTGCAGAACCCCGACGACCTTGTGGCCCGCTACGGTGCCGACACGCTGCGCCTGTATGAGATGTTCCTCGGCCCCGTCGAGCAAGCCAAGCCGTGGGACACCAACGGCATCGAGGGTGTGTTCCGTTTCCTCAAGAAGTTCTGGAAATTGTACGACACAGGTCTTTCCGGTCAGGCCAGCCCTGCCGGCATGAAGATTCTCCACCAGACCATCAAGAAGATTACAGACGATATTGAGCGCTTCTCGTTCAATACCTCTGTCTCCACCTTCATGATTTGCACCAACCAGCTGACCGACCTCAAGGGTGCCGGACGCGAGGTGCTTGAGCCTCTGACTGTGCTCATCGCTCCCTTCGCGCCGCATATCGCCGAAGAGCTGTGGCACCAGCTGGGTCACGACACCACGGTCTTCGACGCTGCGTGGCCGCAGTATGACCCGCAGTATCTTGTTGAGGACACGGTGAAGTACCCTGTGCAGTTCAACGGCAAGATGCGCTTCACCATCGACCTGCCTGCCGGCTTTGGCCAACAGGAGGCTTGGGAAGCGGTGAAAGCGGCCCCCGAAGCAGCCAAGTGGCTTACCGGTGAGCCTAAGAAAGTCATTTTTGTTCCTAAGAAAATTATCAACATCGTACTATAAATGCTAAGCAGACATTTCCTACGCTGTAAAGTGCTCCAGGCCCTCTATGCACGCCAGATGGAAGACAAGCCCGTCGGCGATGCCATGGCTGACTTTGAATATCATGTTGCTCGTCTCAACGAACTGGGCATCATACAGATTGCTCTGATGACCCGTATGGTCGAGGTTGGAGCCAAGGTGATTGAGGAGGGCCAGAAGAAGTTCCGTCCCACCGATGCTGAGAGACAACCCAACCGCAAGTTCCTTGAGAACGAGTTCCTGCGTCGTATGGCCGACAACTATGAGCTCAAGAAGTACTCCGACCAATGGGCCGGCGTTTGGGACGTACATGAGGACCTCGTCCGTGAGGCTTTTATCGACTTCCGTCAGAACAAGGTCTATGGCGATTACCTCTCGTTCCCCGAGCATGATTATAAAACAGACAAAGAGTTGGCCATCAATCTGTTCCGGTATCTGATGAACCGCGAGGCCCTCGTGGCCGCCATCGCCGAGCGCAGCCTCCTTTGGGAGGATGATTTCGAGCAGATTGCGCAGTACAACTTCATGATGCTCAAGACACTTGACGAGCAACACTTCGACGAGGCTATGCCGTGGCCTATCATGTACGACCGGCGGCAGGAGAAAGACGAGGCAGACATGCAGTTTGCCCGCGACCTGCTGCGCGAAAGCATCTCGGTCAGGGAAGAGAGCGACCAACTGGTGCGTCAACGCCTGCAAGGATGGGAGTTTGAGCGTGTTGCGCTGATGGATATTTTGCTCATAAACATGGCGGTGGCCGAGTTTGTCAACTGTCCCACCATCCCCGAGCGTGTCACCATCGACGAGTATATCGAGCTCTCGAAGGAGTTCAGCTCCGACCGTAGCCGTCTCTTCATCAACGGTATCCTTGACCGCTTGGTGCTTGAACTCCGTTCGCAGGGACGCATCAAGAAGACTGGCCGAGGTCTGTTGACCGAATCGGGCGAGGATACTGAATGAAATCCGTAAGTGTTACAAGTAAAAGTATGAGTATGAAACGAATCAGCTATATGGCACTCCTTGTGTTGACAGTCCTCTCGTTGGCTGCCTGCCGGCAGAAGACGGACGACGCAGGAGTCGACATTATCCACAACCCGCAGAGTGCTGGTGGTTATGACAACAAGGAGGCGATGCCTGCTATCTCTTTCGACAGCGACGTGCACGACTTCGGCCGTCTTTCGGCTGGCGAAAGTGTCAGCTACAGTTTCCATTTCCGCAACACGGGCAATGCCGACCTCATCCTCTCGGGCGCCTCGGCCACATGCGGATGCACCGTGGCTGACTACCCAAAGGGACGCATCGCCCCGGGCGGAGAAGGCTATGTCACCGTCACCTTCAAGAGCGCTGGCAAGAGCGGACAGCAGTTCCAGGAAGTGACTCTCGTGTGTAACGCCCAGCCTTCGCGCATCAAACTGAAGATATTGGCCCAAGTGGCACATTAAATCAAATAAGGTATAATAATAAGAATAAATAAAGGTACATATGATTAACATGATTCTATTGCAGGCCCAAGGTAAAGGCGGCTCGATGTGGATTTGGATGATTGCCATCCTTGTCATCATGTGGTTGCTGATGATGCGTCCGCAGCGCAAGAGAGAAAAGGAGGAGCAGAAATTCCGTGCCGGCCTCAAGAAGGGAGACCGGGTGGTTTTCTCTGGCGGTATTTACGGCAAGGTGCATGCTGTCGACGAACACACTGTCGACGTGGAGGTCTCCAACGGTGTCGTTATGACCGTCGAGAAAGGTATGATTCAGCCTGCCCCTGAGCCCAAGACCGAAGAGAAGAAGTGAAACGCTTTCTGGTCATACTGGGCGTTACGGCGCTGGTGTGGCTGGGTGTGTCGATGGCCGAGGAAGGCGAGTACCCCATGCGGGTGCACGTCGAGATGGTCGGCTATGATACAGTGCGCTATGCTGTCGTCAGCACCGACACGGTGTTGCCGGTGAAGGCAACCATGTCGGGCTTCAATGCTTTTGTGAATAGTCACAGACGCCATGAGCTCGAGGTGGCGGTGCCCGAGGATGGCAGCGCCGTGGCGGTGTCGTCGCTGCGTAAGCAGTTGATGCACTCCATTCTGGGGGTCAAGGAAGTCAGCTCTCCGGTGGATTCGCTGCGCGTAGTCCTCGCTCCCCGGGGACAGCGAGCCTTCAAACCAAGGCTCGACGATGTCGAGTTCTCCTTTACCGAGCAGCATGGACTCTATGGTGAGCCCACCGTCACGCCGGCCGAGGTGATCCTCTACGGTCCCGACGAGGTGTTGGCCCAGATAGATGAACTCAAAGTGGCAGCCACTAACATACGAGGTATCAGCGAGAGCGGTACCTATCATCTCCCGTTGGAACCCGTATGGCTCCAATATGCCGACGTACATCCTTCGTGTACCGAAGTTACGCTCACCCTCCCTGTCGAGGCTTATGTCGAGAAGACCTATACTGTGCCTGTCACTGTGCTGGATGCCGATACCACCGTCGCCCTGCGCCTCTATCCCGAGAACGCCCGCGTGCGTGCCTGGGTGGCTCAGCGCGACCTGCTACGCGAGCCTGAGTTTGTGGTGGCTGTCAACTATGGCGACATCTTCCTCCACGAGGGACGTTTGGAGCCGCGTCTGGTGGAATTCCCTGCCTATCTGCGGCCCCGCAGCGTCGAGCCGTCGGTGATTCAATGTGTGGTCATCAAATGAAGCGGGTGGGCATCACCGGAGGTATAGGGTGCGGCAAGAGCACCGTGGTCGCCGAATTCCGTCGGCTGGAAGTGCCTTGTTTCGTGAGCGATATCGTGGCAGCGGGGTACTATTATGACATCGACTTCCTTGACGCTTTGCGCCAATTGCTAGGCGACAATGTCTTCCAGCCTGACGGCAATGTCGACAAGCGGGCTGTGGCACAGCGTGTCTTCGCCGACCGCCGGCTGCTTGAGGGTCTCAATGCGCTGGTGCATCCGCGGGTAATTGACGACTTTTCCCACTTCTGTGCTCTCCATGCTGACGCTCCCTACGTGCTCTTCGAGAGTGCCATCCTCTATGACTATGGCTTCGACCGGCTGATGGACCGTGTGGTGTGTGTATACCTCGACTTTGACGAACGCCTGCGCCGGCTGCTTTTGCGCGACGGGGTGGGAGAGGAGGCCATCCGAGCCCGCATCGCCAACCAGATGCCCGCCGACGAGATGATGCGTCGGGCCGACTATGTGATATTAAACTACGAAGGCAACCCCCGCCAGCGGCAGGTTGCCTATATTGATAAACTGTTAAGACAATGAAAAAGACGCTATATCTGACCCTTTTCTTCGCCGCATCTGTGACGGCGTCAGCCCAGCAGGTGTTCGATGCCCGCGGATGGAAATATCTCTCGCCTGAAACGAAATGGGTGGAAAAGACGATGAAGGACATGTCTCTGGAAGAACGCATTGCCCAGCTGATGGTGGTGCGTGTACCCCTCAATATGGATGACAAGCAGGCCAAGGAGTTCTCTGACCGCATGAACGGCTATGGCGTGGGTGGCGTATGCTTCTTTGTCGGCACCGCCGAACGGCAGGCTTCTATGACGCGGCTTTTTCAGGAGGATGCGAAAGTACCTCTGCTTGTGTGTATTGACGGCGAATGGGGCTTGGGAATGCGGCTGAAAGACATGTATTCTTTCCCCCGCAATGCCCGTTTTGGCCTTCTGCCACCCGAAGCCGACAGCCTTGTTTACCGTATGGGTGAAGAGATTGGACGCCAATGTCGTGAGATGGGTATCCATATTAACTTTGCACCGGTGGTGGATATCAACTCCAATCCCAAGAATCCTGTCATTGGTACACGCTCGTTCGGTACCGACCGTGAGCGAGTGGCCCAGCTGGGCATCATGTATGCCCTCGGCCAGCAGAGTCAGGGGGTGGTGGCAACCGCCAAGCATTTTCCGGGTCATGGCGACACCGATAAAGACAGCCACCTCGAGCTGCCGGTCATCAACCACACGCGTGAGTATATCGACAGCATCGACACCTATCCCTTTCGCCGCCTCATTGAGGCCGGTGTGCAGGGCGTGATGGTGGCTCATCTGCAGGTGAACGCCCTCGACCCCCTCCATCCCTCGTCGCTCAGCCCCGCCGTGGTTGACGGACTGCTGCGCCGTGAGATGGGATTTGACGGACTGATTATTACTGACGGGCTTGATATGAAGGGCGTTACAAATACCTATGGCATGGGTGGAGGTGAGTTGGCAGCCCTCAAGGCAGGCAACGACATACTCCTGCTGCCGCCTGATGTGCCGCAAGCCATCGAGACCATCAAGAATATTGCCAAAGAGAATGACGATGTGCGTGCCATGGTGGATTACCACTGCCGCCGCGTGCTGCAGGCAAAATACCGTCATGTGCTGCCCTATATAGACGACAGCATTCGTGTACCGGGTGAAGAGCACCGCACTGTATGCCAGCAGATTGTGGATGAGATGGACGATGTCTTGGTACGACAGGCTTTTGCCACAGACCACCGTATCGACTCCATTGTCAACGCTGCCATTGCTGCCCATGCCACGCCGGGATGTCAGGTGGTGGTGCTGCATAAAGGACGTCTTGTTTTCGACAAGTCCTATGGCCACCACACGTACGACCCGCAGGTGGCCGACACCGTTCTCCCCACTACCGTCTATGATGTGGCTTCTCTCACCAAAGTCTGTGCTACCACCTTGGCTGTCATGCGTTTGGTAGATGATGGAAAGCTTGGCATCGATGACCGTCTGAGCAAGTATCTGCCCTATCTGGACACTACCGACAAGAAGGATATAACCATCCGGCAGGTGATGAGCCATCAGGCCCGCCTGAAGGCTTTTGACAGCTATTGGCAGCGGACTGCCGACCGTGACAGTATACTGCTGCTTGTGGCCAACTCTCCGCTCAACGACAAAGATGGCTACTTGTACAGCGATCTGGGCTTCATGTTGCTCTCCGATGTGGTGAACCGTGTAAGCGGACAGACGCTTGACCAGTTCTGTGCCGAGTATTTCTACCGTCCGATGGGACTTCACCACACCACATTCCACCCCTTGCGGAACGGCATCGGTGCTGCCTTCGTGGCTCCCACAGAGCTGGATACCCTCCGTGAAGGTGGTGTCATCTGTGGCGAGGTGCACGACCCAAACGCCTATGCAATGGGCGGGGTGAGCGGCCATGCCGGCCTCTTCTCCACGGCGGAAGAGGTGGCACAGTTGATGCAGATGCTTCTGGACGGCGGTGTGTATCAGGGGAAACGCTATTTGACGGAGGAGACCGTCAATCTCTTCACCAGCCGTCACTTTGCCAAACAAGGCAACCGTCGTGCTCTCGGTTTCGACAAGCAGCTCTTCACCCCCTCGAAGAGCGGACAGACTTGCCCCGAGGCCTCGCAGGCTTCCTACGGGCATACCGGCTTTACCGGCACCATGCTCTGGGTCGACCCTGATCACGACCTCGTCTACGTCTTCCTGTCGAACCGTACGTATCCTTCGTCGGCTGAAAACAAGCTGGCCAAGATGAATATCCGCACAGACATACAATCAGTTATCTACAATTTAATTGGAAACAAGTAATGGGTAGTTTCACCAAATGGCTCTTCGCGGGCCTTGGATGGGCCGTCGGCGGCCCCATAGGAGCCCTGCTGGGCTATTGGATTGGCAAAGCTATATCACCTGATAAACAAATAGGTGGAAGTGGCTACAGCGACTATACGTACCACCGTGGCCCCTACCGCAACACCGGTACCCAACAGGATGTCAACGCAGCTCTGATGGTTCTCATTGCAGCCGTGATGAAAGTCGACGGCGCTGTGAAACGCAGCGAGCTCGACTACGTCAAGCGCTTCCTTTTGGCCAACTACGGCGAGGATCGTGGCCGCGAGATGCTCAAGGTGCTGCAGCAGATGGTGCAGCGCGACATACCTATCGACCAAGTATGCGCCCAAATCAAAGTCAACACCGACTACAACACGCGCTACCACATGGTCGATTTCCTCTTCGGCATCGGTGGTGCCGATGGTGACTTCCACCAGAGCGAAATCAATATGCTGCGTCTTATTGCGCAGTATCTTGGTATATCCCAAAGCGACTACATGAGCATCCATGAGCGGCATGTGGGGTCGAGCGACTCCGGTTACTCTGATTATTCTGGATATTCTGGACGTTCCAATGCCTCAAGTAATTACGACAAGGATCCCTATCGCGTTCTGGGTATTGATAGTTCGGCTACCGACGACGAGGTGCGCAAGGCCTACCGCAAGATGGCCATGAAGTATCACCCCGACCGCGTGGCCGGCATGAGCGAGGAGATGCAGCGTAACGCTGCTGAACAGATGAAGGAAATCAACCAGGCGTACGAGGTCATCAAGGAGCGTCGCTCCAGCATGAAATAACCCTGCTAGCGGGACAACAGACCACTGAGGGTGCCCCCGATAGAATTGCATCGTGCGCCCGTCACCGAGGCCAATGTGTTGGTCTGTCCGGTGAGTCTCAGGTAACCTAACAGGGCAAAGATTAATGCTTCTTTATAATTGATTATTAAGTTGTCAGGTATGATTACTTCTACCGATGGTTCATATCTGTGGATGCACTCAATCAGGTAGCGGTTGAAGGCCCCTCCGCCGGTGACAAGCATTGTTTTTACGCCTTGGTTGTGCGCAACGCCGGCTATCTGTCCGGCAATATGGTGTGTAGCAGTGGCCAGCAGGTCTTCTACAGGCAGAGGGGAGACATCCAACAGTGGCCAAAAGGCTTCGACAAACCATTCTTTTCCGAGTGATTTTGGTTGTGTAATATTATAGTATTCAAGTTGATTTAGTCTTTTGTTCAACTCTTGGTTTAGGGTGCCTTTTCGTGCATTTTCTCCGTCGGGGTCGTAGTCTAATCCCAAGCGTGCTGCCAACCGGTTGAGGGCCATGTTGCACGGACAGATGTCAAAGGCCACACGTTTGCCCCCCTTTCGGTAGGAAATGTTGGCTATTCCACCAAGATTGAGACACGCATCGTATTGACTGAAAAGTAGTTCGTCGCCGATGGGCACCAAAGGTGCCCCTTGGCCTCCAAGGGCCACATCCAGGGTGCGAAAGTCGCTGACCACCGGCAACCCTGTCTCGGCGGCGATGGCGTTGCCGTCGCCGATTTGAGTGGTGAGACCGATGCCGGGCTGGTGGAAAATGGTGTGCCCGTGTGATGCAATGGCATCTATTGGAATGTTTCTCTGTTTTGTAAACTCATTGATTATCTTTCCAAAATAGTGTCCTAGTTCAACATTTGCTTTAGTATACTCCAACGCTGTGGAGTGCTCCAGTGTCGAGAGCCGTTGGCGCCACTCGGCAGGGTATGGTACAGTCTCGGCGGCGAGGATTGTGTGGCGTTTTTCGTCCATGTTGCATAAGGCGAGGTCGACACCGTCAAGCGAAGTACCTGACATCAGTCCAATGATATTCATAGTATGAATCGTAAGGTTTGCGGTTGCAAAATTACACAAAAAAAACGGAACACCGACCATCCCTGCCTTTTTTCTATAAAAAATCATCCGCACAAATCGAATTCCGCCCAACATCCCCCCACCAGTTGACCCCCTACATCCTCTACCATTTCTACGGTATTTCTACGGTACTTCTTCGGTAGTATTACGGTTTTAACCGTAGAAATACCGTTATACTAGCATTGAAATGGCGTGGAAATGACGGAGATAACACTTGGTTTGTTGGGGGGGAGTGTGAAATATTTTTTGCCCGTTTGGAAAGTTTTCGTATCTTTGCAGTACGAAATAAATAGAAACAATAACACAATACAGCTATGAAACGCATTGCAATCATTGTAGTTATGGCCTTGATGAGCCTCACGGCATCGGCCACATCAATCCGCTACTTTACCTATGCCCAGGCTTCTCGTACGGTGCAATACCTCAATGCACAGCAGGAGATGATGATTTACTGCGGATATGATTACGAGATTGAAACCTACGTGCTAATCAACGAAGTATGGATGGAGCGCATCAACTCGGCTTACTACGAGCTGTGGGTCTATGGCTATGACGCCTATACGGGCGACGAAATCTACATGCCTCTCGACCTGCAGTGCGTATGGCTCTACAGTGCCGGCCGAATGTACAATGCGGCACAGTACCTGCGCTTCCACGCCACGGTGCGCATGCCCTCATTCGCCTGGTTTGTACCGCCTTACAATCCCTACAGTCGTAGGATGCATGCTGTAGGCTATATGCGCAGCTACCACTACGATATACACCGTCACGGCTGGATGCCGCCGGCACCGCCCTATCACGGCTGGGGTCCCCACACGCATCCTCCGCTGCCGCCCTACTACATGCGTACGCCGCAGACTCCGCCGCCCGCCCCGATTCACACCTGGACGCCCGGTGTGGAGCACCCGCAGGTGCACAACAGCAACAATGGCAATGGACCTCGCAGCACTGGTGCAGTTCCCACCACACGGCCTACGGCCAGTGGTACCGCCACTCCCGGCACCTCGACCCGCAGCGGCAGCACCCGTGCCACAGAGACCGCCACGCCTTCGCGTGGCACCGAGACCCGTGGCGGCGCCACTGAGACCCGCAGCAACGCTACCGAGTCGCGCACCGGTACGACCACCCGCAGCACCGGCACTACCCCTACCCGTAGCAATACCGGTACCAGCCGTGTAAGTGAAGAATCTGGCAGACAGGAAGGAGGCACCGAGACCCGCACAGGCAGCAGTCGTACAGGCAGCAGCGCCACCTCCACGACGACCACACGCACAGGCAATAGTCGCACTACCGGTACTACGACAACAACCACTACCCGCACGGGCAGCACCCGTTCCAATGCCGCCGGTACAACGACGACCTCCACTACCCGTTCGGGCAGCAGTCGTGCCAGCGGTACCAGTAACGCGACCACAGGCCGCAGTACCGCTACCCGTTCCTCCAACACTCCTTCCAGAAAATAGTACAGCCCTATGAGAGCCAGTGAATTGGTACTTGCTCCCGATGGCAGCCTCTACCACATACACCTGATGAGCAGCACCTTGGCCGACAAGGTGCTGCTTGTTGGTGACCCTGGACGGGTAGATATGTTCAAGGAGGTGTTCGAGAGTGTTGAATATGAGTCGTATAACCGAGAATTACATGCCCTTACGGGTCGTTATCACGGTGTTCGCATGACCGCCCTCAGCACAGGCATGGGGTGTGACAACATTGATATCGTGATGACCGAGCTCGACGCGGCGTTGCGAGTGGAGAAAGGAAAGTGGAATGAGACATGCGACCGGCATCTGCAATTGGTGCGTATCGGTACCAGTGGGTCTCTGCAGGCCGATATCGACTGCGGCAGCGCAGTTGCTTCGCGCTATGCCATCGGCCTCGACGGCCTGATGAACTACTACGGCGAGTGGCCGTCGGACGGTGGGCTATGGGCGAGAATGGAGCGAGCTTTTGCGGAGCAGATGAATCTTGATACCCGTCTGGCAGCTCCGTACTGTGTGGGGTGCAGCCCGCGGCTGCTTGACGCTGTCGCTCACGACATGCACCACGGTATTACCGTCACCGCCCCGGGCTTCTACGGCCCCCAGGGACGCACTATCCGTCTGCATCCCGCGGTAGACAATCTGAACGAGCGTCTGGCTGCCTTCAGCTACGACGGCATACCGGTGACCAACCTCGAGATGGAGACGTCGGCTATCTTTGGATTCAGCCATCTTCTTGGTCATGAAGCACTCACTGTGTGTCTTATCATCGCCAACCGTCCGTGCGGCACCTTCCTCAACGACTACCATTCCCAGATGCGCCAGCTCGTCGGCACCGTCGTCGAGCGCCTTGCCGCGGTGAAGTAGGAGGGAGACAAGTCGGAGTGTAATCGCGACCTACGGCTTGAGGTGTCAGTCCGTTGACAGGAGGAATGGCGGAAAAAATAATTTTGCCAATACGGAATTATTTAGTATCTTTGTACTTTCCAATTCCGCAAGGAAGTAGTTAAATCAATTAATAATCAAAAAAATAACACTTATTATTATGCAGAAAAAAGGCAACAAGTACGGTACCCACCGTGTCATCGAGCCGAAGGGTGTTCTCCCTCAGCCCGCCAACAAGCTTGACAACAACATGGATGAGATTTGGGACAATGAGATCCTGATCGACGTCCAGACCCTGAACATTGACTCCGCTTCGTTCACCGACATCCACAACTATGCCAAGCAGCAGGCCGGTGAAGGTGCCAGCCAAGAGAAGATTATGGAAGAGGTGAAGAAGGAGATGTTCCTCAACGTCGAGCTCCAGGGCAAGCACCGCAACCGTCGCACCGGTTCGGGCGGCATGCTCCTCGGCAAGGTGGAGAAGATCGGCGACGCCCTGAAGGGCAAGATCGACCTCAAGGAGGGCGACCGCATCGCCACCCTCGTCAGCCTCTCGCTGACCCCCCTCCGCATCGACGAAATCCTCGAAATCCGTCCCGAGGTCGACCAGGTCGACATCAAGGGTAAGGCCATCCTCTTCGAGAGCGGCATCTATGCCAAGATTCCTACCGATATGCCCGAGAAACTCGCCCTGAGCGCCCTCGACGTGGCCGGTGCCCCTGCCCAGACTGCCAAACTGTGCCAGTATGGCCAGACCGTCGTCATCCTCGGCGCCGGTGGTAAGAGCGGTATGCTCTGCTGCTATGAGGCCAAGAAGCGCGTCGGTGTCACCGGTAAGGTCATCGGCATTGCCAACAGCCCCAAGAGCACTCAGCGTATCAAAGACCTCGGTTTCTGCGACATCGTGGAAAGTGCCGCCGGCATGACCCCCGTGCAGGTCTATGAGCTCGTCGAGCGCCTCACCAACGGCAAGATGGCCGACGTCACCATCAACTGCGTCAATGTTCCCGACCAGGAGATGACCGCTGTGCTCTGCACCAAGGACGACGGTATCGTCTACTTCTTCAGCATGGCCACCAGCTTCACCAAAGCCAGCCTCGGCGCCGAGGGTATCGGCAGCGATGTGAACATGATCATGGGCAACGGCTACACCAAAGGCCACGCCGAGTTCACGCTGCAGGAGCTCCGCGAGAGCCCGAAGCTCCGCAAGATCTTCGAAGAGCTCTATGCTTAATAGAACTTCGTCTGTCTAAACAAGCAGGGGCCCCGCCATCCGGCGGGGCCCCTGTTGTATCTGTCAGTTTGGGCTAGAAGCGGTAGGTGAGGCGAAGCGTCAGCCCGTCGCTATTGTCGTGGCGGTAGTCGCTATGGTTGCTGGTGGCGGAGAGGAGCGTGCCGGTGCCGTCAACACTCTCTTGGCGTGTGTCGGTGACGTAGTGTTTCGGTTGGCAGGTGTATTCCAGCTCCAGGTCGAAGTGTCCGAAGCGGGCGCCGACGCCCAGCGCCCAGAAGAAGCCTTGCCGGTCGAAGCGGGTGGTCTGCCACATACGGTCGGTGCCGGGAGTCAGTCCATAGGGGTTGGCTACGGGATTGACAGTCAGCTCGTCATAGTAATCGCCGTCGATTCCTGTCAGGCCTACCACGTAGCCTAGCCGTGCCGACACAAGGGGGACGATGTCCCACAACTGGCGGTCGGCCCAGTCGCTGAAGAGGTACTTCACGCTGGCCACCACGGGCAGGTTGAGTGTCGTCTGCTTGTCGTAGGTTTGGCGTTCGGTGTGAGTGTAGAGCCCGTCGGCGGTGGTGTTGGTGGGTTCGTCCCATGAGTGGAAGATGCCTGTCAGGGCGTAGTCGTGCAGCATCAGTCCGGCGGCGATGCCGAATTCCCATCGGTCGCCGATGCCTAGGTAGTAACTTGCCGAGAGTTCGGTGCCGAAGGTGTGGCGGTAGGCGGTGCCGTAGGGATTGCGGGTGTCGCCTTCGACCGACATGGTGCTGAAGTCGACCAAGTCTTCGCGCAGCGAGAGGCTGAATCCCTGTTTCGTCTGTCCGAAAGTAACGGCGGCGCTGGCCAAGAGGGTGATTGTCAGTAGGGTCTTTTTCATGTATTATTGTTTTAATTGTTTTTTCACGCTGCAAAGATACGACTATTCTCTTGGTAAAATTCTTCGCAGGCTGCATATTTTTCCTATATACGTTTAGTCGCAGGTAAAGTAAATTTTGTCAGGTGGAGCTTTTTTTGTATCTTTGCATCGTGAAGTGTGTGGACACAGAAGTCTGTCACGCGTGTTATAGTATTGATATAAAAAGGAATAAATATAATCATTTATGAAAGTCAACCGCAGAAAAGAATTGTTCCCTAACGTCAGCGACGCTGAGTGGAACGACTGGAAATGGCAGGTGAAAAACCGCATCGAGACCTATGAGGAGCTGAGTAAGTACTTCACCTTCGAGCCCGAAGAGGCCGAGGGTATCAAGAAGGCCCTGGCCAAGTTCCGTATGGCCATCACTCCTTACTATCTGAGCCTCATCGACCCCAACGACCCGTACGACCCCATCCGCCGTCAAGCTATTCCGCAAGGTGCCGAGTGCAACATCGCCCCTGCCGACCTCAACGACCCGCTGCATGAGGACGAAGACTCGCCCGCTCCCGGCCTCACCCACCGCTATCCGGACCGCGTGCTGTTCCTCATCACCGATATGTGCTCCATGTACTGCCGTCACTGCACCCGCCGCCGTTTCGCCGGCCAGAAGGACGACGAGAGCCCCAGCGAGCGTATCGAGAAGTGTCTGGCCTACATCGAGAAGACCCCGCAGGTGCGCGATGTGCTCCTCAGCGGTGGCGATGCCCTGATGGTCAGCGACAAGAAGCTCGAGTACATCATTCAGCGCCTGCGTGCCATCCCGCATGTGGAGATCGTCCGCATCGGCAGCCGCACCCCCGTGGTGTGCCCCCAGCGCATCACCCCCGAGCTGTGCGATATGCTGAAGAAGTACCATCCTATCTGGCTCAACACCCACTTCAACCACCCCAACGAGTTCACCCCCGAGGCCGAGCAGGCTCTGGCCCGTCTGGCCAATGC
>CAMJJD010000036.1 GCA_946406015.1 uncultured Bacteroidales bacterium | reverse complement strand
GTGCCACCGACTCGCAGAAATGCCTGCGCGTCAGCGGCAAGCACAACGACCTGGAAGAGGTGGGACACGACACCTACCACCACACCATGTTCGAGATGCTGGGCAACTGGAGCTTCGGCGACTACTTTAAGAAAGAGGCTATCGCCTACGGATGGGAGTTCCTCACCGAGGTGATGAAGATTAACAAAGACTGGCTCTACGTCACCGTCTTCGGCGGCGACGAGAAGGAAGGTCTCGAGATGGACATGGAAGCCTACAACTTCTGGAAAGAGCACATCAGCGAGGACAGAATCCTGAAAGGTTCGAAAAAGGACAACTTCTGGGAGATGGGCGACCAAGGACCCTGCGGCCCCTGCTCGGAGATACACGTCGACATACGCCCCGACGAAGAAAAGGCTAAGGTTCCCGGCCGTGAGCTGGTGAACAAGGACAACCCGCAGGTCATCGAGATATGGAACCTGGTGTTTATGCAGTACAACCGCAAGGCTGACGGTAGCCTGGAACCGCTGAAGGCCAAGCATATCGACACCGGCATGGGCTTCGAGCGCCTCTGCATGGTCATGCAGGGCAAGCGGTCGAACTACGACACCGATGTCTTCCAGCCGCTGATTCAGGAGATTGCCTCCAAATGCGGCAAACACTACGGCGACAACGAGCAGGCCGACATCGCCATGCGCGTGTGCGCCGACCACCTGCGCGCCGTGAGCTTTTCCATCGCCGACGGACAGCTGCCCTCGAACGTGAAGGCCGGCTACGTCATCCGTCGCATCTTACGCCGCGCCGTGCGCTACGGCTACACCTTCCTCGGCTTCACCGAGCCGTTTCTCAACACCCTCATCCCCACCCTCGTAGGGCAGATGGGACACCAGTTCCCCGAGCTGCAGAAGCAACAGGAGCTCATACAGCGCATCATCCTCGAGGAAGAGCAAGCCTTCCTGCGAACCCTCGCCGGCGGCATCAAGCGCTTCGAGGAATACGCTGCCAAATGCAGTGGCAATGTGGTCGACGGAGCCTTCGCCTTCGAACTCTTCGACACCTACGGCTTCCCCATCGACCTCACCCAGCTGATGGCCTCGGAGAAAGGCCTCACGGTGGATATGGACGGCTTCAACCGCGGACTGGCCGAGCAGAAGGAGCGCAGCCGCGGGGCCGCCAAGGTGGAGAGCGACGACTGGCAGGAGCTGCTGCCCGGCGTGGAGCAGGAGTTTATCGGCTACGACTGCCTCGAAGCCGATGTGCGCATTGCCCGCTACCGCCATGTGAAAGCCAAAGACAAGGAGTTCTACCAGCTGGTGTTCGACCGCACCCCCTTCTACGGCGAGAGCGGCGGCCAGGCTGGCGACACGGGAGAGCTGAAAATGGATAGTGGAAAGTGGAAAGTGGTAAATACCAAGAAGGAGAACGGGCTCATTGTCCACATCGTCGATGAATTGCCCGAAGACCTGACGGTCACCTTCCACGCCAGCGTGGACGCCGACAAGCGACAGGCCACCGCCTGCAACCACTCGGCCACCCACCTCATGCACCACGCCCTGCGCCAAGTGCTGGGCGACCATGTGGAGCAGAAGGGCTCGAGCGTCGACGCCGAGCGGCTGCGCTTCGACTTCAGCCACTTCGCCAAACTGAGCCATGAAGAGATACGCGATGTGGAGCGCCGCGTCAACGCGATGATTCGCCAGTGCCTGCCCCTCGAGGAGCACCGAGCCATGCCCCTCGCCGAAGCGCAGAAGCTCGGCGCCATGGCCCTCTTCGGCGAGAAATACGGCGACCACGTGCGTGTGGTAAAATACGGCCCCAGCATCGAATTCTGCGGCGGTACCCACGTGCAGAACACCGGCATGATTGGTTCCTTCCGCATCGTCAGCGAAGGAGCTGTGGCCGCCGGCATGCGCCGCATCGAGGCCGTCACCGCCCAGGCTGCCACCGACTTTGCCGACCGCCAGCAGGAGCAACTCGCCGCTCTGACCGACCTATTCAAGGGCACCAAGGACCTCACAGCCTCCATCGCCAAGCTGCAGGAGGAGAACGGGAAATTGAAAGCTGAAAGTGAAAAATGGAAAGCGGAAGTGGCCAACAGCATCGCCAAAGGCTACGCTTCGCGCCTGAAAAACACCCCCGTCATCGTGGAACGTGTCGACTTTGACGTCAACACCGTCAAGGATGCCATCCTGGCGCTCCGCAACGACCATCCCGACATGGCCGTGGTGCTGGGCAGCGTCACCGACGGCAAGCCCGCGCTGCTCATCGTGCTGGGTCAGCAGCGCGTCGACGCCGGCCTCAACGCCGGCCAGATGGTGCGCACCCTCGGCAAGGAGATACAGGGTGGTGGCGGCGGACAGCCCCATTTCGCCACCGCCGGCGGCCGCAACGCCGACGGCCTCGACAAGGCCCTTTCGCTTGCGAATGAAGAATTAAGAATTAAGAATTAAGAATTAAGAATTAAGAATTAAAATCACTAAAGCAATTAATCATTCAAACAATCAAACAATAATCACCATGGATTTACAGACCATCACCAAGCTGATGCTTTCGCAGGACTACAAGGAAAGGATGAAAGGCGAGTACTACCACCTGCTGAACCGCAAGGAGAACCTCGAGGCCGTGCTCAAACTGTGGGACAGCGGCAAGCTGACCTTCACGCCCGACTGCCCCCGCAGCATCTACGACCTGCAGATGCGCGCCATGAACGACTACAAAGCAGTCCTCGAGGCACGCGCCAAGATCGAAGGCGTAGCTCTCTAACAGCGCCTTACGATGATACGAAGAGGCTTCCTGACGCTGGCGCTGATGCTGGCGTCGGTAATGGTTGTGTGGGCCAATGGCGACCCTGTGGCTGTACGTTCGGCCATCACCCTCTCGCCCACCCCAGTGGCGATACACGTGCCCGAAGTGCAGTTGGTTGATGAGCATGTTACCTTCGTGCCACGCGGTCTCTACACCGAGGTCGTAGTGCGCTATCTGCTGCACAACCACAGCAACCGCTCATTCGACAGCCTGCCCTACGGCTTTCCAATCGACTATTGGGGCAGCGGTGAGTCCGAATGGGTAAGCCTGGACGATATCACCGAGTCGGAACAGGAGGTGGGGTGGCGCGACGGCTACATACGCAACGTGAGTTTCATGCTCGGCGACCGCCAGTTGAAGTGGCAGCACTCGCGCGACACAGTCATCGTTCCAGCAAACAAACGCGTTGCGTGGGACATACTTATAGATGTAGACACTGCCGGGCGGAACTTCAAGCACATTGAAGACAGCCTCTTCGCCCTCTACGGTGAGGAAATATATATCAACACCAAGTCCGTATCGCGTCGCTGGTACTACACCTACCTCGACATTCCGGCGCAGAGTTTCGCCACCCTCGAGGTGCGCTACACCGTAGAGACACCACTCAGCGAGGGCGCCTACTACCGTCGCAACCATTATTACTATTATACACCCGACTACTACTGGGAGTTGCGCTTCATGTACGACTTCACCCCTGCCGCCTACTGGGGCGACGGCCACGCCGACCACTTCTCGGTACAGCTCGACGCCTCCAACGTGCGCATCATAAACGAGAAGGCATACCTCCGTGGCTGGGAGAGCTGGAGCAGAGGCATCAGCGGCCTGCCCATGAAACAGGAGGGCGACCTATGGCGCTACGAGACCCGACACTTCGACCTTGCCGCCGCCAAGCCGTTCATCGTCGATTACGAGTTGAAGAACTGTCCACAGCAACCCATTGACAATATTCTCAACCACCGCATCGACCCGTCGCAGTTCACCGTCGAGGTGAGCGGTGCCGACAGCAAGTATCCCATCGCCAACCTCTTCGACCTCGACCCCACCACCGCCACGGTGCTGCGTCCCGACAAGGAGGGTAATATCTATATCACCATCCGCTTCAAGAAGCCCACCTGCCTGGAAGGCATAATGCTCCTAAACGGCTACACCAAGAACGCCGATACCTGGCATAACAACACCCGGATAGACAGTATGTGGATCAGCGCCGACTATTCAAGCATACACCATTTTGTTCCAGACACTTTTTATTCCAAAGGCGATATGGTATTCGGGTATAGGGATCGAGAAAAGGGCAACAAGCCCATAGCATATAAGGTGCTGCCCACTAAAGAGCCAAGTGGATACAGCTGGCAACCACTGCTCGACAATGCCCCATCATTCAATTTGGGATACCCTTGGAGCGACGACTACTTCACCGAGCTGCACTTCTGCATCACCGCCACCAAGAAAGGACTGAAATACAACGACCTCTGCATATCGGAGATAATACTGATGAGTAAATAACGTCACTATGAAAAATCCAACCCAGTATATCATTCTGCTGGCAATACTCACACTTTCCCTCACGGCGGAAGCACAAACCAAACCAATCAAAGGACGCGTCACCGATGCACGAAGCAAAGAGCCTCTTCCCTACACCATACTGCGCGTGGTAGGTGGTACCAGCGGCACTCAGACCAACCTCGATGGCGACTACCTCTTCAAGACGGCCGCCTCCGACGGCCGTATCGCCGTCAGTTGCATGGGCTATCGTTCCGACACGCTCACCCTCCGCGAGCTGCGCAAGCACCCCAACATCAAGCTCCGTCCTCTTGAGATTACCCTCAACGACGTCAACATCAGCGAGTATAAGAAACCCAGTTCCCTTCTTAAGGAAGTCGTCAAGCGAATACCCGACAACTACCATTGCGACACCGCTATCGGCACCTTCTTCTTCCGTCGCTACAGCCTGACCGAGGACAGTCTCTGGCTCTTCTGCGAGGCCATGGCCGATGTGATGCGACCTGGCTACGACAAGCAGTATGTCCAGAAGGTCAGCCTCTTCGACTACGACCCTGCCCGCGTTGATTCTATCAATCTGGCCGGCAACCACAAGCGCTATCCCTTGAGCCGACTGCTCGTCTACGACACCGCCATGCTCCGCAGCATGCTCGGCGATTCCAACTACCTCAAGAGCCCCTTCGTCGGCCGCCAACAGACCGAATACAAAGACCCCTCCGCCCTGACCGACGTTGTACAAAGCGCCAGCACTCTCGTCAACCGTCGCAACACCCGACGTTTCGACAAACACTCCACTTTAGCCATCCTTGATGATATCGGCGGCGAACGCTACTACCTTGTCACCTACGCCCATGACAACGACAGCATCTCCATCGTCATCAACCATAGTGACCTGGCCTTGGTGCACTACTACATCTCCTCGCGCCACTCCGACACCATCACCCTTCCCTGGCCGCTGAACCGTGTCCTTGGCGGCGTCATCATCCCCTACCGTCACCAACAATATGACTACGCCAAAGTCAACGGACGCTACACAATGGTCTTCAGCATGGTGTCGCATGCCAGCCGGGCCATCCCGCCCAAGCAAGCCGTCATTGACAACGACGTATACCGCACCTTCCGCAACATCGTCACCGACCATCTGGTTGAAGACTATAGCGTCTGGGTCCACGTCGACCAGCGGCCCTCAGAGCCCCATTTCCTCGACTCTACTATCCACGCTACGAGAGGCGTCGAGCTCTACTACCACGACATCTTCGGCCACGGCGACGCCTCCGACGACTTCTGGCAGGATTACAACACCGTCCCCCTCGAGGCCCGCATCGCCGACAAGCTGAAGATAGCCCTCGAATCAAAATCCGTCCACTAATTCTCTTCCCTCTAAGTGAATTTGGCGGGTACCCCGCTGCATAGCTATAATATTTGTGCGGTGTGGGCTTTGGTGTTCACCTTGCCGATAGCGTCGACGATGAGGCCCTGCTCGTCGATGACGTAAGTGGTGCGCAGGGTCCCCATCGTCACCTTGCCGTAGTTCTTCTTCTCGCCCCATGCCTCGTAAGCCTTGAGGATGGTGAGGTCGGTGTCTGCGACGAGGTGGAAAGGCAACTGGTACTTCTCGATGAAACGCTGATGCGAGGCGGCGCTGTCCTTGCTAACACCCAACACCTCGTAGCCCAAAGCGAGGAAGCGCTCGTAGTTGTCCCGAAGGTCGCAGGCTTCAGAAGTGCAGCCCGGAGTGCTGTCTTTGGGATAAAAGTAAAGCACAAGCTTCTTGCCCTTGTAGTCGGCGAGGCTCACGCGCTCGCCCGTCTCAATCATGCCCTCGAAATACGGGGCTTTGGTTCCAATCTGTAACATATCTTTGAATGTGTGAATGCGTGAATGTGTTAGTCTTTTATCAATGCACACAAAACCTCGCCGTTACCCATGTGGTTGCTGGCATTGTCGCACTCTATGTGGAAGAATTCAAAGACCATCAGTATCCGCCCGTCTGGCGAACGGTAGGTGCAGAGTTCCTCCTCGTGGTTCTCCACCGTCTGGCGGTCAAGGTTACTTTCGAGAGTATAGCCTATCTTAGCCAACTGCACGGCGAGAACTGAATCGGCTTCTATGACAGTGTTGTCGAGCCTAATTTTCCCGTCGCTAACACTAATATGAGAATACAACCGGCTGTAACCACCGATATCTGCAATCTCGATAGATTTAATGGGATTTACCCATATCTGCTTAACAACTGATTCAACCTCAAGTTCCTCTGGGTAGTCGTTGTAACGATCAACGTGCCACGAATCGGCATAGTCAGCCGTTTTTCTCGACAGGTGGTCGAGATATTCCGCACGGGTAACGCCAAATTGCTGCCGTACGGCAGTGGAGTCGGCGAGGTCGCTCTCAATGTATTTCATTGCTTGATAGACGGCACGATGCTCTCGGCGGTAGGCTGAATCAGCATCATCGCGCGCCGGTAACGCCAATATCCCGTCGTCAGTCAGGATATTCAGTTTTTCGGCATACTGGCGCACCACTTTGGTCTGCGAGCGCAGCGACACCTGGCGTGCCGACAGCGGGCCTCCCACGGCTAGCAGCAGTCCTACAATGGCGTAACCGGCCAGGAACCAATAGCCTCCGCGGGTGGTCTTGAAGAGCGACAGCACGGCAAACGCAGTCATCAGCACGCCGGTGGCCACCAGGATGCAGCGGTCGATGGTGAATCCGTACTGGCCGATGCGGTAGCTCGTCGCCACCCAGAACAGCACCACCAGCGGCAACGCTATCAGGCCAAACCAGCGGAAATACCATCCCAGCGGCTGCTTCTGCAGCACTGGGCGCAGCCAGCGCACCGCTACAGCCACGCCGATAAACATCGACACCATCGTGGCCACCGACCCTTTGGGCAAGTCCCAGCGGACAACAATCAACGCCAGATAGACATACAGCACCACGTTGTAAATCAGCAGTGCCGGTGTAAGCACCCAGTTCACCAGCACCTCCTCGAGGCGGCTGGCGGTAGGCCGCTCGTCGCTGCTCTCCATGCCTATGAACAGCATCGGCGTGAGCAGCACGAAGCAGAAGATTGCAATATACTCTTCGACATTGCGCCACGACACTGGGAAGAGTATCTGTATCGATGCATCGATAAGCAGCAGCAGGACGAATGCCAACGCACCTATGCCCATGGCCACCACACCCGAGCGCACCATGCTGAAGAAGCGTGTGTTGAAGTCGCCATATCCGCGCGCCAGCAGGTACACCGCCGGCAGCAGTGCCGTGAGTATTCCGTATTCGGTCATCGAGTGCCATTCCGCAGGCAGCAGAGCGGTCAGCGCATACAACGGCAACACGGCCCAATAGGCCACCGATGTCCACACATTCTTGCGATAGAACGACAGACACAATGCCGCCACTGTGGCGAAGGCTGCATAATAGGCCGGCATCTGCCACCAGGTTGTACTTTGCACCATTGCCGACACCGTGGCATGCAGCAGAACAAGCAGTTCGACAGGATGGCTCGCAAGACCTTTCCAAAGCCGCGTCATCCAGACAGCGGCACGCTCCGATAGTTTCCCTTTCTTCATCTTTTTATTATTTTTTCAGACTGCAAAGATACGTTTTTTTTCGTTAATTTCAACTTTCAACTTTCAATTATCAACTTTTTTCGTAATTTTGCACTTTGAAAATCACAATGCTATGGAAACTATCGGTACATGGTTTACCACGACCGTTGAAGCCGTGAACGGCTGGGTGTGGAGTCCTGCGCTGGTGGCGCTATGCCTGCTGGCGGGACTTTATTTCTCGTTCCGCACGCGTTTTGTGCAGGTACGTCGCTTCGGCGAAATGTTCAAACTGCTGTTCGGCAGCGCTGGCAAAGAAAAGAAGACGGCGCCTGAAGGCGGCCTTGCTCCCGTCCGGTCACGACGACCTGGCATCTCATCATTCCAGGCCTTCGCTATGGCCCTTTCAGGTCGTGTGGGTACAGGTAACATTGTGGGAGTGGCCACTGCCATAGGCTTCGGTGGACCTGGTGCCATCGTGTGGATGTGGATTATAGCCTTCTTCGGAGCCGGCAGCGCTTTCGTGGAAGCCACGTTGGCGCAGATATACAAAGAAGACCATAACGGCCAGTTTCGCGGCGGCCCGGCCTACTACATCGAGAAAGGTCTGCACAGTCCTTTCTTCGGCGGATTGTTCGCCGTGCTGGCGGCTGTGGCCTGCGGCGTCTTACTCCCCCCCATCCATGGCAACAGTATAGCCCTCAGCTGCTCACAGAGCTTCGGCGTGCCCGCCTGGGCGGTAGGTATCGTGGTGGCGTTGCTCCTGGCAATGGTCATCATCGGCGGCGTGAAGCGCATCGCCAACGTGGCGCAAATAGTGGCACCCGTGATGGCAATGTTGTATATCATCCTCGCTATTGTGGTTTTGATGGTCAACTGGCAGGTGGTACCGGAGGTGTTCATGCAGATGCTGCGCGGCGCCGTAGGCGTCAACGAGGTGGGCGGTGCCTTGATTGGCAGCACCATAGCCTGGGGCGTGAAGCGCGGCATCTATAGCAACGAAGCCGGTCAGGGTACCGGAGCCATTGTGGCTGGTGCCGCCAAGGTATCGCACCCCGTAAAGCAGGGACTCGTGCAGGCTTTCTCGGTCTATATCGACACGCTGCTTGTATGCACCGCCACCGCCATGATGATTCTGGCATGCAAGACTTACAACATCATCGACACCGTGCAGCAGACCTCTGCCGGCGCGGTGGTCACCTACCTGCAGCAGAACCCCACAGCCCCAGAGGGTGAGCCCGGTGTGTTCTACACCACCCGCGCCATAGGTACCGTCGTGGGACCGCGCGCGGGCGACCTCATCATCTCCATAGCCCTCTTCTTCTTTGCCTTCACCACCATCATGGCCTACTATTACTATGCCGAAACCAACCTCGTATACCTCTTCAACCGCTGGCGCCGCCGCATCTACAAGAAGCACCCCGAGCAGCTGGACGAGCTGGAGCGTGCCGACCTCCGTTTCGGCGACGACCGCGGCGAGAAGGTTGTCATCTGGGTACTGCGCATTGCCTCCATCTCCGCTGTCTTCGTGGCCTCGCTGCAGAGCAGCGGCATGGTGTGGATGCTGGGCGACATCGGCGTGGGCATCATGGCGTGGATCAACGTCGTGGCCATCCTGCTGCTCTCCCCCAAGGCACTGCGGAGCCTGAAGGACTATGAGCGGCAGAAGAAGCAGGGCCGCGAACCCCGGTTCGACCCCAACGCGTTGAGTATTGAGGGGAGCGACTACTGGAAGTGTTGAGTGTTAAGTGTTGAGTGTTAAGTGTTGAGTGTTAAGTGTTGAGTGTTAAGTGTTTAGTGGGTAGTGTTAAGTTGAAAGTTGGAACTACCAACTACCTACTAAACACTACCCACTAAACACTTAACACTAAATCGCTCCGGCGCGACAATAGAGCATGTCAGCGGGCTGGAGGAAACGGCGGGACAGCTGGAGGAGATGGTCGGCGGTGGTGGTCTGCAACGCTTCGCGCAGGTTGTCGGTGAAGGTCTCGTCGACATCGGTGGCAAGCATGCTGCGCAATCGCTCGGAACGCTCGAAAACGCCATCGACGCTACGGATGAAGTCGCCGATGAGCACTGTCTTGACCATTGCAAGCTCGTCGTCGCCCACAGGCTCGTCGCACAGTCGCTGCAGCTCGCGTCGAATCTCCTCTTCGGCGGCATCGGCAGCCGAAGCATCCACGTCAGTGGTAATATAAAGGACTATGACGCCGCGGTAGATTTGTGTGTGTGCCTGGATACCGTAGGTGTAGCCCTTGTCCTCGCGCAGATTGCTCATCAGGCGAGAGCCGAAGAAGCCGCCCAGAAGGGTGGTGAGGAGCATGAAGCGGGCATAGTCGACGGAATCCCATCTGAGCGGCAGGATACGTCCCACGCGCAAGGTGGTCTGTACCGCACCGGGAACCGCAACCTTGATAGTGGAAAGTTGATAGCGGAAAGTTGAAATCAGATCTTCGACTTTGGTTTTTTTTGACTCTTCAACCTGTAGCAGAGCCAGCGACTCTGTGACTTTCTCTATCAACTCCGCATCTATGTTGCCCGAGACAATCAGCTGGCGCGAGCGGTAGCGGCGATGGAAGAAACATACCACCGTTTCGCGGTCGAGCCGGTCGGCGTCATCGGGTTCTGCATAGCGTCCCAGAGGATGGTCGGTGCCGAAGAGCGTCTGGTAGAAGAGCCGGCGGGCCACTTCGCGCGTCTTGCGCTGCATGGCCTGCAGCTCTTGTCTGCGTTTGCTGAGGAATACCTCGAAGTCGTCCTGCGGGAAGGCCGGATGCAGGAGCAGCTGCTGCAGCACAGGCAACAGTTCGTCCAGGTAGCGACGCAGGAAATAGACCGACGTGGAGGCGGTGAGGATGTCGGGATTGTGGTCAACGACGATGCCGCGATAGTCCATAAACTCGGCCAACTGACGGGCATCCATGTCGTCGGATGCCACAGCGAAGAGGCGGTTGGCGGCGGCGGCACACAGCGGCTGCGGCTGGTAAGCCGAGCCAGCCTCGTGGATGAGGTCGATCTTGACGAGGTCGGTGCTCGCAGACGGGAAGGCATAGAGCGTGCCTCCGGTGGCGAGGGGGTGCTCCTGCGGAAGCAGGGTCGCTGTATCGGGAAGGGAAACCATTGTTAAGTGTTAAGTGTTAAGTGTTTAGTGTTTAGTGTTTAGTGTTAAGTTTTAAGTGGAAAGAAACACTATACATTGTGCATGAGGCTTCGAGACTTCGAGACATTCAACCGTAAACTGCAAACAGTAAACTTTATCCTTTTCTACTTTTCGACTTTTCGACTCTTTGACTTTTCGACTTTCAGAAGAGCACCGTCAGCTTGAAATTGAGCTGCCGCGCCGTGAGGTAGTTGGGCACCGGATACTGCCGGTTCTCGTAGTCGGCCACCCAGAGGTAGGAAACCACATTGCGGAAGTTGAAGAGGTTGAATACTTCGACGCCCACCTGCAGGTCGTCGATGTGGCGGAAGAGACGCATGCGTTTCAGCCGTCCGAAGCGCGACAGCTGGACGGTGTTGCCCCAGTCGACACGATAGTAGGCCGGCAGTCGGAAGGCTTCGCCGTCGGCATAACGGCTCACAGGCATGCCGCTTCCATAGACAAGGCTGAGGCTCATGCGCCACCAGGGGATGGTGGGCAGGTTGTCCTGCAGGAAGACTTTGAAACTGAAACGCTGGTCGGTGGGACGAGCCAGCCACCCGAGGCCATCGCCTTCGATGTCCTCCTGCGTCTGCATCAATGAGAGGCTGGCCCACGATTCGAGCCCTTCGACCAACTCGCCGTTGAGTCGCATGCTGATGCCTGTGGCATAGGCCACCGCCTGCTGGTCGGGCATGTAGCGCAGCCGAAGGTTGTCGACGGTGTAGGGGGTGAGGTGGGTGATGTACTTGTAATATATGTCAGCCGTGAAGGTGAAAGGGCGCCCGCCGATGCGGAAACGCCAGTCGGTGGTGCCCATCAGCTGGTAGGAAGACTGGGGTGAGAGGTCGGTCATCAGGGTGCCGTCCAAGCGCCTGTACTCACGGTAGAAAGGGGCTTGGTGGTAGATGCCGGCGGCGAGGCGGAAAAGCAGATCGTGACGGTTCTGAGGCTTGTAGGAGGCGCTCAGGCGGGGTGAGAGCATCACTTGCGCTTGTGATGCAGCATCAACCTTGTAGCATTGTCCCCTCAAACCGGCCACCAGCTTGATATCATCCCCCCGGTCGGTAGTGAAGTTGACGTCGCGCTGCACGAAGGCGCCGCCGCGAAGGGTGAGGAGCCGGTTGTCGGCATGGGCGAAATTCTGCAACATGGGCGCCAGAACCCCGTTGGTGCTGTCGCCCAGCGGCAGGAAGGTGGCAGGCATAGCGTAGCCTGCCGAGTCGACCCACCGCCATTCGCGCAGGTGGTCGGCCACCTGCTCGGTCTGCAGCTTGAGACCCATCTGCCAGCTGCCCAGCAGCGCGTGGCGCGTAGCCCTCAGGTCGAGGGCAAGGATATCGGTGGTGAGGCGGTTGCGGGCATGTTCGAGGAAAGTGCCCACGCCGCGATCGAACATCACGGTGTCGCCAGCCGTCTGCCCGAGTCCCAACTCATAGAGGAAGTATTGGCTCTGCACGTCATAGCTCTCGATTTCGGCAATGTGCTGCACGGAGAGAATCCCTTTGAGGCGCCAGTCGTCACTCAGACGGTAGTCGGCCGTGAGCGCGCCGAGCAGGGTGTTGTAGCGGTCCACCTCCTGCCCGTCGAAATAGACCCTGAGCGACAACGGCATGTAGAAGCCGCCAAAGGTGGTGGTCTGACTTTCGGGCACCAAGCCGTAGACGTTGCGTGTGAGCAAGACCATCGCACCGAAATCCAGACGGTCGCTGGCGCGGTAGTTGAACAAAGCCTGCAGATCGGTGTAGTTGGTGGTGTAGCGGCCCTTGGTGTCGAGACTGCCCAGGACATAGCTGTTGCTGTGCTGCCGCGCACCTACGGCATAGGAGAACCTCTTCCCTCGCCTGCCCTGCAGGCTGAGGGTGGCCCCGAGGAGGCTCACGCTGGCTTTGCCGCGGAACTCGTCGGGACGGCTGTAGGTGATGTCGAGCACCGACGAGAGTTTGTCGCCATAGCTGGCGTCGAAACCGCCCGGCGAGAAGAGGATGTAATCGACCAGGTCGGGATTTATGATGCTCATACCCTCCTGCTGCGCGCTGCGTATCAGCATCGGGCGGAACACCTCGATGCCGTTGATGTAGACAAGGTTTTCGTCGAAGGAGCCACCACGCACGGAATACTGACTGGAGAGCTCGTTGTTCGACTGCACGTCGGGCAGCATCTTGATGATGCCCTCCACACCTCCGGCAGGCCCCACGGCATCGTCGAGCCGGGCCACGTCGACCGTCGTGAAGCTGCTCTGACGGGTCTTGTCGTCGCTAATCTCGACAGTTTTCAGCATCTGGGCGGTCGGACGCAGGTGCACATCGAGGCGCATATTGCCGGCAACCTTCACACGGAAGTCCTCCTGGCGGTAGCCGGTATAGGAGAAGCGCAGGGTGACGCTGTCGTGACGGGTCACCTTGAGACGGTAATGGCCGTCATAGTCGGTGGTGGTACCTGTCGAGGTGTGCAACACCCCGATGTTGACATACGGCAGCGGGACGCCGGCGCTGTCATACACCGTGCCTTCCACAACGCCTTGTGCCGCCACCGTCAAGGTCAGCAGCACAAAAGCCAGATATACCGTCAGCCGTTTCACTCTTTCGTTTTCACGAGAAGTCCTAGGAAGTCCTAGGAGACCCTAGGACGACCTAGGACGTCCTTTCGTTCAATCCAATCCAGAGGATTTATTCAGCCAGCAGCGATTCGAAACGCTGGTGGGCGGCCTTCGAGTCGTCGTAGCGCTCCACACGTGCATAGGCGGTGCTGAGGGCCTGCAGGGCGTTGCCCAGGTTGGGACGCTGCATCTGCTTCTCCTGGCCTTCCGGCAGGTTGTCGATATACTCGACGGCTTTCTCCAGATAGGTGATGGCCTGGCCGAAGTATCCCTTGGCCTCTTCCTCAAGCCTGCTGGCCAGCTCGATGGTCTCCTCGTTGAAGGGGTCGGGTTCGGGGGCCGACTGCAGCTTGTCGACAGCGCGGTTGTAGAACATCTTGCCCATGTTGAAGTTGCCTTCGAACTGGACGGGCTTCAGGGTCAGCGACTCCTGGTATTTGGCCTGGGCACCCTCGATGTCGTTGGTCAGCTCGAGCAGCGCGCCGCTCTGGCAGAGAAGTGCGGGGTAGATGTTCACCGAGTCCTTGGTCAGTTCCAGAGCCTGGTTGATGACCTCCTTGCCCTTCTCCACGTTCCCGTTGAGCAGGTAGCCTTCGGCCAGCAGCAGGTAGGCCTTGTAGTTGTTCTTCGAGTTCTTCTGGTAGTTGCTGGCCACCTTCATCGCCTGGTCCACATTGCCTTCGGCCTTGTAGACATTGAAGAGGTAGGTGTAGACCTGCTCCTTGTCGGTGCGCTTGCGCATCAGCTGGTTGAAGTACTTCTTGATGTTGGCGGTGTCGTGGGCGGCCACAGCGCTCAAGCCGGCCACAAACATGGCCTCGCTGGCGTTGTCGCTCTCTCCACCGTTGTTGTACATCTCGGCGGCCTGGGAGGCAACCTGCATGGCCTCAGCGTAGTTCTTTTCGTTGAAAAGCTTGCGCGAGCGGTTGTAGAAGTCGTAACCCACAGTGCTGAACACACTGACGAGACCCTTGTTGTATTCGTTCTCGCTGTCGAGACGCTTGCACTCCAAGGCCGACTGGTAGGCCTGGTCGGCCCAGTCGGGGGCCAGCCCCTTATACTTCGGTTTCGCCTGCTGGGCGTCGGTGCCGATCTGGGCATACACGAGGGCGCGGTAGTACCACGTCTTGGCGTCGTCCTTGGTTTTCTCGTGCACGGCGGCAGCGTCAATCTCAGTCTTGGCTTTTTTGAGCGAACCCTTGCGGAGGTCCTGCACGGCGCTCTCGACCATCAGCGACTGGGCGCTCAGGCCGACGGTAGCAGTCATGAAGGCTGCAACGGTGAGAATTTTCTTGAACTTCATATTAAATCGTTTTTAGGTTTTCTTTACTCTTTAGTATCGTTGTTTTCGGTATTATTGCTTTCGGATGCGATATTTTCTTCGGCACCCTCCGGCAGCTGCTCCTGCACCTCGTCCTCATCCTCGGTAGGCACCTTGGTGATCGAGGCGATATAGTCCTTGCCGCGCAGGTCGATGAGTTTCACACCCTGGGTAGCACGTCCCAGCACTCGCAGGTCGGCCACCTTCATGCGGATGGTGATGCCCGAGCGGTTGATAATCATCAGGTCGTGCTCGTCGGTGACATTGGTCACAGCCACCAGCGGACCCGTCTTCTCGGTGATCTGCATGGCCTTCACACCCTTGCCGCCGCGGTGCACGGTGGCGCGGTAGTCCTTCAAGGCCGAGCGCTTGCCGTAGCCGTGCTCCGTGACCACCAGCAGGTTCTCCTCCTCGCTCGGCAGGCACAGCATGTCGATGGCGGCATCTTCCTCGCCGTCCAGCTCCATGCCCTTCACACCCGAGGCCCCGCGGCCCATGGCGCGGAACTCGCCCTCCGGGCATATCATCACCTTGCCCTTCTTCGAGGCTATCAGCATATAGCTGTTGCCGTCGGTCAGACAGGCGGTCAGCAGCTCGTCGCCCTCGCGGATGCCGATAGCGATGATGCCGTTGGTGCGCGGACGCGAATAAGCCTCCAGCGAGGTCTTCTTCACGATGCCGTTCTTCGTGCACATCACGATGTAGTGGTTGCCCACATACTCGGTGTCGCTCAACGTCTCCACATTGACATAGGCCCTCACCTTGTCGTCGGGCTCTATGTTGATGCAGTTCAGTATCGGACGGCCCTTCGTGTTGCGCTCGCCCTCCGGCACCTCGAAGGCGCGCATCCAGTAGCAGCGGCCTTTCTCGGTGAAGAGCAGCAGGTAGTTGTGGTTGGTGCAGGTGAAGATGTGCTCCACAAAGTCCTCGCTCCTGACGGCGCTGCCCTTGGCGCCGACACCGCCGCGGCTCTGCGTGCGGTATTCGGTCAGCGGCGTGCGCTTGATATAACCCTTGTGCGAGATGGTTATCACCACCTGCTCGTCGGGGATGGTGTCCTCGATACGGAAGCCGGCAGCATCGTATTTGATATGCGTGCGACGGTCGTCGCCGTACTTCTCACGCAGCTCCTGCAATTCGTCCTTGATGACCTGCATCAGCACCGAGTGGTCGCCCAGAATCTCCTTGCAGCGCTCGATGAAGCGCATCTTCTCGTCATACTCGTCCTGCAGCTTCTGGTGCTGCAAGCCGGTGAGCTGTGCCAGGCGCATGTCGACGATGGCGCGGGCCTGCAGGTCGCTGAACTGGTAGCGGTCCATCAGCCCCTGACGCGCCTCGTCGGGCGTCTTGCTGGCACGAATCAAGGCCACAATCTCGTCGATGATGTCGATGGCGCGCAGCAGACCGGCCAGGATGTGGGCGCGCTTCTCGGCCTCGGCCATCTCGAACTGCGTGCGGCGGGTCACCACCTCCTCGCGGTGCTCCACGAAGTACTGGATGAGCTGCTTCAGGTTCAGCAGCTGCGGACGCCCGTGCACCAGCGCGATATTGTTCACCGCAAAACTCGACTGCAGCTCGGTGAACTGGAAGAGCTTGTTCAAAATCACGTTGGGCACCACGTCGTTTCTCAGCACATACACCACGCGGATACCGTCCTTGTCGCTCTCGTCGCGGATGTCGAGGATACCCTCGATCTTGCCCTCCTTCACCAGGTTGGCCGTCTTCTTGATCATCTCGCTCTTGTTCACGCCGTAGGGCACCGTAGTGGCCACGATGACGTTGTGACCCTTGGCGTCCTCCTCTATGACGGTGTCGGCACGCAGGATGATGCTGCCGCGACCCGTGGTGTAGGCTTCCTTCACGCCGTTGTAGCCGTAGATGGTGCCACCCAGCGGGAAGTCGGGAGCCTTGATATACTGCATCAGCTCCTCGATGGTGATGTCGGTATTGTCGATATAGGCCATGCAGCCGTCCAGCACCTCACGCAGGTTGTGCGTCGGCATATTGGTGGCCATACCCACGGCGATGCCGTTCGAGCCGTTCACCAGCAGGTTGGGAATCTTGGCGGGCAGCACGCTGGGCTCCTGGCCCTCGTTGTCGTAGGTGGGGTCCATGTCGACGGTGTCCTTGTCGATGTCGGCCACCATCTCGTTCGAAATCTGCTTCAGGCGCGCTTCGGTATAACGCATGGCGGCGGGGGGGTCGCCGTCGATCGAGCCGAAGTTACCCTGTCCGTCGACCAGCATATAGCGCATCGACCACTCCTGAGCCATACGCACCAGGGCGCCGTAGATGCTCGAATCGCCGTGCGGGTGGTACTTACCCATCACGTCGCCCACGATGCGGGCGCTCTTCTTCGTAGGCGTATTGTACAGAATGCCGTTCTCATTCATCGAATACAGGATGCGGCGATGCACAGGCTTCAAGCCGTCCCGCACATCCGGCAGCGCACGCGCCACGATGACCGACATCGCATAGTCGATGTAGGCCGTCTTCATCGTCTGCTCGATGTCAACACGTGTGATTTTTTCGTTGTCAGATACCATCAGTTATCGTTTATTTTATTGTATTCTAATATATTATTCATTTCACCCCCTTGAGGTGTAAAGTACAAAGATACGAAATCTTTTTAACATACGGGCACACACCCCCACATTTTTTCACCCCGTTATGAACAGCCCCGTTGACACTTCTGGCATTGAAAGGAGTAGAAGAGTGAAAGAGTAGAGGAGTAGAGGAGTAGAGGAGTAAAGGAGTAAAGGAGTAGAGATGTAGAGAAGTAGAGAAGTAGAGATGTAGAGAAGTAGAGATGTAGAGAAGTAGAGAAGTAGAGGAGTAAAGGAGTAAAGGAGTAGAGGAGTAAAGGAGTAGAGAAGTAAAGGAGTAGAGAAGTAAGGGAGCGAAAGGGTGTCACCAGCCCCGTAGGGGGCGGCAGTTCTTAGCCGGGGGCGTCAGCCCCCGCTATGCAAGCCCACACCCCATCCAGAGCCCCAGCGGGGCGGCACAACACTCCCTCTATCGCCGGCACGCGTCAATCGCATTTTTTTAACGTGAATTGCCGTAAATGTGCCGTTAATTGTTGTGAATTGTTGTGTGGCAGGAACCAGTACCTCCCCTATTCTGCGGTTATTTCATCACTTTCCCTAAGAAAGTATCCGTAAAAGCATGTTGGAATCGTAATGTTATCATCTGGTATTCAGGAAGACTCTCGAGGTATTCCAACTCGAGGACGAAACGGGGGGCTTTCTGGTCTTTCTTGGTTTCTGGATGCACTTCGGACTTGCTCCCCAAGCGCAGGAGTTTGATGAGATAAATATCCTTCACGCCCTTTCCTTTGATATAGGGCATAAAATAGTACAACCTGTTGAGAGCAATAGTGGAAGGGAACTTACGTATCGAGTCGGTATAGTAAAGCTTCGTTGGTTCCTCGGTAAGGAAATACTCTTGATTGTCCTTTTTCACAAGGCCCACCAACAACCGCTTCGAAGTGTCAAGTTGATAAGTCTTCTTGGGTTTGTTATAAATGAGATCTTTTTCTTCTGTGGAGAAAAGGTCCAATGTCAATACAGGACGTGGATTGCGTTGCTTGTGAATGGGGTGGGTCGACACAGGAGCCTCATCATAGATGAAACGATACAGGCTTCTTCCAATCTCTTGCACAATGCCACATACCAATGCATTGCCCATTAGAAACGCCCTTCGTCCATCCGTCACATCGGGATGATAGGTGTGGTTGTCGGGGAACATATTCAGACGCTCCATCTCGATAGGAATCAGTCGGCGGTAACGACCGGACGGTGTTTGAACCACATGCTTGAATCTCGACGGCGAAGGGCCTCCCTCACCAGTAATCATTGTGCGGGACGGTTTATCCAAGTAATCGGGAAAAGCCATTCCTCCTTCGGAAAACACATATTCAAACCCCTCCTTCGATACACGATTAATCTTCTTGGCACCTTTCTCATATTGCCATCTCGGCAAATCCTCTTCCGAAATAAAGAACTCTTCCGGAACGAAATCCTCGTCAACGAGTATATCGCCTAACATTTGGCTGGTGCCCTCATGAACAGGAATTGCGTCGACAGAATAGACGTGACGGTCAATCATGATGCCAGCATTTCCAAAAGGTGTCTCTTTTTCTCCCTTGTTAAATTTTGCAGATACTTCTTGGATAGTGCCCTTGATGTCGAACTCTGACTGTGACCCGTCACTTACTTTAAAGGGGAATGCCTCCGCCATTACGCCATCGTATTTCACCCAGTTTTCCATCGTCTCAATTTTGTTGGCGACAACGGAACCCTTACGATAACCAACGATATAGGTTCTGCGACGACGTTGGGGCATCCCATAGTCAGCTGCATTGATGATACGCCACTCGACAACATATCCCAAATCTGCAAGAGAGGCCAGGATGATGGCGAAATCACGTCCACGCTGGGTAGCTGGTGAGTTCAGCAGACGGTCAACATTTTCGAAGAATATGTACTGCGGACGTTTGGCTCCCTTCTCGTCAAGGATGCGGTAAATTTGCCACCAAAGTACACCTTTTTTGCCTTCAATACCACCAGAACGGCTGAGAGTTGCCGCCACAGAGTAATCCTGACAGGGGAACCCACCAACCAGTAAATCATGGTCGGGAATTTCCTCGGTTTTCACAAGGTTGATATCCTTGTTTACATGGCCTTGAAATCCAAATCTAGCCTTATACACCAGCGACGCATCCTGATGTAGTGTCGAAGGCTCCCACTGGTTGTTCCAAATAGTCTCGTAGGCATCCGACGCGCCTTCCAATCCGATGCGGAATCCGCCTACACCAGCAAATAATTCTACTACCTTTATATGATGCTTAGCCATTGTTTATCAATTCCTTTACCGTATCTCGACTCAGCCAGATGCTTTGAGGTATCATCTTTAATCCGTTTATCTCAAGTGTTTTGTATTTGTCCTCAGAAGTTGTAGCACCTCCTCTTACGAAAACATTATGTGTCGCTCTCTTGGGGAAATTTGGTGCCTCTTTATAACTTCCAGATTTATTGACAATATAATTCCCTCTACTGTCTTTTTCTCTTACAATACGAAGTTTTTTCGTAGAGATTAGTCTTCTAACATCATCCCATGTTTTCTTTACATCTTCCATGATAAATCTCTCGTCAAAGAAGATGCGTTTAAATCCCTCAAAGATGATGTCATTGCCAACATAGCGATAAATGATAAAAACGAAGTGATGCCCAGCGAAATAGTCATAAATGGCGGAGTCTTCGAATTCAGACTCCTCTGTCCATTCAACGAGGTTGGGTCGGAACAATTTCATGTCCTCCTTACCTGTGCCATCTTCTTTTAAGGGAACACTTTTCGCGATGACACCAATCTTTGCAAAGTCTTCTATATCATTCAATTTTGTAGCATGACCTCCAAACATTTTCACCATAGCACATTCTGCAAAGTTTTTTACATTCAGGTTGATGTCAACCTTTAAGCTTTTGGCAATTTGTTTGAAGGTTTTCCCTTTGTATTTCTTTGTCATCGCCTGACACTTCCTGTCAATATCCACATATTTGCCAATACCTTCATCCAGTTTCTCATAATGCTTCTTCGAGAAATATTGGTCGGCGATAACGGTGGCATATGCACGTTTCAAACGAAAACGCGGATTATTAGGATATTTCGGAGCAGTATCAATCAACATCAACCGACTACGAAGTTCATGCGAGAGACGAGGATACTGTTGCTCTCTTTCTTCTTTTGTGCGATAGTCACGATGGATTACAATTAGGAAGTCGCGTACCAGCAGCCAATCTTGCCTTAGCATCAATCTATCCCCATCGCTGAACTCATAAAATTGGTACCCAAGAATCGGGAAATCCTTATAGCCCTCGAGCTTTACAGTTACAGGTGATTTGTACCAATAATACACCCAGAGCATGTGGGCAAGTTTGTGCCAAAAATTCGAGGTCTCAAATTCCTCATTCACAATGACAGGAATCGAGACGGCAGTAATGCTGACAGGTTCTTTGCATTCGTAGACATACGGAGAATCGGCCTTCTTGGGCTTTATCATGCCCGTGGTTTTTATTTCTGTCAAAACACCGTCAACGAGAATGTCAGGCTCCTGTTTACTATCCTTCTTACATCCAAGCACCGACCCCTCTATAATGTCACCAGCAATACCCTTCATCTTTTCACGCCCTTCGTGTTGCTCAAAGAGACCGGCAGTATCAGCTTGTAATAGTGTTTTACCTATTGCACCAGAGAGCAGGTCGTCCACTTGTTTTCTCGTAAATATTCTGCTGGTTTTGATTCGTGTTTCCATACTGATTCTCTATCGTTCAATTACGGTGAAACAGGCAGCGTCCAAAGGAAGACCGATTCCCATCGTTATTATAGTATACATTGTATCTGTGTCTGTTTTTCTGCATAGAAATTCTGGTCTTTTTTTTATGGACTATAATATTAGTGTCAGGCACCATGAATCATTCGTTTTCTTGCTTTCTTTCCTTGATTTAACGTTGGTCTTTATTACTAAAATCGAACTGCAAAGATACACAAATTATTTTAATTGCCGACCCTCAAAAGACGATTCGGACGGAATCAGCAATAAATCCCGCAGTCGTATTTGTACAGCACACTGTGTTTCGCTCAGTCATCGGCTTTCCATTCTCTCTTCAAGCAGGATTTTTACCAATCTGAAATCCACATGCTCTTCAGCCACCAGCTCGGCCACGAGGTCTTTCCATTGGTCGACCGTCAGGTCGGCCTGTGCCACCTCCTGCAGCACCTCGTCGCGCAGCCGCATCTCGGCCAGCTCTCTGCGAGAGAACATGTCCTCCGGTGGCCCATACATCACCTGTATGCTCTCCGGCTCGACCTTTTCCAGCATCTCGTCGGCCTCTTCAATTTGCTTCCGTATCAATTCGTCGTTGGTCATAGATGTTTTTATTTTGTATGCATCCCCATTTTATTTCAGAGGAAAGATTGTCACAAGCAGGTTTCCGTATATGTCCTTTATCTCCATCTTTTCAATTTGCAAAGATACAATTTTTATCACATCCGTGCAAATATTTCTTCTCTCGTTTTCGTTTGCAAAAGTACAACTGCCCTGCGCAACTTATTTGCGTAACACCTTAGTTACATATCTTCCATCGTCAATCCTATCTGGCGGACTTCATATTTTGCCA
>CAMJJD010000035.1 GCA_946406015.1 uncultured Bacteroidales bacterium | reverse complement strand
AAAGCGCCGGAGGCGTTATGGACAATGTATAGTGTAGAATGTATAGTGTAGAATGAATATGGTAGTTAAAGAAGTTAAAGGAGTCCGAGTAGTTAAAGACAATAGCGTCGTTATGCACATTTGTCTTTAACTCCTAGCGAGCAACGCGAGCGATAACTTCTTAACTCCTCTAACTACCCAAAAGAGATTATTGAATGTATAGTGTTTTGATTTATGATTTGTAAAGAGGTGAGAAAACATCTGTTGATACTGCTGCTGTTGTTGCTGCCATGTGTGTTGCGGGCGCAGGTGAATGTCGAGTTGGTGGGGGAAAGCGCCAATGCTGCCGGCAAGCGCGTGGAGCTGCTTTGCTATGAGGACATGCTGACACTGCAGGAACGGGTGCTCGACACGGCCGTGGTCGACAGTACGGGCCGTTTCCGGCTGGCCTGCTATATCACCTATCCCCGGCTGGTGGTGGTGCAAGTGGAGTGCTACAGCCAGTCGTTCTATATAGAGCCGGGACGGCGCTACGAAGTGTGGCTTCCGGAGTTCCGCTGGGAGAAGAACGAGGAGCGGAATGTCTATCTGGACCCGGTGGCTTTGCCGCTGGAGTTCCTGAACCTGCCTGCCGACGAGCTCAACCTGCAGATGCTTGCCTTCGAGCAGACGGTGGACAGTGTGATGGACACGATGCGTATGCAACTTGACTTCAAGTACCGGCGTCGGAGGTCCGCCTTCGACAGTCTGGCGTCGGCGGTGCAGCAGCGTGTGCCTGACGGAAAGAATCTCTTCTTCAACCGCTACAAGGCGTTCCTGCTGGCCCAGATGCGCTACAGTATGGGCTTTGCCAGCCGTAAGCAGATGCTCGAAAAAGTGCTTCCGCAGCCTGTCCTTTACCACGACGAGTGCTACATGCGGGTGCTGTTCGACGTGCTGAGCGGCATGGTGAGCCAAGGTTTGAAGAAAGTACCCAAATGGCGTATGACAGAGTGGGTGCAGTCGGCCGATTTGGACCGCTACCTCGACTCGTTGGGTACTGAACCCCTGCTGTATGACGAACAGTTGCGCGAACTGGCGGCGATAGTGGCTCTCAGGGAGAGCCTCTTCGACGTCGACTACGACCACGAGGGAGCAGTGCGGATGCTTGTGGCGCTGGCGCAACGCAGCAAGTGGGCCGAGCACCGCTTGTTGGCCGAAAGAGTAGTTAACGGTCGGCGGTCGGAAGCCGGCGGTCGGCAGTCGGAGTTGACGGGCGAGGCCCTCACGCTGGTCGATGTTGACGGGCGCAGGGTGAGTCTCGACTCGCTTCGCGGCAAGTGGGTCTACATGAGTTTTGTGCGGGTGGACGACCCCAATTCCCTGCGTGAACTGGAAACGCTGGCTCATTTCAAGGACAGTGTCTATGCAAAACACGACGACGTGGTGTTCGTCACCGTCGCCTGCGACCGTGAGTTCCAGAAGATGTTCCACCTGCTGCGCAACAACCGGCGCGGCGCGCGCTACACTTGGACGTGGCTGCATTTCGACGGCAACTACCGCTGGCTGGAGAGCCTGGGTGTGGTGAGCTATCCGTGGTTCATCCTCTTCGACCCCGACGGGCAGCGCCCCTACACCGTCACCCCTGCACCCGGCAGCGGGTTCCTGCTTCATGCCCCGTGGGAGAAACACGAGGTGGAATATAACAAATTGGAATTTACCGACTAGCGGTTGGATGTAAGCAACTAGCCGTTCAAAAAAGGAATATGAAGAAAACCATCATAACAGCCCTGATGCTTGGCGCCGCTTTGGGTGCCTGGGCGCAGAAAGAGACCGGCGGCGAGCGTCTGCGTGACCGCTACCGTCAGGCTACCGACCTGTATTTAAAGCAGAAGTATGCTGCTGCGCAGCAGATTTTCGACCAAGTGGTTCCGGCCTCGGTCGACTGGCTCACGGCCAGCGACGCGGCCTACTATGCCGCCGTCTGCTCGGAGAAACTGGACAACAACGACGCCTACTATCGTCTGGAGGAGTTCCTGCGGCTCTACCCGCAGAGCTCCCGCTGCAACATGGCTCGTTTCTATCTGGGCAATTTCTACTACTCTCGCGGGGAATACGACCGTGCCTTGAAATACTACAAGCTGGTGGAGGCGTCGGAGGTGGAATATGACCATCGCAGCGAGTATAACTTCAAGATGGGCTATTGCTACTTCCAGCAGGGCGACTTGCAGCATGCGGCCAAGTATTTCTCGCAGCAGATTGAAGGGCAGTCGAAGTACCGGGCTTCGAGCCTCTACTACTACGCCCACATACAGTATATGAACGGGCAGTACGATTTGGCTCTGAAGAACTTCCGTGAGTTGCAGCAGGATCGTAAGTTTGCCAGGATAGCCCCCAGCTACATCGCCCGCATCTACTACTATCTGGGCAAGGACGACGAGCTGCTGGCGATGGCGCCGCAGTTGCTTGCTGAGCATGATGCCTTCAAGAAGAACGAGATTCACCAGATGATTGGTGAGATTTACTTCAACCGAGGCGAGTATGCTAAAGCGCTGGAGCAGTACCGCGAGGTGGAGAACGAGCAGCGCAAGGTGGAAAGCTGCACGCCGCAGGACAACGACTACCAGGTGGGCTACAGCTACTACATGCTCGGCAAATACGACGAGGCTGCCATCTATCTGGCCAAGAAGACTGACTGTAGCGACAGCGTGGCGCAGAACGCCCTCTATGTGCTGGGTGACACTTATGTCAAACTCGGTCGTAAGATGGAGGCGCGCAGCATGTTCCTGCAGGCTTCCAAGATGGACTTCAACAAGAAAATCAAGGAAGACGCCCTCTTCAACTATGCCAAGCTCAGCTGCGAGCTCAACCAAAACGCCATGGGCGAAAGCATCAAGTCGTTCGAGAGCTACCTGAAGAAATACCCCAAGAGCCGCCACAAGACCGAAGCCGAGGAGATTCTGACCGAGCTCTACTGCTCGACCAACAACTACAAAGAGGCCATCCGCCTGTTGGAACAAGTGCCACAGCGTAACGCCGCCCTCCAGCAGGCTTACCAGAGGGCCCTCCTCAACCGTGGCATCGAGCTGAGCAACAGTGGCAAAGAGGCCGAGGGGGTGTCGCTCTACGAGAAGGCCATCAAGGTGAACGCCGTCCCTCGCGTGACGGCCGATGCCAACTATCTTCTTGGCGAATGGCAGTATCGGAACGGCCAGAGCCGTGAGGCCGAACGCAGCATCAACAAGCTGTTGCTGTCGTCCTATGCCAACACTTCGCCCTACGCCGACGAGGCCCGCTACACGATGGGTTACCTGCTGATGAAGAAGCGTCAGTATGCCGATGCCTATGAGACCTTCAGCGACCTCTCCGCCCGTCTGACGGGAGCCGACAGAAAGTCGGTCGCCATGCGTAACGATGTCTACAACCGTATGGGCGACTGCCTCTATGTGCAGAGCCGTTTCGCCGAGTGCATTCCGATGTACGACCATGTCATCAAATCCAACGGACGTGACGCCGACTATGCCACCTACCAGAAGGCCCTCGCCTTTGGCGCTCAGGGTAAGAACAGTAATAAACTGACCAACCTCAATTACATCTTCGAGCGTTTCAGCAATTCTCCTCTCCGCTCCAAGGCCATGCTCGAGATCGCCAACACTTACATGATGTGCGACAATAACGAGATGGCAATGACTTACTACAACAACTTCATTAAGCAGTATCCTCAGAGCGCGTATGTCAAGACGGCCCTCCTCAACCAAGGCCTCATCTACTACAACACCGACCGCAACGCCGAGGCCTTGCGCACCTTCGACCGCCTGCTGACCAGCTATCCCGGCACCGACGAGGCACGCGACGCCCTCAGTACGGTCAAGAACATCTATATCGCCCAGAACCGGGTTGACGAGTACTTCGCCTATGTGCAGCGTACCACCAAAGTTACAGTCTCTTCCGTCGAGCAGGACTCTACCACTTTCCTCGCCGCCGAGGAGCGCTACCAGGAAGGCGATTTCGCGGGTGCGACCACAGGCTTGGAAGGCTATCTCAAGCGCTTCCCCAACGGCCTCTTTGCCGTCAAGGCTCACTACCTGCTGGCCGACAGCTACCTGCGCCGCGAGCAGTCCCAGGCGGCGCTGCCTCATTACGAGGCCGTGGCTTCGGCTGCCGCCAACCAGTATAGCGGTCGCTCCCTCAGCAACGCCGCCAACATCGCTTACAATCTCGGCGACTATCCCAAGGCCGCCGCCCTCTACCAGCGTATGTCGGCCCATGCCGAGAGCGACAACAGTCTGCTCCAGGGCTTGCAGGGCGCTCTCCGTTGCGCGGTCAAGCAAGGCGACCACCAGGCCATCGTCGCCGCCGGTCGCCGCATCTTGGAGGAAGGCAAGGCCTCCGTGGAGATGAAGGATGATGCCTCTTTGGCCTTGGCTCGCTCCTATTTCGACCGCTCCATCTTCGACTCCGCCTTCAGCTACTATGCCGCCCTCGAGCACTCCTCCAATGGCGAGTATAACGGCGAAGCCCGCTGCCGTATGGCCGAGATGCGTATGCACTCCGCCCAGTACGACTCGGCCGAGGCTATCGTCGAGGACATCGTCGCCAACGCCTCCAGCGACTACTGGCTCGCCTATTCCTTCATCCTTTGGGCCGACATCTACTACGCCCGCGGCAACACCCTCCAGGCCAAGCAAACCCTCCAGAGCATCATCGACAACTATGACGGTGAAGACCTCCGGTTCATCGCCCTCCAGAAGTATTCCGCCATCGTGGCCGCCGAGCAGCCCGCGCAAACCACCCCCGTCGAGGAAGAGATAACCATAGAATTATAATAATATATGAAGAAGACAGTCATAACGGCCATCCTCTTGGCTTTGGCCATCCCCCTCTGGGCTCAGAACGACTACAACGAAAGCGTCGTCGTCAAAGGCTCCTATACGCCCGTCATTGAGCAGCCCGACAAACTCCACTTCCCAGCCTCCATCACCGACACACTCTCTCGCATCGAGCATGCTTTCCACTACAGCATCTCTCCCTCGCGCCTGCGTGCCATGTATGAGCCTACCCGCATCCGCGCCGCCCGTATCATCGGCGAGCCTGCCACCAAGCTCTACAACAACTACCTGCGCCTGGGTATGGGCAACTACTGGTCCCCTCTGGCCGACCTCTACTGGTCGTCCACCCGCGACCGGCTCAAGACCTACGGCATCCGCATCAACCACCGCTCTTCGTGGGACAAGCTGGCCAAGCTGCCCCAGTACGGTCCCGTCCAGCAGGGCAACACCGGAGTGACTCTTTTCGGCAAGTACATCCTCGCCGACCGCCTCCAGCTCCACTCCGACCTCAGCTACACCCACCACCACAACCTCCTCTACGGCTTCACCGACAGCACCCTACAGTCGGTTCTCGGTCAGACACGTGACGATATTTCCCTCGCCGACTACCGCGCCTCCTACAATGTTGCCACCTGGAATATTGGTATCAAGAACATGGAGCTCGACGCCAACAAGTTCGGCTATGCGGCCGATGTGCACCTGAGCGACCTCTGGACCCCCTGGCGGCAGAATGAGCTCAACCTCCGCCTCGGTGGCGAGGTCCATTACGGCTTCAACATCGACAACCGCTACAAAGGCATCGCCTTCCTCCACGCCGAGTGGGACGCCTATCGCTATCGCTATTCCCCCGACCACCTCCCCCTGGGTAGGAACACGGCCGCCGTGATGGTTGACCCCAACAATGTCACTAACCTTGTCAAAATTAACCCCTTTGTGGTCTTCCTCTTCCGCGGGTTGGATATTCATGCCGGCTTCACAACGGGATGGGAAGGCGGCAGCATCCATCCGTCCGCCTTGTTCTGCATATATCCCGATGTCACCGTCAGCAAGAAACTGATGCACGACAACCTCGTCCTCAGCCTGGCCGCTACTGGCGGCTTCGAGGCCAACAGCCTGAACAGCATCCGTCAGATCAACCCCTATCTCATGCCGGAGGTGTCGAATTGGGGATGGACTGGTGCTATCTCTCATCACTACGACTTCATCGGACACGCCCGTATGTCGTTCAGCAAGAAACTCGAGGCCAATGCAGAAGTCAGCTACTCCCTTCGCGGTGGCGACTTCACTTTTGTGCTCAGCCCCTTCTACGATTTGCACAACGTCTACGAGTTCGTCACCTGCGACCTCAACCGCCTCATCCTCGGCGGCGACATCACCTTTGTCAACGACGAGATGATCACCCTCCGCGCCGGCGGTCACTACTATCACTATAAATACGTCACGCCTACCCCCGCCGTCCCCGCCTTTCTCAGCTACTACCGCCCTGCTTGGGACGCCCTCCTTAGCATTGATCTCAACTATCACAACAAGTGGTACGCCCATCTGGAGGGCCAGCTCCTCGGGCAGATGGAGTCGGACAACGGCACCCTTCCCATGCGCTACGGTATCAATGCCCAGGTCGAGTATCGCCACAACCGTGCACTCTCCTTCTTCGCGCAGTTCGACAATCTCGCCTTCCAGCGCTACTTCTATTGGGCCAACTACCCCTCCCAGCGCGCCCTCTTCACCCTCGGCCTCACCTACACTATTCCTCACAAATGACCTATCAAGAGACACTTGACTTTATGTTTGCACAGCTGCCGATGTATCACCGCGTCGGCGCTGCCGCTTATAAGGCTGACATACAGCCCACCGTCGACATGATGGCCGCCCTCGGCAACCCTGAGCGCAAGTTCAAGAGCATCCATGTGGCTGGCACCAACGGCAAAGGCTCGGTGAGCCATTTCCTCGCCAGCATCCTTCAGGAGGCAGGCTACAAGGTGGGTCTCTACACCTCCCCCCACCTCGTCGACTTCCGCGAGCGTATCCGTATCAACGGCGAAATGATACCCAAGTCGGCCGTGGTCGATTTCGTCGACGAATATCGCGGAATGTTCGAGCAGTTAAAGCTGTCATTCTTTGAGATGACGGTCGGTATGGCGTTCGATTATTTTGCCAGGAAGCAGGTAGATATCGCCGTTGTCGAAGTCGGCATGGGCGGCCGCCTCGACTCCACCAACGTCATGCCCCCGCTAAACACCGAACACTCAACACTAAACACCGAACACTTAACACTCTCCACTGAACACTCAACACTAAACATTGAACACTTAACACTAAACACTGATGCCGGAGGCGTCATCATCTCCGTCATCACCAATATCGGCCTCGACCACACACAGTTCCTCGGCGACACCCTCGAGAAGATAGCCAGCGAGAAAGCCGGCATCATCAAGGAGGGCGTGCCAGTGGTGATAGGCGAGACCCAGCCCGAAACAGCACCCCTCTTCCTCCGTGTCGCCGCCGAACGTCACGCACCTATTTCCTTCGCCGACCAGCATTACGTCGTCGACGACATCAGTCGCTACACCACCGAACTCACTGGCGAATACCAGAAACACAATATCGCTACCGTCCTCGAAGCCGTCGAAGTCCTCCGCCAAACTAAACACTTAACACTTAAAACTGAACACTTGCTCCGCGGCCTGGCCCATGTCGTCACCAATACCCACCTGCACGGCCGCTGGCAGAAGATAGGGGAGGCCCCCCTCACCATCTGCGAAACCGCACACAACGCCCCAGGCGTCCAATCCATGCTTCGCGGCGTCGACTCCACGCCCCACAACAAGCTTCATGTCGTCTACGGCTGTGTCAACGACAAAGACTTCTCCGCCATCCTCCTGATGCTGAAGGACCACTTCCCTGCCGACACCCGCTGGTACTTCTCTCAGCCCAGCGTGCCACGGGGTCTTCCTGTGGCTCAGCTTCAGGCTGCCGCCGAGACCATCGGCCTGCATGGCGATGCCTACGAACGGGTAGGGGAAGCCGTCACCGCCGCCCGTCACGCCGCTCAACCCGATGACTTTGTGCTCGTTACCGGAAGCATTTTCCTCGTCGCCGACGCCTTGGCTTTCACCAATAATGGTGAGTCCTCCGTTTGATAGATTGTTCGTAATTTTGCAAAACGAAATTAAGAACTAAAAAACATTGCATTATGTCACACGAACATCACCATCACGAACATGACCATCATGGTCACCACCATCACCACCACGTCCATGCTATCGAGCGTCTGTCTACAATATATATAGTAGCTGTGGCGCTCAACCTGCTTTTCGTGGTTGTCGAAGCTGTCGCCGGTTTCGTCGGCCACTCGCTGGGCCTCCTCTCCGACGCCGGTCACAATCTGAGCGACGTCTTCTCGCTGCTGTTGGCCATGATTGCTCTCAAGCTGGCCTCCAGCCACGCCACCAAGCGCTTCACCTACGGCTACCGCAAGGCCTCTGTGCTCATTTCGCTGCTCAACGCCATCATCCTCCTCATCGCCGTGGGCGCCATCATGGTCGAGAGTGTGCGTAAGTTTATGCACCCCGCCGACGTGAATGGCACCCTCATCATCTGGACCGCCGCCGTGGGCATCGTCATCAACGGCCTCACCGCATGGGCCCTCAGCCGCCAGCAGAAGCACGACATCAACACCCGCGGCGCCTTCCTCCACATGTTGGCCGACACGCTGGTCAGCGTCGGAGTGGTCGTCAGCGGTGTGCTCATCAACCTTACCGGTTGGACCATCATCGACCCCGTCATCGGCCTTGTCATCGCCGTCGTCATCCTCGTCAGCACCTGGAGCTTGCTGGCTGAAAGCCTGCGTATGAGCACCGACGCTGTGCCTGAAGGTTTCGATGTGGAAGTCATCAAGCAGAAAATCGAGGGGCAGGAGGGTGTCCTCAATGTGCACCACATACATATCTGGCCGATCTCGACCACCGAGACTGCTCTTACCTGCCATGTGGTTATCCCTTCATCCGACCGTCTCGAGGAGGTTACCGACAGGGTGAAACACCTGCTCGACAGCCTCGGCATCCATCACAGCACCCTGGAGTTGGAAACCTCCAGCAGCCATTGTCACGACCACGATTGCTGCCACTCTTCGACTCTTTGACTTTTCGACTCTTTGACCTCTCGGCCTCTCGACTCTTAAAGGCTCGCCGCAAAGTCGAGCAATGAAGGGTAGCGATAGTCTACAAGATAGGGCTGGTCGGTGGCAACGGTGGAGTTGTTGCCGACCAGCACCGTTGTCATACCTGCCCGGCGGCCGAAGAGCATGTCGGTCTTCGAGTCCCCCACCATCACGCTCTCCTTCAACCTCACGTCGCGGTAGTCTCTCCGTGCCTGCAGGGCCATGCCGATATTGGGTTTGCGACGGAAACTGTGTGCTCGCTCCAGTTCAGGGCAGAAGTAGATGCGGTCGACGGGTCCGATGGCGTCCAGGAGCTTTTGGTGTATCGACGCCAGGTCAGTCTCGCTCATCAAGCCCTTCCCGATACCTTGTTGATTGGTGACGATGAAGATGCGGCCGAAGTGCCGACGGCAGATGTCCAACGCCTCCTTCACTCCCGGAAGCAACACCAACTCGTCGGGACATTTCACGTAGTCGTTGGGACGCAACACGTTGAGTACCCCGTCTCGGTCGAGGAAAAGCGCTTTCATAGTTGAGGGAGTTCGGTTTGGGCTCGCCGGTAGTCGTCGGGGATGCCGATGTCGATGAAGTAGCCGTCAACGGCAAAAGCCCGGACGGGTTCGTGCAAAGGTTGCAGCACCTCCTTTTCAAAGGAGAATTGTTCCCCTGCGGGATGGTTGTCGAGCAGCGAGCGCTGCATGCGGTAGATGCCGGCATTGATGAGACCTGCACCGGCCAAGGGATCTTTCTCCCGGAAGCGGGTGACCAGGCCTTCTTTGTTGACCTCGACGGCACCGTAGCGTCCGGCGTCCGGCACATGGCGCAGCAGCAAGGCGAGTCGGCCGCTGCCGGAGTCGGTGTCCAGCAAGGGTGTGTGGTCTACTCGGAAAAGGGTGTCTCCGTTGAGTACGGTGACATGCTTTTCTGTGCAGTGTTGCATGCCGTTGACGATGGCGCCGCCCGTGCCCAGCGGGGTGAGTTCGCGCGCGTAGTCGAGGGCAATGCCCCGATACTCATGTCCGTAGTGCTCTTCCACCCGCTCATGCATATAGCCAGTGGCGAAGACGACGTGCCGGTAGCCTTGTCGGGCGAGGTCGTCGAGCAGATAACTCAGGAATGGGCGACCTGCGACGGGAGCCATGGGCTTGGGCAGGTCGCTCACCACAGAGCGCAGGCGGGTGCCGAAGCCCCCGGCCAGTATGATGGCTTCTCTCATTTGAACATTGCTGTTTCGACCAGCTCGCAGATGATATGGCCCAGCATGATGTGGCTCTCTTGGATGCGTGGAGTGTCGGTGCTGGGTACGTTGAGCAGCAGGCCGCCGCATTCGCGCATCTTGCCACCGGTGGCACCAGTCATCGAGACGATGCTCACACCCAGCTCATGGGCCACCTTGTAGGCCTCAAGGATATTCTTGCTGTTGCCGCTGGTGGAGATACCTACCAGCACGTCACCTCGCTTGGCGGTGCCACGCAGCAGGCGGGCGAAGATATACTCATAGCCATAGTCGTTGCCGACGGCGGTGAGGTAGCTGGTATTGCAATGCAGCGCCTCCGCGTTCAGCGGCGGACGGTCGAAATAGAAGCGGCCGCTCAGTTCGGCAGCCAGATGCTGCGCGTCGGCAGCGCTACCTCCGTTGCCGCAGAAATGTATCTTGCCTCCTGCACGCAGCGAAGCCTCAATCAGCAAGGCCGCGTCGGACACCCTTTGCATCAACTCGTTGTCAGACAATATCTGTTGCTTTACGGCAATGCTCTGTTCGATGGATTCCTGTATTCTATTCATATCCATTGTAATGTTTATAGTTTACGGTTTACAGTTTACAATAATCATTAACCATTAATCATTAACCATTAACCGTTACTCCGTGGTCCAAGTCTTGAGCCCTTCGGTGGTGAAGTCGTAGCGTTTTGTCTCACCGCCAAATTGGGACAAAGCCTCGCGTACGGCGAAACGTGTCAGCCCGGGACAGTAGAAGAACATGAAGCCGCCTCCGCCGGCACCGCTTATCTTTCCGCCGGTGGCTCCTGCCGCAAGGGCAGCCTCATAGATGGCGTCGATACGCGGATTGCTTATGCTCTGCGCCATCTGCTTCTTGTGCAGCCATCCGAAGTTCAATATCTGCCCTATGCTTCCCACATGCCCTTTGAGCAGCGCCTCTTTCATCTGTTGCGCCTGCTCCTTCAGCTTGTGCATGCTTTCGATGCTGGAGGCCTTCTTGTTTTTGACGTTCTGCTGCTGCTCCTTGATGATGTCGGCGCTTACGTGGCTTGTGTCGGTCCAGTAGAGCAGCAGGTTGTGGTTCAACTCGTCGATATACTGCTGGCGTACCCTCAGGGGGTTGACGATAACGTTGTCGCCGATAAACTCCATGTAGTTGAAGCCGCCGAAAGTGGCAGCATACTGGTCCTGTTTGCCACCTGCCAGACCAAGGTCGACGCGCTCTATCTCGTAGGCCAGACGGGCGATGTCATATTCGCCCAGCGGCAGTTTGAGCCACTCCACGTAGGCACCCAGAATCGAGACCACCAGCGTCGACGAGGTGCCGAGACCGCTGCCTGCAGGGGCGTCGACAAACGAGGCTATCCTCATCGAAAGCGGATGGTGCGTGAATTGTTTTACTATACGGTTATATACACCCTTGTGTAGGATAAAGTAGCCGTCGGTATCCACTTCGGTGGCGTTCTTGTATACCTCACGCAGCCCTTTGTCGGGAGCAAGGAATTCCACCTGCCCGTCGTCGGTGGGCTCGATGGTGGTGTAGGCCGCCATGCTGATAGTGGCGTTCAGAATAGCGCCGCCGTAGAGGTCGCTGTAGGGACTCACGTCGGTGCCGCCGCCGGCCAGACCCAGTCTCAAAGGTGCTTTACTTCTTATGGTCATTTTTGTATAGTTTACGGTTTGTTGTTTACAATTTGAAACCTAGAATTAGTAATTCATTACCTATTGTCCTCTCACTCCCCCTCACACTCACTTCCTTTACTCTTTTACTCCTTTACTCCCTTTTAACCATTCAACTTCTCTATCGCTTCGGTCATGTTGTTCCAAGCGTACTTCCGCTTTTCTTCGCGCACGCCCTCGGTGAGCCGTTCGGACCAGTTCTCTTCGAAAAAGCGCACCAGCGCATCGGCAATCTGCCTTGCATCGGGTGCTACCACGAATCCCACCTTGCCGTCAGGCACTATCTCCGGCAGACCGCCCACGTTGGTGACGAGCATGGGGCGCTCGAAGTGGAAGGCTATCTGCGTCACTCCGCTCTGGGTGGCCGTCTTGTAGGGCTGCGCCACGATGTCGGCAGCGCAGAAATAGCGGTTCACCTCGTGGTCGGGGATAAAGTCGGTCTTCAGCACCACGCGGTCGCCGATGCCGAGTCGCTCAAGTTGCTCCATGTAAGGTTTCGGGTCGCCGTAGAATTCGCCCGCCACGATGAGCTTTGCCCCCAACGTCTTGAAGCGTTCGTCGGCCATTGCCTCGAGCAGCAGGTCGAGCCCCTTGTAGTCGCGGATGAAACCGAAGAAGAGGATGTAACGGTTCCCGGGGTCGAGGCCGAGCATCTGCAGCGCCTCCTCCCGTCCGAGACGGGCTCCATAGTGGTCATAAAGGGGATGGGGACAGAAAGTGCGTGCCTTGCGTTGTTTGGAATCGAAGATGTCTATGTCGGCCAGCACCGAGCGGCTCATGGCCACCATGCCGTCGACCGACCCCACGAAATATTTGGCAAACAGCTTGTCGCCCGGACGCTTCTCGTGGGGCACCAGATTGTCGAGGATGGCAATGCGTTTGGTGCCTTTCGCCAATCGGTTCACTGTGCCCAATGCCGGCGCCATGAAGGGCAGCCAGAATTTGGTGATCAGCAGGTTGGGGCGCTGCCGCTTGATGTAGCGTCCCACACGCAGCCAGTTGAAGGGGTTGATGGCGTTGAGCCTACGTGTAATCTTCAACCCTTTCGGGGCCGGCTCGTCGCTGTATTGCGTCTTCCCGGGGAAGAGGAACGACGGGTACTGGAGCGTGAAGGTCACTATCTCCACCTCATGCCCCAGCGACTGGTATTCGCGTGCCAGCCGCTCGTTGAAAGCCGCCAACCCACCTCGGTAGGGCCAAGCTGTACCCAGAATGACAATCCTCATGTTATATATTTCTAAGTCTTTGCGTTTTTAAGTCCTTGAGCCTTTAAGACTCGTTGTCTCGTTGTCTCGAAGACTCGAAGACTCAAAGTCTTGAAGTCTCGAACTCAATCTCGATCAGATTGTAAAAGATTTTAAAAGAACCACTTTTCGACTTTTTGACTCAGCGACTTAGTCACCCAGCGACCCAGTCACTCGAAGTCTCGTTGTCTTACAGCTTGAACACGATGGGCAGGTTGAACTGCACGCGCACCTTCTTGCCGTGCGACTTGCCGGCTTTCCACTTGGGCATTGTCCGCACCACGCGCACCGCTTCCTGCTCCAGCACAGCGGTCTCTGCTTTCGGATTGAGCACTTTCACATCCGAGATAGAGCCGTCTTTCTCCACCACGAAGGTGACAAACACGGTGCCTTCCACCGCTTTCTTCTTCGCCTCCTCGGGGTATTGAACGTGGGTGCCCAGCCATTGTATCAGGGCGTCCTCGCCTCCCGGAAAGTCGGGACTCTGCTCCACCACAGTGTAAATCTCGCCGCCTACGGTGGCGCTACCGTTGCTTTGGGCCATAGCTACGCCGCCCGCCAGCAGCATCGACAGCAAAAGGATAAAAAATCTCTTCATATATTATATTTTTATTATGTGGTAACGTCACACCTCGCCCTTTATTGTCTGCCGTTCACTTTTTCTTTGCATGTTTTCCATTCACGATTGAGAAATAACAATTCTTGAGCTCCCATCTACCTTCTTGTTACCTTCGTCACATCTTCGCCTTGCCCGCTCCTTGCCCACCACGGAGAAGCACGGAGAACCTACGGAGAGTGTACGGAGAAAGTACGGCGATGATATGGGTTCATTACGGTTGGGACGAGGACCTCTCCCGCGCATTTTAATATATAATAGAAGTGGAAAAACAATGCAATGCATCGCATTACACTAGTATTCCATACACCCATGTGGCGACGAGTCAAAGAGGAAGGCGTCGAATAGCCTTTGAGAGGGAGTACTTCCAGCGATGGGAGAGGTGGGGAACATAAAAAAAAAGAGCGGTCAATGCGACCGCTCTTTGTACCCCGGGAGGGACTTGAACCCTCACGCCCTTGCGAGCAGCAGATTTTGAGTCTACCGTGTCTACCATTCCACCACCAGGGCTTGTTCCAGTTATGAGTTAAGAGTTAAGAATTAGGTTGTTTCTTGTCTCTTTCTCTTCGTGAAATCGGGTGCAAAAGTACACACATTTTCCGACATGGCCAAAAAATTTTTTGCAGGTCGCTTAAAAATGTGTATCTTTGCACTCGAATTTGACAGGCAAAAGTCAATCCTAAAACAATATAAAGTACCATAAATCAACATTGTAATGAACGACAAGCGTTCTGACAAAGTTTTCATTTTTGCTGGCCGTGCCACTCAGGACTTGGCACGCCGCGTGGCAGAAATCTATGGCATCCCGCTGGGAAATTCGACCGTTTTCCAGTATGCCGACGGCGAATTCCAACCCTCCTATGAGGACACCATCCGTGGTGGTATTGTGTTCATCATCCAGAGCACCATCCCTCCGACGGACAACCTCTTTGAGCTTCTAATGATGATCGACGCCGCCAAGCGCGCATCTGCACAGAAGATCATCTCTGTGATTCCTTACTACGGTTTCGCCCGTCAAGACCGCAAGGACAAGCCCCATGTGCCCATCGCCTCGAGGCTTATCGCCGACATGATTACCACCGCCGGCGTCGACCGCGTCATCACAATGGACCTGCATGCCGACCAGATTCAGGGTTTCTTCACTCTCCCCGTCGACCATCTCTACGGTTCGAGCCTCTTCATGCCCTATATCCGTGAGAAGTTCGACATTGAGGACGTGATGTTCGCCAGCCCCGACATGGGTGGCAGCAAGCGTGCCGGCATGTATGCCAAGACTTTGAACAACAGCTTCGTCATCTGCTATAAGCATCGCAACAAACCCAACGAGATTGGCGAGATGCGCCTCATCGGCGATGTCGAGGGCAAGCATGTCATCCTGCTCGACGATATCATCGACACGGGTTCGACCATCTGCAAGGCTGCCGGCATCATCAAACAGAGCGGTGCCAAGAGTGTGCGCGCCATGATTACCCACCCGGTGCTCAGCGGCAACGCCATTGAGAAGGTGGAGGCCTCGGATCTGGAGGAGCTTGTGGTGTCCGACACCATCCCCCTGAAGCGTCCGAGCGACAAAATCCACGTCCTTAGCTGCGACTGGCTGCTGGCCGAAGCCATCCGCCGTGTGGTGAACTACGAGAGCCTCGACAACCTCTACGAGACCACTCTGCACCACAAGGGCGTCATCAAGAGGATGAACGAATAATTGAATGCGTGAATGTGTGAATGCGTAAATGCGTTAGTCGCTTGCGCAAATGACACATTGACAAATAGATTAACAAATTAACACATTAACAAATTAACACATTAAAACAATGAGAGTAGTATCAATGAGCGGTTCTCTCCGTGAGAACGTAGGGAAAAAGGATGCTAAGGCTCTGCGTCGCGACGCCAAAGTGCCTTGTGTCATGTACGGTAAAGGCGAGCAGATTCTGTTCAGCGTTGACCAGACGGCTTTCCAGCGTATTCTGTTCAACCCCGAGCCCTGCTTCCAGAAAATCACCATCAACGGTGTTGAGCACATGGCCATGCTGAAAGACATCGACTTCCACCCCGTGACCGAGATTGTCTATCACGCCGACTTCTATGAGTTGACCGACGACAAGCCCGTCGTGATGTCCATCCCCGTCCACACCACTGGCACCAGCAAGGGCGTCATGAAGGGCGGCAAGCTGGCTTACAAGCAGAAACGCCTCAACGTGAAGGCCCTCCCCGCCAACATGCCCAGCGAGGTGCTCCTCGACATCACCAACATCGATGTCAACCAGCGTATCCGCGTGCAGGACATCGCCTGCGAGAACTACACCATCCTCAACCCCAAGAGCGCTGAGGTGGTCAATGTCCTCAGCACCCGCGCCAGCGCCACCAGCGGCGAAGGTGAAGGTGAGGCTGCCGCCGAGTAATCATTCGAAAACGACAACCATCAACACAGAAGGGCAATCCGTACGGATCGCCCTTCATCGTTTTTATACAATATAATCACTCCCGTTCCGTTTTTTTAATATGAAAAAGATACTCTTTCCCCTGCTGGCATTCGTCAACTTCTCCTCTCTTATGGGGCAGCCGGAAATGGAGAAGGTTGTCTACTTGAGCCATCTCTATGTCAAGTCGGATATTAACGGGAAGAAAGCCCTCCTGGCGTTTGATACAGGTTCCCCTTACACCTGTGTCGACAGTACCTATGTCGCAGACAGCAATCTGCAGTACACGAGAATCGGGCATGCGAGTATGGGTGGTTCGGGAAATGCCCAGGAGAAGGTACGCATCATCATCGGCGAGCTGACCTACACTTTTGCCGGCAAGAAGTATACAAGCAGGGTGTCTCCCATTATCCAGCTCAAACCCATCTTGGGCGACCAGGCCGACGGTATTCTGGGAATCGACAATATGGGCGACAAGGTTATCGCGATAGATTATGAGAGGGAGCAGATGGGGCTCTGGAACCAACTGGGCGACGTCAGCGGCTATACCTCCATTCCTATCCGTTACGAGAACAACCGTATCTATGTGCCGCTGAGCGTCACCGTCGGCGAGGGTGAAGTCATAGAAGGAGAGGGGCTGATAGACCTCGGTAGCGGTGGCTCAATTGAGTTCACAAGCATGGTGGCTCAGCAATATAATCTGAAAGACGTCACTCCGCAACTGCCTTACTCTTACGCTGTCGGCGGTATCGGTGGCGAATCGTCCGGATGTTACATCAGGGTAAAGAGCGCTTCGGTGGGAGATTATACTTTGAACGATATCGTTATATCGTTCAGCAACAACACAGGTGGCGCTCTCTCTAATAGAGAGTATATATGTATTGTTGGCAATGACTTCTGGGATCGCTTCGATATGATGATAGACCTTTCCGGCAAGCGGCTTTACCTACGGCCGAATGCGAAGTTTGGCGAACCTTTCGAAAGTCCAGTCCGAGGCTTCTCCTATACTGACCGAAACCATACCCTCGGTTGCTGGGTGGTCAACGGTCTCTATAAGGACTCCAATGCTGAGAAGGCGGGGCTTCGTAAGGGTGACCGCATCACTGCGCTGAACGGCCGTAATGTGAAGGAGATCACTCTTGAAGAGCGGAAAACGCTCTTCGACGGAATGAAGGAGGTGAGCCTCACCGTCTGGCGCGACAATGGCGAGACAGAGATAGCGTTTCCTTTTGACGAACCGAAACTGTAAACGGTAACAATTAGAAGAGGGGGTCAAGCATCGCTTGACCCCCTCTTCTTGTATTGGCGGAGAGACAGGGATTCGAACCCTGGGACCAGCAAGCTGGTCAACGGTTTTCGAGACCGCCCCGATCGACCACTCCGGCATCTCTCCAGTCTAATTTTGAATTTCGAATTATGAAAATGACTTCAAAATTCAACTTTCAACATTCAAAATTGCTTAAAAACGGGTGCAAAAGTACTACTTTTTCGCGATATGGACAAACTTTTTTGAATTAAGAATTAAGAATTAAGAATTAAGAATTGATTGTCAAGTGTTTTGTGTGGGGAGAATTATGACGTTCCAATTCTTATTTCTTGATTTCTATGCGCATATTGTCGGCCGCCAGGAGGCAATTTTCGAACTCTTCGTGCGATTGGCTGATGAGGGGTTCGTCTTCGCGGTAGCGGGCGCTGATATGGGTCAACAGGAGTTGTTTGACACCGGCCAGTCGTGCCAGTCGTCCGGCTTGGCCGGCGGTAAGGTGTTTGCGCTCGGAGGCCAACTGCTCCATGTCGTTGGCAAAGGTGCATTCCAGACAAAGCAAGTCGACGCCGGCGATGTGGGGCACGAGCCGCTCGTCGTAGGCGGTGTCGCAGCAATAAGCGTAGGTGAGCGGTTCGCGCGGCGAGCGTGGTTTCTCGGTGATGCGGAAGCCGTAGTCGGGCACCGAGTGGTCGAGCGGGAAGGCGTCGATGGTGCAGCGCGGGTTCTCGAAGATGCGTTGCTCTCCTTCGGTGAAGTCCATCTCATACCATTCGACGGGGAAGCCCACATGGTTGCCCGTCAGCTCGAAGGTGGTCTCGATCACCTCACGGGCCCCTTTGGGGGCTGCGATGAAGACGGGCTCCGTGCGTCCGCAGAGGTGCATGGTGCTGAGCAGGCCCGGCAGGCCAAAGAAGTGATCGCCGTGGAGGTGCGAGATGATGATGGTGGAGAGCGACTGGAGCTTGAGGTGGTTGTAACGGATGCGGTCCTGCGTGGCTTCGGCGCAGTCGATGAGCACCTTGAAACCTCCGATGTTGAGCACCTGTGCCGCACAGCGCCGTGCGCCGATGGGCAACGCAGCGCCCGAACCTAGTATGGTGACAAAGACGTTCATTCTTCTGGATTGTTGATGTAGAGAGTGTCAATATGGCGCCAGTCGTAATCGGTATCATATTCGCTGAATATGATGGTGTCATTATAATAAATGGTGAGCTTATGCTCTTTCATGGAAAGCTTGGTTTGATAGTAGCCGGAGATGGGTGACGTCTGGGCAAAGGTGACGGCGAAATAGCCGTTGGAGTCGGTGGTGGCGCTGGCCACGGGATGGTGGCGTTCGTAACTGGACATGAACACCAGGGTCGCATCAGGCACGGGCTGGCAGTTCTCCGGGTTGTCGTACAGGGTACCGCTGACATGGTATTCCGCCTGATCCCACAGGCACGCCGTAAACAATAATGTCGACAAAGCGGCGATGAAGAGACTTTTATACTTCATGGGCACTTTCTTTTGACGTGTGAATGGATGACAGCCAAAGCAAGAAGAAGGTGACAAGGCCGTTGAGGAGGAGTATCTCGAATCCGAAGTGGTAGCCGAACCATTGGAAGCTGTTGAGTTTAAGTATGTAGCACGCCACCGGCGAGAGGACGGCAATCACAGGCACCCAGCGGTCGCGCACCTGCCGCCGTGTGAAGAGGCCGAAGGCGTAGAGGCCCAGCAGAGGGCCGTAGGTGAAGCCCGCCACGTCGAACAGCGTGTCGATGAGTGACTCGCGGTGGAACGGCCGGAAGGCCACGACGATCAGCAGGTAGAGAAGCGCAAAGCCGACATGGACTATTCTTCTAGTTCGGAGTTCGGAGTTCGGAGTCCGAAGTTTGTTGTTTGTGATGGTATCAACTCCGCCTTCCGCCTTCCGGTCTCCAAACTGCAGGAAGTCATAGCAGAAGGTGGTGGTGAGGGCCGTCAGGGTGCCGTCGGCACTGGAGTAGCCCGCCGCCACCATGCCCAGCACGAAGCACACGGCTGTGAAGCCGCTCAGCGAGAAGGCCACCGACGGGAATATCTTGTCGGGCACCACGGCGCCGGCTTCGTTCACCGGCAGGGCGAAGCCTGTCTGTGCGGCATAGGCTAGCAGGGCCGCACCGAGGCAGAGGAACAGGATGTTCACCACGATGAAGAGGAGCGAGGAGGTCATCACGTTCTTCTGTGCGTCGCGGAGCGAGCGGCAGGTGAGGTTCTTCTGCATCATGTCTTGGTCGAGGCCCGTCATGGTGATGGTGATGAACATGCCGGCCACCACCTGCTTCACCCAGAACTTGGGCGCTGTTGGGTCGGTCTCAAACATGCGCGTGTAACCTTTGTCAGTCGACAGACGGAGCAACTCGCCAAGGCTGATATCCAGAGTGTTGAGGATGGCAATCACTGTGGCGACGGCGGCCACCAGCAAGAAGGTGGTCTGCAGTGTGTCGGTCCACACCACCGTCTTGATGCCGCCGCGGAAGGTATATAATAATATGATGGCGATAAACACCACCGCCGGCACCCAGAAAGGGATGCCCCAGGCGCGGAAGACGAACTCGTAGAGCACAAAGACTACGAGGTACATACGCAAGGCCGACCCCAGCAGGCGGCTGAGGATGAAGAACAAGGCACCCGTCTTTTCGCTCCGCATGCCGAAGCGTTGGTCGAGGTAGGTGTAGATGGAGGTGAGGTTGAGCCGGTAGTAGAGCGGCAGCAGCACCAGCGCGATGACAGCGTAGCCGAGCACATAGCCGAACACCAGCGGCATGTAGGTCCACGCACCGCTGTAGACGCCACCAGGCACCGACATGAATGTCACGCCCGAGAGCGACGCCCCAATCATGCCGTAAGCCACCACCGGCCATGGTGAGCGGCGGCCGGCGCGGAAGAAGGCCTCATTACCCTTGGCACCGCGGCGCCCCGTGAGCCACATGACAAGGGAAAGCAACGCCGTGTAAAGTGCAAAACACACAAGTATAGTTAGTTCCATCTGTCGAGCGATTTCGTTGTTCCCTGCAAAGATACGAATAAAAAAGGAATACGGACAGCCTTGAAATAGGGAGAACCGTAACCTCCTATTTTCTAGTGATTTCCTCTATTGTTCTTTTGCTGTTCTTATGCTTTTGTAAAAGAACAGCAATTAAATAGATGAAATACTGGTGATTATAGGAGGGGCTCCAAAGGGTTCTTTTCAGGGTGGGGAATAGGGTAGGGTGATATTTTATTGGTGTGGTTGCATTTTATTTCGTATCTTTGCATTTCATTAAATTATTTTATGGTATAATATAATATATTGTTAAATATGAACTTACCAAAACTACATTCGATTACCAAGAAGATAATGGTGGCCCTGTTGGGCGGTTTCCTGTTAGTCTTCTTGTTGTTTCACGCTACAGCCAACCTCTTCATCCTGCGCCACGACGAAGGCGCCTGGTACTCGGCTTTCTGCCACTTCATGGGCACCAATTGGATTGTCAAAGTGTTTGAAATTGCACTTATCGGTGCCATTGCACTGCATATCCTGCTCACCCTCTGGCTGGCGCTGACCAACCGTCTGGCGCGTCCCGTGCGCTACCATCAGGCTCAGAAGAGCAAGACCCACAGCACCTCGAAGCTGATGGTGTGGACCGGCATCCTCATCTTCGTGTGCCTGATCATCCACTTCTGCGACTTCTACTTCGTCAAGCTGGGCTGGGTGAAGGGCGAGTACATGGTGAAGGTGGAGAAGCTGCAGGATCCCGAGATGATGGGCTTCGTGCAGATGGCCCAGCAATGGGACATGACGCCCGAGCAGCTGGTCGACGAGCTGGAGCAGGAGGCCTCTATGTTCACCGCCGCCAACGACGACTCGGCCGGTACGGCGCAGTACATCGCCGGCCTGCGCGACAAGCTGGAGGTGATGAACATCGTGCAGCGTGCGCAGCAGGAGGGCAACATCACGCAGGATATGCAGTGGATACGCCACCTCACCTACGACGAGCGGCAGACCCTGCGGCGCGCCATGCCCGAGAACGACCCCGAGCCCGACTTCTACTACATGGCCCGCGAGAAGTTCTCGCACCTGCACATTGTGCTGGGCTACCTTTTCTTCTTCTTCGTCATCTTCATGCACCTGCGCCATGCCTTCCCGTCGGCCTTCCAGACGCTTGGCTTGAACAACTACAAGTACAACAACATCATCGAGGTGCTCGGCAAGATATACACCTGGCTAGTGGTGCTGATGTTCGCCGCCGTGCCGATACTGGTCTTTTTAGGTCTATAAACAATATGCTCCTAGCCGCTGCGCGGCAGAAATCCATAAATCCAACAAAAGGAAATAATTTATTGGATTTATAGATTTCGCGAGCGAAGCGAGCAGGAGAAATAATAAAGATATACAGAGAACATGAAATTAGACTCCAAGATACCCGAAGGTCCGCTCTCTCAGAAATGGACCAATTACAAAGCCAGCCAGAAGCTGGTGAACCCCGCCAACAAGCGGAAACTCGACATCATCGTGGTCGGCACGGGCCTGGCCGGTGCCTCGGCGGCCGCCTCGCTCGGCGCCCTGGGATTCCATGTGGACATCTTCTGCATCCAGGACTCGCCGCGTCGCGCCCACAGCATCGCCGCCCAGGGCGGCATCAATGCCGCCAAGAACTATCAGAACGACGGCGACAGCGTGGAGCGCCTGTTCAAGGACACCATCAAGGGTGGCGACTACCGCGCCCGCGAGGCCAACGTCTACCGCTTGGCCGAGGTGAGCGGCGACATCATCGACCAGTGTGTGGCGCAGGGCGTGCCCTTCGCCCGCGACTATAGCGGCCTGCTCGACAACCGCTCCTTCGGCGGCGCGCAGGTCTCAAGAACATTCTATGCCCGCGGCCAGACGGGTCAGCAGCTGCTGCTCGGTGCCTACGGCGCACTGAGTCGCGAGATCGCCCGCGGCACCGTCGTCCTGCACGAGCGCCACGAGATGATGGACCTCGTGGTCGTTCCCGACAAGGACGGCAAGCCCCGTGCCCGCGGCATCATCGTCCGCAACCTGGTCACCGGCGAGCTCGAGCGCTATGCCG
>CAMJJD010000034.1 GCA_946406015.1 uncultured Bacteroidales bacterium | reverse complement strand
AATTCTTAATTCTCAATTCTTAATTCTTAATTCTTAATTCTTAATTCTCAATTCTCAATTCTTAATTCTTAATTCTTAATTCTTAATTCTTAATTCTAAAGCACATTCCCCAGCTGCTCTTTTATCTTCTCCAGCTCGTCTTTCATCACCACCACCAGGCGCTGTATCTCCACGTGGTTGGCCTTGGAACCGGTGGTGTTGATTTCGCGCCCCATCTCCTGCGCCACAAAGCCCAGCTTCTTACCACAGGACGGTTCCTCGGCCATCGTCTGGCGGAAGTAGTCGATGTGCTTCTGCAGGCGCACTTTCTCCTCCGTGATGTCGAGTTTCTCAAGGTAATAGATGAGCTCCTGTTCGAAGCGGTTCTCGTCGACATTCTTTATGTCGGCCTCGGCCATCCAGCGCCGTATGCGGTCCTTGGCCGTGTCGATGCGTTCGGATTCGTAGGCAGGTATCTGATGCAGCATCTCTTCTATGCGGTCCACATGGATGTGGAAGTCCTTCTCCATCACATCGCCCTCGTGGCTGCGGAAGGCGTCGGTCTGCCGGATGGCCTCTTGGAGTGCCGTGGCGAAGCGTTGCCAGTCTTCGTCGCTGAGTTCACCGTCGGCAGTGCTATTCCACAGGTCGGCCATGGTGGACAGGCGTCCCAGCAGTTCGTCGGTGCCGGCTCCCAGCCGGTCGGCCACCTGCCGCAGCGCTGTGTAGCGGGCCTCCAGCAACTCCTCGTTGAGGCTTACCTCGCTGCCGGCGGTCTCTTCGCTGACGGTGCATTCCACCTTGCCGCGTTCGAGGGCGGAAAGCAGGGCGCGCACCTCCAGCTCGCGTGAGCGCAGCAGCGACGGCATCTTGACGATGAGGTCGAGCTGCTTGCTGTTGAGGGTCTTGATTTCGATGTTCAGTTTCTTGTCGCCCAGGGTGCACTGCACCTTGGCGTATCCGGTCATTGATTTCATGCTATTTCTTTATTGTTAGTTTCTCAAATCCAGGGGTGGCGTAGGTCTTCAGTTCGCCTTGGTCGTCGTAGATGAAGTAGACAGCCTGGGTGCCCGGTTCGTCAGGATGGTCGGCGATAAAGGCACGGGCGCTGTCGAGTCCCATGACCATGTAGGCCGTGGCCATGGCGTCGGCCAGCCAGCTCTCGTGTTCGACCACCGAAACGCTGAGCAGCGAGTGCTGCACGGGGCGGCCGGTGGTGGGGTCGATGGTGTGGGAGTAGCGTACGCCGTCGCGCTCGTAGTATTTACGGTAGCTGCCCGAAGTGACCACCGAGGCATCGCGCAGTTCGATGGCTGCCTGCACTTCCGGGGTGCTGAGCGAGTCGGCCGCGGGCCGTTCGATGCCCACGCGCCAGGGCTGCCCGTCGGCTTTTGTGCCGTGGGCGACCACCTCGCCTCCGATGTCGACGAGGTAGCTGGTGATGCCGTAGTGTTCGAGCATCTGTCCGACGAGGTCGGAGGCGTAGCCCTGGGCAATGGCGTTGAAGTCAAGCTCTGTGTCGTTGAATTGGCGGAGGTAGCGGTGGCCTGAGAATCCGACGGTGCCACGGGCGGCCCGCAGCAGGCCGGCTAGCATGGCGCTGTCGGGTTGTTGGCGTTGCTTGAAACTGAAGCCCCATGTCTGCACGATACGTCCCACTCGCGGGTCGAATGCGCCGCCAGTGTATTCGCTGATGCGGAGCGAGTGGTCCAGCAAGAAGAGCAGCACGTCGTCGAGACTGTCGGTGAGGCCTGCGTTGAGACGTCGCAGGAGCGAGCTGTCGACCCAGAGGGATGCTGATAGGTCGAAGGCCTGCAGGAGAGAGTCGACCTGTGGCTGCAGGTTGCGCTGGCCGGGGTCGAGGTATTGTACGCTGTAGTAGGTACCCTGCGCCTGCCCATAGAACTGTACGGGTTTGTCGTGTCGGCAACCTGTAAGGGTCAACGTCAGCAGGGCGGCACCTGCAAAAAAGCGTCCGACACCGGAGTGCCAGACGCCCTTACCATGAAAAAGATTATTCATTATTACTTGTTGACGATGATTTTGCGAGTCGTCAGACTGCCGTCGGCGCCATTGACGCGGAGGGTGTAGGTGCCAGTGGCCAGGTTGCCAAGGTCGAGCCGGACCTCGTTGCCGTTAATCTGGCGGCTGACGACCTGCTGGCCCACGGCGTTGAAGAGTACCACATCGGCCATGGCCTCGGCACTCTCGATGTTGAGGTAGCGGCTGGCAGGGTTGGGGTAGATATTGACATGCAGCGTCTCGACCTCGTCGATGCCCACAGTGGCGGTGACGGTAATCCAGTTGGTGGCGGTGCAGTTCTTGTTGCTCTTCGACTCCAGGCGGATGTCGGTATTGCTGGTGACATTCTCAAGTACGAGACTGTCGGTAGTGGAGCGGACGGTGCTGCCGATATACCACTTGTAGCTGCTGATGGGGTCGCTCTCCTCCGAGGGGACGGCCTTCAGCACGGTGCTCTGGCCGGGCTCGAGCGTCCACTCGCCGATGACGTTGATGACCGGGGTCTTGTTGATGGTCAGACGGAGACGGCCAATCTGGAGGCAGCCTTCAGCGGTGCGCTCGTCGAGGGTGTCGCGGTAGGTGCCGCTCTCGGTATATGTCTTGCCGTCGAACTCTTCCCACACATAGCTGTCGCACTGGGTGGCGGTACGCTCGATGAAGCTGTTACGGTTGATGACCACGTGCACATGGACGAGGGAGTCGTAGCAGCGGGCGGTGTTGGAGGAGTGGTGCTCTTCATGAGACATGGTGGTGTCGAAGACGACCACGCCGCTCTGGTTCGAGGCGGGCTCGAGGGTCAGCCAACGGCCGTAGCGCTGGTCGGCTTTGAAGCGGAACTTCTCGCAGACGGCGGTGTCGATGTCGTCGGCACGGTAGCGCTGCTCGGGAAGGTTGAGGTTCAGGTTGAGGGTGCGGTAGGTTTTGCAGTTGGTACCGCCAGCGATGGCGAACAGGGTGTCGCCCTCTGCGCTGACGCTGTGGTAGCCACCGGTGGTGAAGGTGGTGGTGGTGTTCTGCCACTGGCCGGTAGTGGTGTTGTAGCGCTTGAAGGTGTAGTTATAGGAATTGCCGCAGTAGTACTGATCCACGGTATCGCTCTTGGTGAAGAAGTTCAGCACGAGCGTGTAGTTAGAGGTGCAGCCGCTGACGGTGTCGGCAATGGTGACGGTGACGGTGGTGTCGTTGTAGTATCTGTAAAGGGTGGCTGCACCGGGCAGAGGCAGCGAGGGACAGCTGGTCTTCCAGTTGTAGACGTCGCCGCAGTGCTGGGCAAAGGTGGTGTCGTACTCATTATTGGTGTAAGAGACCTTGATGGCAGCCATGCTGTCGCATCCACCGATGACGCTGGTATAGAGGTGATGGTGCACATTGGTGTCGGTGATGGTCTCGTTGTTCCAGCGATAGCTGCAGCCAGCAGTGATGAGGGTGGGAGCCACATTGCTGTCGCTCACGCTGGCCACGATGGTGACGTCAATGGCGTCGTGGTGGGTGCAGGGCTGCGTGCCGCCAGCGGCAAGGTAGGTGCCATAGATGCTGTCGTGCACGTAAATGCCGCTGGAGAAGATGCTGTCGCGCCAGTTGGGCTTGTAGGCGTCACAGGCCACCACAGGAACCGTGTCGTACTGCTGACCGGTGAAGGCAGACACGCGCAAACGCATCACGCTGTCGCAGTTGCCCACAGCGGTCTTGTAGCTTATTGTGTGGATATTGGTGTCGGTCAAAATCAGGTTGCCCCATTGGTAGCTGCAGCCGGCAGTGACCTCGACAACGGGGAGGTTGGTATACTGCGGGTTGACAGTCAGCGTGATAATGTTGTGGTAGGTGCACTCGCTAGTGGTGATGGTGGTGTCGATCACGCGGCTTTCAGTATAGGTGGCACCCCAAGGAGCGGTGTAGCTGCCGCAGACGGTGACGTTCTTCACGGAGTCGATGCTGGCCAGGCTCACCGAAATCTTCACGACGCTGTCGCAGCCGCTGACGGCGGTCAGTGTGTCGAGGAACGAGCCCATCTCGTTCCACACTTTACCGTTCCAGTTGACGCTGCAGTCGCCAGTAAGTGCGATGGCGTTGGCGGTGTCGACATACGAGTCCATCTTCGTGAAATAGAGCACAAAGGTAGTGTCGGAAGTTGCGTAGGTCACCACGGTGTCATTGGTGTACTGTTGGTTGTTGCGCGGCCATGTGTAGCTGGTGCACGACGATGCACTGTCAATTTTCAGCGCATATCCCACGGTGCCCTGGGCAAAGACTGTCGGCAGACATACAAAGGCCAATAACAGACTCAATAATGCTTTTTTCATCATGTTTATGTATTTTATTATTATTTATTACAATATTAATATGTTCTTATCTTTTAGGTTGTTGCACTCAAAAAACACCTATTGGGGGCTTTGAGAACAATATGCAAAGATAAGACTTTTTTTTTAATTGTTGGACAATTTTTTAAAAATCCTTCTTTTTTGTCTCTTTTTACAGCGTCGCGACCGTCTGCAAATACGATTCAACTCCGGGGGTGGTCCAACTGCAGTCGGACCACCCCCGGAGTTGAGGTGTTGTTGTCGCGAAGTGTTTCCGGGAACTTACGGAATTACACTGTGTGCGATGTGCCTGTGTCTGCTCAGTCGCGGCGGACGAGTTCGGCGACATTCTCCACATGTTGGGTGTGGGGGAACATGTCGACGGGTTGGATGCGACGCACGTCGTAGCGGTCGGACAGAAGCATCAGGTCGCGCGCCTGGGTGGCGGGGTTGCAGCTGACGTATACAATCTTACGCGCTCCAATGCGGAGAAGCTGTTCCACAACTTTGTTGTGCATGCCTGCCCGCGGGGGGTCGGTGATGATGACGTCGGGCTTGCCGTTGGCAGTGACGAAAGCGTCGTCAAGCACATTCGCCATGTCGCCGGCATAGAAGGTGCAGTTGCTGAAACCGTTGGCGGCGGCGTTGAGGCGGGCGTCGGCAATGGCCTCCTCGATGTATTCTATGCCTACAACTTTTCGGCACATGCCGGCGACAAACTGTGCGATGGTGCCGGTGCCGGTATATAGGTCGTAGACGGTTTCGTCGCCCTGGAGGTCGGCAAACTCGGCCACATAGCTGTACAGTTTGAAGGCTTGCTCGGAATTGGTCTGGTAGAACGACTTGGGGTTGATCCTGAATCGGAGAGGTGCGCCGCCGTTGTAGCGTGGCATCTGTTCGGTGATGTAGTCCTGCCCGCTGTAGAGGCGTGGCTCGAGGTCGGAATAGGAGTCGTTGAGTTTGTTGTTGACCATGTACATCAACGAAGTGATGGGGTGGTGGCTCGTCGACGATAATTCAGGGAAGTGTATGTTGAGCTCTTCAAGCATGGGAAGGAGCCATTCGGGCTTGTCTTCGGCGACAATGAGGACGACCATCCATTCGCCGGTGGAGGTGTTGCGGATGATGACATTACGCAGAAACCCGGTGTGGTTGCGGATATCGTAGAAGGGTATGCCGTGCTCGAGCGCGTAGTTGCGCAGGAAATTGCGGATGGCGTTGGACGGCTCGGGCTGCAGATGGCACCATTGGACGGGCAACACTTTGTCGAACACTTGCGGCACATGGAAGCCTACGTCGCCGGGGTCGTCATCCCGGCGTTCTTCGTCAGGCTGCAGCCACCGCTTGCTGGAGAAGGTGAACTCCAGTTTGTTGCGATATTCGAATATGCGGTCAGAGCCACAGATGGGGCGCATGCCCGAGCAGTCGACATGCCCCAGCCGCTCCAAATTGTCACGCACCTGCCGCTGCTTGGCGTCGAGCTGTGCTTCGTAGTTCATATTCTGCCATTTGCATCCTCCGCACACTCCAAAGTGGGAGCACCTGGGTTCTACGCGCAGCGGCGAGAGACGGTGGAAGTGCACTGCGCGCCCTTCAGCATAGCTCCGTTTTTTCTTGTATAATTGAATGTCGACCACGTCGCCGGGGACGACGAAAGGTACGAAGACAACCAGCCCATCGACGCGTGCCACGGACATGCCTTCGGCGCCGGCATCGGTTATCTCTACCTGCTCAAGTAAGGGCAATTGTTTATTCCTGCGACTCATAGCGGTTGTTTGGGTATAAAAAAAAGAAGTATCTTCCGGTACTTCTTTTGTTCAGCGATGCCGTTACATCTTAACGCTCGTCGGAGACGGTCAGTCTCTTGCGGCCTTTGCGACGGCGGGCAGCCAGCACTTTTCTACCGTTGGCGGTAGACATTCTCTTGCGGAAACCGTGCTTGTTGACTCTTTTTCTCGTCGAGGGTTGGAATGTTCTCTTCATAGTATGTTGCTTTATTTGTTTCTATTAACGTGTTTTCAGGGCGTTTTTCCCGCCAAATTTGGAAGTGCAAAAGTACATAATTTTTTCGATACGGCAATAAAAATTTCATGCTTTGTAATATTATTTTTATACAAGTGGCTGATATTGAGTCTGGATATAATATAAAATAAATTCTTTTTCTCCCAATTGAAAAATAATTTGTACCTTTGCAAATCCAAATTTCGATGTGAAAAGATGTTAAATTGGTGTAAATAAGATACCCAAATGGACAAGAAAGGATTCAACGAGCGAGTGTCACACAGCGAAGGCTACACTTCGCAGGACCGTGGATGGTTGCGGGCCATGATGGCTAAGTATCCCTATTCTTCGGTGGTTGCAGTTCTTGCGTTGCAGGCCGACCATGCCTTCGGATTCGATACCGACAGCCAACGCCGTGCTGTGGCCTTGTCAATGTGCAATGCGCAGGGGCTCAATGCGATGCTGGCTAATGTCAAACAGAAGGCTCCCGAAGTGCAGAATTTCGATATCCTCAACGAAATCAACACCTTCCAAGAAGTGTCGTTTAAAACGGCCCCGAAGAGTGTCATTCTGTCGAATTTTCTTCAGATTGCCACCTCCGAGGGCGAGGAAACTCCATCGGGCGAACCTCTGCCTGCTGAGACCAAGGATAAAAAAAGCCTTGTGGCGGATGCTTCGTTAGGTACTGAGACACTTGCTGTTATATTAGAAAAGCAAGGTAAGTACGACAAGGCGTTGGCGATTTATGAGAATTTATTGGCGCGTAATCCCGAAAAAAGTAGTATTTTTGCACCCCGAATTGAGCGTTTGAACGCATTAATGAATAATAAATAATATAACATAAGTAGAAAATGTACACCTTTATTGTCATTCTGATTCTCGTTGTTTGCGTGCTGTTAGCACTTGTGGTCCTTGTGCAGAACTCGAAAGGTGGTGGTCTGGCTGCCAATTTCTCTGCTCCCACGCAGGTGTTGGGTGCCCGCCAGTCGGCCGACTTTATCGAGAAGGCCACATGGTGGCTCGCCGCCATCCTGGTGGTGCTCTGCCTCGCCGCCACGATTTCTATCCCGAAACACCATGCCGACAACGGTATCAACACCGAGGTGACGACCACCGGCGAAGCCAGCCCTGTGCAGGCTGCCAGTCCCGTGACTGCGCCCGCTCCCACCGCTGACCAGCAGTAAGTCGTGGCTGCCCCGGGTGTAGAGCAGACTGTCACTAGACTTATACTATCGCACTTCCCGCATACTCCAACCGAGGGGCAGCGGGAAGTGTGTGTTGCTATGTCACGCTTTCTGTTCGACAGCGACTCGCGGTCGGCGTTCTTGTTGCGTGGCTATGCCGGCACGGGCAAGACATCACTGGTATCGGCACTTATACAGACCCTGCCGCAGGTGCGCGTCAATTGTGTGCTGCTGGCGCCGACGGGACGTGCCGCCAAGGTTATCAGTGGTTATGCCCATCGTCCGGCTTATACCATTCACAAGAAAATCTACATGACGGCTACCGACGCCTCGGGGGCTGTGCGTACGGTTCGGGCCGTTAATAAGTACTCGCATACGCTTTTCATCGTGGACGAGGCCTCTATGATTGGCATGGAACCTGCCAGTACTCGGCAGAGTTTGTTGGAGGATCTTGTGGATTTCGTTTATGATGGAACCCACTGCCGCCTGATGCTCATAGGCGACACTGCCCAGCTGCCACCCGTCGGACAGAGCGAAAGCCCTGCCCTGGACGAGCGCTTTCTGCAAGCTTCGTTCGGGCTGAACGTCACCTGTGGTGAGCTTACTGAGGTGGTGCGTCAGCAGCGCTTGTCCGGCATACTGTCCAATGCCACTGCCTTGCGGAGCCAGATTGCAGAGTTGGCGAGCGGAGAGGAAGCCTGTCTGCCCTTGTTTCGGCAGGCCTCCGACGTGGTCCGGCTCGTTGGCGAGGATCTCTTGGAGACTCTCTTCCGCGAGTATGGCACGTACGCGCTCGACGAGGTGGTGGTCATCACGCGCAGCAACAAGCGGGCCAACCTCTTCAACCAGGGGGTGCGTAACAGCGTTCTCTTCCGCGAGGAGGAGGTCAATGCCGGCGACTATCTGATGGTGGTGAAGAACAACTATTATTGGCTCGACAGTGAAAGTACCATTGGTTTTATCGCCAATGGCGACATTGTGGAGGTGCTCAGCGTGCGCAATGTGCAGGATTTATACGGATTCCGTTTTGCCGACGCCACGGTACGTTTTGTTGATTATCCTGATGAGCAGCCTCGCGACTGTAAATTGTTGCTGTCGACGCTCTACAGCGAGTCGCCGTCGCTCACCGGTGGCGAACAGGAGCGTCTGTATACGGCGGTGATGGAGGACTATGCCGACTTGCCGCACAAGGCTGACCGGCTGCGCGAGCTGCGGCAAAACCCTTATTATAATGCTTTGCAGGTCAAGTTCTCCTATGCACTTACCTGCCATAAGACACAGGGCGGACAGTGGCGCACGGTTATCATCGACCAAGGCTTCCTGCCTCCCGACCAGCCACTCGACCGCGACTGGTTGAGATGGTTGTACACTGCTTTTACACGAGCCACCGAGCGTGTCTATCTGCTCAATTTCGAATCTCGCTTCTTTGAACCGGCCCCCAGTGACTGAAGGCCATGGGCCTGGCGTTAATTGAAGTGCATGACGGTGTGTTATGCCAGAGGAGAAAAAGAGAGCGGAACCTTACGGCTCCGCTCTCTCTTTTTAGTTGTAAAGGAAAACCTTATTTCTTCTTGGCGGTTTTCTTCTTGGCGATGAGGTTGCTGCCAGCTTTGAACTTGGCGACCTTCTTGGCGGGCACCTTGACGGGCTTGCCGGTCTGCGGGTTCTTGGCGGTGCGGGCCTTACGCTCGACGACACTGAAGGTGCCGAAGCCGATAAGGGTCACTTTCTCGCCTTTGTTCAGCTGCTCGGCGATGGCGGCGAAGCAAGCGTTCATTGCGGCTTTGGCAGCCACTTTGGTCATGCCGGTTTTGGCGGCCATGGCGTTAACAAGTTCGGTTTTGTTCATAATGATGTTTGTTTAAAAGGTTATTAATTGACTGATTTATTTCTCGCTGCAAATGTATGAAATTTTTTTTATGTGAACCAAATTTTTTTTCACATTTTTTTCACATTTATTGCTTGTTTATTTCAATCACGCTAATAACCAATTGATTACATTGTTCCCTCGAAGAAATTCTTCGATGCTATTTTTCTTTTTTCCAGCCATTTGGAGACTTAAAATCTCTACAAATCCGTCTGCTACACCGATTTTTAGCACTTTTTTCCCATCACAAAACAGCCTCTTTTCTATTGCTGTAGAGTCGTTTTGGAAGCGTGCATCGAAAACTTTGAAGGAGACCTCGTCGCCTTTGGGTGAGCGGAGGGTCATGGTGGCAGCGGGGTAGGGAGACAAGCCCCGGATGAAGTCGACTACCTGCTGACCGGGACGGGTGAAGTCGATGCGGCAGTCATCTTTGAAGATTTTGGGTGCGGGACAGGACTCTCCTCGTTGTGGTTGGGGAATGAGGGAACCGTCGGCCAGCCCGTCGAGGGTGCGCACCACGAGTGACCGACCCATCGCCGCCAGTCGGTCGTGTAGTGAGCCTGCGTCGTCGTCGGGACTGATGGGAGTGTGTTCCTGTAACAGGATAGAGCCTTCGTCGATGCGGTGGTTGAGGAGGAATGTGGTGACGCCGGTCTCTGTTTCGCCGTTGATGATAGCCCAGTTGATGGGAGCCGCACCACGGTAGCGGGGGAGCAGAGAGGCGTGCAGGTTGAAGGTGCCGTGTGGAGGCATATTCCACACCACCTCGGGCAACATGCGGAAGGCGACGACCACGAAGCAGTCGGCTTGACAGGCCCGCAAGTCGGCCAGGAAGTCTTCGTCGCGTAGCTTCTCGGGTTGAAGCAGGGGCAGCTGGTGGTCGAGCGCGTATTGTTTGACGGCGCTATAGACTACTTTCTGCCCCCGTCCTGCCTGCCGGTCGGGCACCGTGACGACAGAGACTACCTCATGGCGCGACTGTATGATGGCGTCAAGACTTTCGACGGCGAAATCGGGGGTGCCAAAGAATACTACTCGCATCAGAAAGGCAGTTCGTATTCTATGTTACGGTCGAGGTGTATCATCTTGAGAGCGGTGACGGCGCCTTCGACCCCCTTGTTTCCATGACGTCCACCGGCGCGGTCAAGTGCCTGTTGCATGGTGTCGCATGTGAGCACGCTGAAGATTACAGGACGGCTATGTTTGACGGCTACATTGGTGAGCCCTTGCGAGACAGCCTGGCAGATGAACTCGAAGTGGCGGGTTTCGCCCTGGATGACACAGCCGATGCAGATGACTGCGTCAATCTGGGTGCGTGACAGCAGCAGGTCGGCAGCAGTGGTCAGCTCGAAGGTGCCGGGAACCCGGAGCACCGTGATGTCTTTCTTCAATACACCATGCTCTCGCAAGGTGTCGACGGCTCCTTTGCACATGGCATCAGTGACTTCGGGATTCCATTCGGCGGCGACGACGCCTATTCTATAGCCTTTGCCGTTAGGTACGGTCTTGTTGTCGAAATCAGAGAGGTTGGTCTTTTTCATGAATTTTTAAAAGTCGTTCGGGTTGATGATTGTGGGTTGGTTTTTGGGACGTTTCTTCCCTTCGCGGATGATGCTCCCGTCGGCCTTGTAGTCGAGGCTCTCGCCTTTGCGGGGCTGGCGGATGCCGAAATAGCTCTTGTCCAGATGCAGACGGCGTGTGCGGAGGCTGTGGCTTTTGAAATCGAGAATCCACTCGGGGTCGAAGGTCTGGTAGAGGAAACGGCATTCGAAGTGCAAGTGCGGACCGGTGGAGTTTCCGGTACTTCCCCCAAGGCCTATTACCTCGCCGGCGGCAATCTGTTGGTTGGCGTGTACATGGATTTTCGACAGGTGTCCATACAGGGTCTCCAACCCGTTGGCGTGGCGCACGACGACGCAGTTGCCGTAGCCACCCATACGGGAGGCTATGCGGACCGTGCCGCCAAAGGCGGCATGAATGGGCTCGCCGGTATGCAGGGCGATGTCGACACCATGATGGCCTCGGTGCCAACGCCATCCGTAGGGACTGCTTTTCACCCCCTTGACAGGGAAGCAGAAGTCGGCACTGTCGCGCGCAAGCATCAAGTTGATCTCATCGGGCAGCATGTCTACCCGGGTGCGACCTAGGGGATTCACCCGGTTGTGCGGGAATGCATCGTACCACATCGGCACGATGGAGGCGTCGGGGATGACCGCCGGCTCTTTGGCAGTCGCTTCTGCCAGGCTGGCCTTGCTGGCTTTACTTGCCTGACCGGCCCTGCTGGTCTGACCGGGGTGGCTGGCTGGTCTTGCTTGCCGTTTGGCGGCCTCAAGACGTATCGAGATGATGGAGTCGTAATAGGAGGTCTGTGCCGACATACCGAGGGTGCTCGTCAGCAGGAGCAGCAGCACGATGAGCCGACGCAGACGTGCCACCGGTATGCCCAGCTGCTCGCGGTACTTGGCCACGGTGCGACGTGCCAACGGGAGCCCCTGGCCGTTGAGTATCTTGGCCAGTGCGTCGTCCGACAGCGGAGCCCGCTTGTCCTCTTGGGCAATCACCTCCGACAGGCGTTGCTTGATGGTCTCGATGGCTACCTCGTCGCCATCTTCGGTGGCCATTCCTTTTGAGAAGCATTCCTTCAACGGAATGGTGCCGAAGTCTGTCTGTATGTACTTGCTGTTGGCCATACGCGACACGGTGCTGATGTCCAGACCCGTAGCTTCTGCCACCTCGCGTTGGCGCAACGGCACCATCAGGTCGGGATTGCCGCTAAGCAGGAACTGCCGCTGGTGTTTGATGATGTAGCGCATGACGCGGACGATGGTATCGTGACGCATCTGCAGCATGTCGATGAATCCTTGTGCGTCGGCTTGTTTGGTACGAAGAAACTGGATTGTGGTGCGGTCGCCCTTCTGGGTCTCCAGCTCATGCAGCATGTTGGCGTAGTATTCGTCGATGCTGAGTTGCGGCAGGTGGCTGTCGTTGAGGTGAAACTGCAACTGCCCGTCATGCTGAGTGAGCACTATGTCGGGAATGATGGCTGTGGCGGTATCGGTATCGGCGTCTGTCGAACCGCCTGGTTTGGGGTTGAGGTGGCGTATGGTGTCGGTGGCCGCCTCCAACTGCCTTTCGTCGATGGCGAGAGCCGAGCAGATGTATTCGTAGCGGTGGCCGGCAAAGGTGTCGAAGTGGTCGCGTACGATGGCCGTCGCTGTCGCCACTTCGGGCTTCGAGCTGTCCATCCGCTCCAACTGCAACAGCAGGCATTCGCGCAGGTTGCGGGCCCCGATGCCGGCCGGTTCGAGGCTCTGCACGATGCGGAGCCCTTCTTCCATCTCCTGCTCGCTGGCCTCAATCCCTTGGCGGAAAGCCAGGTCGTTGCTCACCAGCGCCAGATCACGGCTCAGATAGCCGGCGTCGTCGAGAGTGCCCACTATCTCGGTGGCTATCGTCAGCTGGCGTTCCGTCAGCGGCCTCAGCGACAACTGCCCGAGCAGCCGTTCGGTAGCCGACAGCGGGTCGCTCACCATAAACTCGCGGTGCACCGTGTTGGGGTCGCGTTCCAAATGCTCGCGGTAGTCGTAGTCGAACTCCTCGTCGTCCGACACATCCCAGTCCGAGGCCGTGTTGTCCGTTTCCGGCAGCGGCTGTTCCTCGGGCATCGTGGCCTCCAGCAGGGGGTTCTTCTCCACCTCCTCCTTGATGGCCTGTTCCAGGTCAGTGACAGGCAACTGCAACAGCCGCATCAGCTGTATCTGCTGAGGCGATAGTTTCTGCTGCAGTTGCTGTCGCTGTATCTGTTTCATTATTGTTCAGTTTTAAGCTGTGAGCTGTAAGTTTTAAGTGGCTACGCAGGTCGGCGTTAGCCCACTTAAAACTCACAGCTTAAAACTCACAGTTCATCTGACGATATCCATCTCGGCGATGAGGTTCTTCGCACCGGCATATACGTCGATAACCCAAAGCATGTAGCGGCTGTCGAGGCAGATGCAGCGCTGCAGGTTCTCCTCGAAGTCGATGTCGCCGCTCATGGCTTCGCTGTTGCCGTCGAAGGCCAGACCGATCAGGACGCCCTTGCCGTTGATGACAGGCGAGCCGCTGTTGCCGCCCGTGATGTCGTTGTTCGTGATGAAGCAGGCCGGCATCTCTCCCTTGCGGTTGGCATAGGAGCCGAAGTTCTTTTCCTTATAGAGTTTCTTCAGGCGTTCGGGCACGTTGAACTCGGCGTTCTCGGGATCCTCTTTCTGGATGACGCCGTCCATCGTGGTGTAGTAGTGGTAGCTCACACCGTCCTTGGGCTCGTAGCTCATCACGTTGCCATAGGTGAGACGAATGGTCGAGTTGGCGTCGGGAGCCATCAGTTTCTTACCGTCGTTGATCTGCAGTATGCCGTCGGTGAAGCTGCGGATGCCTCGCTGCAGGTTCTCGCCCGTCTGACGCGGCACCGATCCGCTCAGTGCTATATACTGGTCCAACACCTCGTTGCCCACCTTCACCAGCGGGTCGTCATCCAGCTGCTTGGCACTGGGCTTCTCCATGAATTTGGCTAGCGACTCCTGGTTGGCGAAGAGACTCTTCTTGTACAGGTCGTCCACATATTTTGTCCAGTCGCCTTTATACTTCTTCTGTGCTTTCAGCAGGAATTGCGGGCACTGGTCGGCAGCAATGTGGGCGTACACGTAGCCGAACAAGGCGGCTGACAGACGACGATCGACCTGCTCGTCATAGTCCTTGTAGAAAGCGGCTATGCGTGTACGGTAGGCGCCGAGGTCCACCTCGGCCTTCTTGCTCACCATACCTTTGGCTTTCTGCACCAGGCCCTTGGCCTCGGGCTGGGCGGCTTCGATGCGAGCCTTGAATGCGCGTCCCATCTGGGCAGCGAAGAGCACCGCCTCCGGTCCGCCCAAGATGCCCTCATACAGGTACATCTGGGCTTCCTGTGCATTGCGTCGGGCGGCATAACCCTCACGTATAAGTCCCAGAGCATCGTTGTACTTCGGGTTGCGCTGGAAACGGGCCCAGTCGCTGTACTCCTGCTCCAGCTGCTGCTTCACCTCCATCGTGTTCAGGTTGCGCAGCGCCTTGTTCTGCTCGTTGCTGTACTTCCAGTAGTTCGAGCACGAGGCATATTTCGAAGCGTATTTGATGCGGGTGGCCTGGTCGGCGGCCATCTCGTCGCGCAGTATGTTGATTTTCACTGTGCGCAACTCATAGCGCAGCTTGTTGGTCACATCCATCGTCTCGGCCAGACCATAGCTGGTCAGGAAACGGTTCGTCGTTCCAGGGAAGCCCATCACCATGGCAAAATCGCCGTCGTTCAGCTCACCGGCACTCACCGGCAGGTGGTGCTTCGGCTTCAGCGGCACGTTGTCTTTCGAGTAGTCGGCCGGACTCCCGTCGGGAGCGGTGTAGATGCGGAACATCGAGAAGTCACACGTGTGGCGCGGCCAGCTCCAGTTGTCCGTGTCGCCGCCAAACTTGCCCATCGAACTCGGCGGGGCGCCTACCAGGCGCACGTCGCGGTAGATGATGTGCACAAACAGGAAGAACTGGTTGCCGTTGAACATCGGCTTCACCTGGGCGGCATACTGGGTGCCCTCCACGGCCTTCTCCTCAATCTCTTTGCAGGCGCGTTTGATGGCCGTCGCACGGTCGCTCTCGCTCATGTCGTCGGTGATGCTCTGCGTCACCTGCGCCGTCACGTCCTCCATCCTCACCAGTATCGACGCCGTCAGCCCTGGGTTGGGCAGCTCCTGCTCCATGGTGTAGGCCCAGAAGCCGTCACGCAGGTAGTCATGCTCCACAGTCGAGTGCTCCTGCAGCTTGCCGTAGCCGCAGTGGTGGTTGGTGCTCACCAGACCTTTCGACGAGATGATCTCGCCTGTGCAGAAATGCCAGAAGGGCTGGCCCGCGTTGCCCAGACCCACGATGGCGTCCTTCAGGCAGTTCTGGTTCACGCTGTAGATGTCCTCTGGCGTCAGCTGGAAGCCCGCACGACGCATGTCGTCGTAATTCTTACCAATCAGGCTCAGCAGCCACATCCCCTCGTCGGCCCGCGCCACGTTCGGCGCCAGCACCATCAGGGTCATTGCAATAACTAAAGTACGAAGTTTCATTGTTTTATTTGTATTTATAATAATAATTCACGGCTGCAAAGATACAAAAAAAATGGAAATGGTGTCCCTTTTCCTTTGGTGTTTTTTTGCTGTTCTTTTACTGTTCTTTTAGAAAAGTAAATGAACAACGGTTAACTATCAGAGACACAGTATGCTTTTTTAGCGCAGGAGGAGGACTGTGCCGGTGCCGTTTTGACGGAAGTCGTAGGGGTCGGAGAGCGACCAGTGGTAGACGTAGGCTCCCTGTGGGCAGGGACGGCCGTCGCGGGTGCCGTCCCATGAGGCGGCGGGGTTGTCGGTACGGAATAGCAACTGGCCTTGGCGGTTGTATATTTCGAGGCTGTAGGAGGCCGCCTCGACGGTGGCGGCGACGCCGAAGCGGTTGTTCTCGTCGGCGTCGGGCGTGAAGACGTCGGGGAACCAGACGGAGCGCATCACGGTGGGCAGCGAGAAGACGGTGTCGGCGCAGCATCCGGAGTTGTCACATAAGGTCAACTGTACTTCCAAGGAGTCGGGCAGGGGTTGTCGCAGTTGGCGGCGCACCTGATGTCCGGTGCGCATCTCGCCGTCGCCGAAGTGCCATGTTGCCGTATGGTCGCCGTCGGTGCAGTCGGTGAAGGTGACCACGGGATAGTCGAAGTCGAAGAAGGGGCGGCTGGTGGTGACGCAGGGTGTCGGCGGTGTGCAGTAGTCAAGCACCACGGTCTGCATCGAGTCGCAACCGTTGGCCATCGTGTGGTGGAAGATGTAGGTGCCTGGGGTGGCAAGGGTGGTGTCACCGACGAGGACGGTTTCGCCTGGAATCAAGGCGAAGCGCTCTTCAATGCGGTAGGCGGGCAGCACCGTGAGAGTCAGATAGTAGCGGAACACGGTGTCGGGGGCGTACACATTCTTCACCAGATGAAAGGTGCCGGTATCGGTCAGTTCCCCGTCGGCCCATTGGAAAGGTCCCCAGCCGTAGGCGTTGTAGGCACAGGTGGTGTCGGTGCGGTAGAGGGAGTCGCGGGGATAGGGGTCGAGGGCCATGCCCACGGGGTTGGCGAAGCTGTTGTCGAGGCCGTAGCGCAGGCCGTAGATGAAGGCCACGAAGGTGCCGCTGTCGATTTCCAGGCGGTGCTGGCCGATGCCGACGGTGGTGCGGTAGGGCTGCACGCGCAGGTAGGACAGCCAGCTGCTGTCGTTGACGGGTACGCCGTCGAGCCGCAGGCCGTGGATGAGGGCTGTGTCGCAGAAGATGATGAGGTGGTTCTCCTGGTAGGGGTCGAACTGTTGTGCCGTGAACCAAGCCTCCTGCACGCCATGCTCGACCGAGGGCAGCATCACTGTCGAGGGTCCTCCGCAATAGCCGCCGGTGCCGTAGCTGGCGAGCCGCATGGTGAAGCCCATGCGGCCGGTGGTGTAGTTGGACACGGCGGCATAGTGGTGGGTCTCCTGAACGTAGTTCGACGAACGTCCTCGGTCGAGTGTCATGGTCTCGCCCGGTTGAGGTGTCTGGGTGTTGAAGTAGCAGCGGTTGTTGTTGTCGGCCGAGGTCATGAGGAAGTAGCAGCGGTCGGGTTCGCCGATGCCGCCGGTCAGATGCACGTGACCCCACTGGCTGTAAGGGACGGCCTGCTCGTAGAGATGGCCGCCCGAGTACTCATCGCCCACGGGCACATGGGCTGCGCTGTTGCCTTGGAAGAGGGCGAAGGGACGTCCGTTGGAGGTGATGTCCATCCCAGAGAAGGCGCCGTAGGTGCGGTGAATCCGGGTGCCGACGATGTAGGCTTCGCCTCGCTGCAGCGGTATCTCCAGCATGCCGTTCTCCGGTGCGTCGATGTCGTCGGGCACGACGGGGATGCTGTTGGGGTTGACCAGATGCACGGTGACGACGGTGCTGTCCTCGGTGGCTATGATGCCCAGCATCTCGGTGTCACCGGAGGCTGCCGCTGCCGACTGCGCTATGTATTTGGTCCCCAGACAGAGGGTGGGGATAATCATGGCGACGTCGTGGCTACCGTCGACGGCGTTGCGGGCATAAAGGGCGATGTCGGCCGTCGAGGTGACGTGGTAGGCCTTGCTTCTCACCTCGGCGTTAGTGCCGCAAAGATACTCCGTCATCCCGCCGCCCGTGAGGTGGATGGTTACGCTGTCGTCGAGCGTGGCGATGGAGATATCGGCATCTTCGGGGCCTGTGACGATAAGGGTACACGAGTCGACAGGCAGTTGGTGATGGCCGCCCGTATTAGGTAGGAACATCACCCAGAAGTCTCGTGCCATGTTGGTCATCGCATACGGACTCTGCGCTGCCAAGGACAGAGAAAACATCAAGGCCAATAGAGTCAGCAATCGTCGCATGGCTATCTAATCAATGTGATGATGCCTGTTCCTCTTCCGCGGTAGTCGCAGTTGTCCCGCAGGGTCCAATGGTAGACATAGGCGCCTTGCGGCAGTTTCTTTCCGCTGTAGGTGCCGTCCCACATGGCCGCGGGGTCGGTGGTGTGGAATACCGCCTGCCCCTGACGGTTGAAGACGGTGAGCTCGTAATCCTCCACGGTCATGGTGGTGACGCAGCCGAAGCGGTTGTTGCTGTCCTCGTCGGGTGTGAAGGCGTTGGGGAACCACACGTTGAGCACCCATGTGCCGAGGCTGAAGGTTGTGTCGGCGCAGCAGCCTCGTTGGTTGCAGGTATGCAGCGTCACCTCAAGACTGTCGGGCAGCGGATGGTGGAACTGGTGTCGCAGGGGCGAGCCGGTATAGACGCTGCCGTCGCTGAAAAGCCAGCGGCTGGCCACGCTGCCCTCGGTGCAGTCGGTGAAGGTCACCACGGGGTGGTCGAAGTCAATAAAGGGGCGGCTAAGGTCTACGCAGGGAGGTGACATGCAGGAGGCCACGTGTAGCGTCAGCGCCGAGTCGCACCCGTGGGTGGTCGTCAGGCGGAAGGTGTAGGTGCCCAGCTCGGCAATGACGGTGTCTGCAATGCGGAGTGTGTCGCCGGGCTCCAAGGTGTCGTACAGGACAGTTTCATAGGAGGGCAACACGGTGAGCGTCAGGCTGTAGTCCCAGAGCGTGTCCTCGGAGTCCTCGTGGCGAGTGTAGTGGAAGGTGCCGGTCTCTTGGGTGAGCGTGGGGGGCAGCCCGATGAAAGGCGCTTCATAGTCCGCGCCTTGACACACCGTGTCGTGCCACTCGATGTACAGCGCCACGTGGTGGTCTAGGCCGAGGTTGTAGGCATAGCTCTCGTCGTGTTCCAGTCCGTAGACGTGGGCCACAAAGGTGCCGCTGCCGTTCTCAAGGGTATGGCGTCCAAGGCCTACCTCGATGCAGGCGTAGCTGTAGAGGCTATCCATCGGGATGAAGTGTTCCGCGATTGGTGTAGCGTCCAGCATCAGTCCGTTCAGTGTGGCTGTGGGTGCTGCGATGTTGACATAATGGGATGTGAAGGAGGTCCAGGGGGTATCGAAGGTGGTGAAGGCGGCGTAGCGCACACCCCGGTCCGTCGGCGTCACCATTACCGACGCGGGGTCGCCCGGCTCACCACCGTATTCGTTGCTTGTCAGGTATTGTATCGCGCATATCGGAGCGGTGGATGCAAGCCGCCAGGCGGGCCCTGCCGGCAGGCTGAATTCGAGGCTCTGCAAGGGCCCGAGGGTATCAATGGGCACGCCGTTGAGGCTGACGGTGCAACTGTCCGCTGCCGTCACCTTCACACGGTCGCCCCCCACGCTTCCGTTGCTCCGGCCGCAGGTGGGCACCAGCACATACTCCTGCCCCCACAGCGGCACGGGCAGGGCTTGCTCGTAGAGGTGGTCCATAGCCGTAGTGCCGTCGCCCGGCACAAAGTTGCAGTCGTGCCCTTCGAAGAGGGCGAAGGGTTTGCCGTTGGAGGTGATTTCCATGCCTGAGAAGGTGCGTTGGTTCCATGTCATCAGCCGGAATACCTCGCCCTGCATCAGCCATTGCCTCACCGTGTCGCCCGCATGCAGCAGACCTCCCATCACCTCGGCTTTCACCCTGAAGGTGACCAGCGTGCTGTCCTCTACGGCCAGCAACGCCACCTGGCAGCCGAAGTAGGTGCCACTCCCAGGATAGTCCTGCACAACGTAGTGCGTCCCCAGCCCGCGCGTCGAAAGGATGGCGGCGGCATCGGTGGTGTTGATGACCGTGTTGAGCGCCGTGACCGACACCGCCGAGTCGGCCGTCACGTGGAATGCTTCATTCACCGGTTGGGCCAGAAAGCTGGTGTCCCGACGAGGCAGTGGTATTTTCGTCCAGCCGTCGACCCCTATGGTGCTTGCCGTAGACCATCCTGTAAGCGGGTTGGCTATCTGCACCGTCGTACCCGTGGCGCCGGCGACATACAACTCGTGCCGCCCTCCGCTGCTAATCACTGCGCCCGAGTCTGTGTTGAAACTGTGGCTGTAGTTGAGAAGCATCGTCACCCAGAAGTCGCGCCCCACCATCTCCGACGTATACTGTCCCTGGGCCGTCGTCGGCACCAGGCAGCAGAGTAGCAACACCAGCCCCCGTGCCATGCGGCTGGGGAGAAGGGTGGCGGAGCGTGTTGTTGTCTGGCGGGTCATGGGTGTATGTTTGGGTTGTCTTAGCGGAGCAATGTGATGGTGCCGGTGCCGCTCTTGTAGTAGTCTACGGCGTCGCGCACATGCCAGTGGTAGACGTAGGCCCCCTGCGGCAATGGTGTGCCGTTGCGGGTGCCGTCCCACAAGGCCGCGGGGTCGGTGGTATGGTACACCAGCAGCCCCTGGCGGTTGTAGATGTGAAGCTCGAACTCGGCAATCTCGAACGAGGCGGTGATGCCGAAGCGGTTATTGCTTTCCTCGCCGGGGGTGAAGACGTTGGGAAACCACACCGAGCGGATGAGTGAAGGCACGGAGAATGTTGTGTCGCCGCAGCAGTTCCAGCGGTTGCAGCTTTGCAGCGTCACCTCCACGCTGTCGGGCAGCGGGTGGTGGAACAGTTGCCGTGTCTTGCTCTTTTCGACGGTGGTGCCGTCAGAGAAAGACCAGATGGACCTCTCGCTACCGGTGCTGCGGTCTTGGAAGACGACCACGGGGTCGTCGTAGTCGATGAACGGTCGGCTCAACTCGACACGGAGTTGTGGCGCGGGGATGGTCTCGATATGAATTGTAGCCAAGGTTTCTCCCCCTTCTTGGATGGAGAGGCTGTAGGTGGTAGATTGTCGTGGGGTGACGGTGACGATAGTCTCGCCTTGCTGTGCCTCCAGGCTTGGGTCGGGAGGGACGGCGGTCCACCAGGCGACATGGATGCCCAGGGCGGTGAGGGTGACGGTGTCGTCCGGACAGATGCTGTCGGCGTCGGCGCCGATGCTGACGGTCCTGTAGGTGAGGACGAGGGTGATGAGCGAGTCGCAGCCGTGGGTCGTGGTGAGTGGGTAGTGATAGGTGCCGGCTTGTGTCAGGGTGTCGCCTAGGTAGAGGAGAGTGTCGCCCGGTATGAGAGGTTGATATATGGTGGTGTCGTGTGGTGACAGCACGTTGAGCAACAGGTGATAATGGTATGCTGTGTCGCCAACCGTGTCGCACCGCCAGCGTTCTATCGTGCCGACTGTATCGGCCTCGTCTGTGCCGACGGTGAAGCCATAGCCGGAAAAGGCGTAGCCCCGACATATTGTGTCGTTGCAATCGACGGTGTCATGTACCGTCTTGCGCCAGAGGAGTATGGAGTCGATATACACTCTTTGGTAGAGGTTGTTGCGGAGTCTGAAGGCAACGCGGTGCGATGTGCCGTGGCGGGAATAGTAGGGTTCTAGGTCTACTAAGATGTGCACCCAGTCGTTTTGGATGCTGAGGCCGACAGTGTCAAAGGGAATGAAGTGACCACACACATCGGAGGCATCGGTGATAACGCAGCTGTCAGGGATACAACCAAACTCTACATTGACGATGCTGTCGCCAAGATAGGAGCAATAGAGGAGGAAGAAGGCCGAATCGGGCCGTAAAGTGAAAAATGGTGACGCCATAGTGACTCCGATGGAATCATCTGCGCGGGTAAATAATTGAGCGTGCAGGTTGGTTCTCATAATGATGCTGGGCTTGTCTTGCTGCTTGCAAAACCACCATCCCGCTACATGGCTGTTGTAGTTGGCGGCGTAGGTGTTCCAGTCCTCGCAGTAAGGCAGAGGCACGGTATCCTGAGCCCGCATAGCAAGGGGAGCCAGTAGCAAGAGCAGATATGTCACCCTGCTTTTCACGGTGCAAAGATACGAAAAAAATTCAAATGGTCAGTTTTTTTGTGTTTGGGAAAAAGTTTTCAACAGGAGAGAGGGGTGGAGGGTGGAGGTCGGAGGTCGGAGGTCAGAGGGTTGGGATTTCTGTTATAGTATTTTGGTTTTTAAGTGTTTGTTGCAGTTTTGGCAACTTTTTTTATCGGGAGGTGAAACTTTTTCTCCAAACCTCCGTTATGGGATATGAACAACAATTATTGGTTAAAAAAAGCAAAAAAAGGATTTTTTTGTCAGAATTTGGATTTTTCTTCGTAATTTTACACCCTGAAAAGAAGTAGGTAAAAATGGCGTTAATACTTGGTAAAGAATACTGTAAGGTCGATTCGAACGGCCGTTTCAAGTTCCCGATTGCCCTGAAGCGGCAGTTGGAGACGGAGGACGGGCGTTTCGTGATTCGCCAGAGTGTCTATGCCGAGTGTTTGGAGCTGTGGACTTATGCCAGTTTCAGGGAGGAGGTGGAGAAACTCCAAGACCGACTGAATCCTTATCGCAGAGAGGACCGTGAACTGCTGCGCAAGCTGACCGACGGTAACATCATCGAGCTGGACTCGAACGACCGTCTGTTGGTGCCTGCCGAGCAGAAGGCCCTCGTCGCACAGGCCAAAGAGCTTGTGCTGCAATCGACCGGCAAGTTCATAGAGGTGTGGGATCGTAAGACCTACGACAAGATGAACAACCAAGGTGGCGACTTTGCTGCAAAGGCAGAGTCGCTGCTGGGGCGGGTGCTCCAGTTGGGCGATAACATGCAGCACAATGACGAACGGCTACCATAGACCAGTGATGCTTTCCGAGTCGATTGACGGATTGAACATCCGTCCCGACGGCACGTATGTCGACGTGACCTTCGGCGGCGGCGGCCATTCACGCGCCATTATGACGAGCCTCGGGTTGGAAGGCCGCCTCTTTGCGTTCGACCAGGATGAGGATGCGCGTGCCAATGCCATCGACGACCCCCGGTTTGTCTTGATAGGTGAGAATTTCCGTCACATGAAGGCCTTCCTGCGGCTGCATGGTGTGAGGCAAGTGGACGGCATCTTGGCCGACTTGGGGGTGAGCAGCCACCAGTTCGACACTGCCGAACGGGGCTTCTCGACGCGCCTGGACGGTGAACTCGATATGCGTATGGACCGTCAGGCACCGCTGTCGGCGCGCGAGCTGGTGAACAACGTCGACGAAGAGGGTCTGTCGCGGATGCTGAAACAATACGGCGAGTTGCCCAACGCACGCCAGATGGCTCGCGCCATCGTCCGTGCCCGTTCCGAACGCGAGATTGTCACTACAGGCGACTTGCGCGAGGCGGTGCAACACCATCTGCCCCGGGCCGCGTCTTCGCGGGGAGGGAGTTTGGAGAACAAGTATCTGGCTATGCTCTTTCAGGCGTTGCGCATCGAGGTGAACGGCGAACTGGAGGCGCTGAAGGCGTTACTGCAGCAGGCCGCCGAGGTGTTGGTGCCGGGCGGACGGCTGGTGGTGATCAGCTACCATTCGCTTGAGGACAGGTTGGTGAAGAATTTCCTCCGTGCCGGCAATTTCGAAGGCGTGGTAGAGAAAGATTTCTATGGCAACCCGCTGGCACCGATGCGTCAGCTGCTTAAGTGCAGTGCCTCGGAGGCCGAGGTGGTTGAGAACGGACGCGCCCGCAGCGCCCGGCTGAGGGTGGGGGAGAGATTGCCAAGTTGAAAGTTGAAATTAAAAATTAATAATTAAAAAATTAAGAATTAATAATTAATAATTAAGAATTAAAGGTAGACCGAAGCATTTGTCTTATCTCCTTATCTCCTGTCTACTTAACTACAGGAGGAGAGGAGTGAAGGGGAGTGAGAGGGAGTGAAAGGACAAGAATTAGAAATTAAGAATTAATAATTAAAAATTAAGAATC
>CAMJJD010000033.1 GCA_946406015.1 uncultured Bacteroidales bacterium | reverse complement strand
TACTTGGTGTCGACCAGGATGAGACCCTTGGCGGCGGCGATCTCGGTGCCGCGCTGGAAAAGCTGCAGGGCATAGCGCTCGAGCTGGTCGTAGTCTTCCTTGCTCACGAGGCCGGTACGGATAATCTCCTCGCGGCTGATATTCTCGTCGTGTCCTTCGTCGGCCTTGGTGGTGGGAGTCACGATGGGTGTGGGGAATTTCTGGTTCTCGACCATGCCTTCGGGCAGCGGGACGCCGCAGAGCGTGCGGGCGCCGGCTTTGTATTCGCGCCAGGCGCTGCCGGCCAGGTAGCCGCGCACAATCATCTCCACGCGGAAACCTTCGCACTTGAGACCTACGGTGACCATCGGGTCGGGCGTGGCCAGCTTCCAGTTGGGCAGTATGTCGGCGGTGGCATCGAGGAACTTAGCGGCAATCTGGTTGAGCACCTGTCCTTTGTAAGGGATACCCTTGGGCAGCACCACGTCGAAGGCCGAGATACGGTCGCTGACCACCATGGCCATATACTTGTCGTCAATGTTATACACGTCGCGCACTTTGCCGACGTACAGGCTTTTTTGCTTCGGGAAATTGAAGTTGGTTCTTACAACTGCTTTCATGTTTATGCTATTCTTCTAATTTGTTTGCAAAGAAAGTAAAGTTCACCTTGCCGTAGGCGCGATGCTGCCAGAAGTGGGGGTGCTCCTCGAAACTGTACTCGCGCGGATGCTCGAGGACGAAGATGCCGTCGTCGGTGAGCACTCCCCTCTCGAACACCAGGTCGGGCAGCGAGGCCAGCCCCTCGATGGCGTATGGAGGGTCGGCAAAGACGATGTCGAACTTGCGGTTGGCCCGTTTCAGGAGGTCGAAGACGTCGGCGCGCACCACATGCAGGTTGCCCACACCGAACTTGGCGGCACAGCGTTTGATGAAGTCGGTGCACTGTGCGTTTATATCGATGGACGTCACCTCGCGGGCGCCACGCGAGATAAACTCGAGCGAGACAGCTCCGGTGCCGGCGAAGAGGTCCATCACGGCACACTCTTCATAGTCGACATAATTGTTCAGGATATTGAACAAACTCTCGCGCGCCATGTCGGTGGTGGGGCGCACGGGCAGGTTCTGAGGCGGCTCAAGGCGGCGGCCGCGGAGGGTTCCGGCAATGATACGCATGGGGGTTACATCATTATCAATGCGTGGCGGTAGGCATGCAGGCTGTGCAGCTCGGCCGACTGGTCGCGGTTGACGTTGCCGTTGAAGAGCGTCACCTGCGGGAAATACGGGCGCAGCAGCGCATAACGCTGGCGGTCGACATCGCCGCCGAGCAGCAGCGTGGTGGCGTCGTCCTCCAGACCATAGGTCTTCATCACCTCGACCATGTGGTAGATGGCCTCGTTGTCGTTGGAGAAACGGAGCGTGTTGCCGTAGATGTAACGTCCGTCATGGAATGCGGCCACATCCACCCTGCCCTGCCGCCAGAAGGTCAGCAGCACGGGATGGGCGGTGCAGGCGGGTGCCAGCTGGGCCATCTTGGCGTGCTGGTGCATCACGGCGACACCCGGCATGGCCACCTTGAAGGCCGTGACCACCTGCTCGTTGGCGGCGAAGACGGCCGTGGAAGCCAGCGCCTGGCTGTGGCAGGTCATCACAGTGTCGGGAGTGCTGCCTACAAGCCGCAGGTAGCTACGGTTGGAAATCGACGAATACAGTTCGTCGGGCACCCACGTGCTTTCGTCGCTCAGCACGATGAGTTCCATGGCCTTGTAGCCCAACGGACGGATGCCAGCCTCGGCGAAGAATGCCTTGACGTCGGCCATCACGCCGGTCATTGACGAGGCATGTCGTCCTTCGGCCTCGCCGAACGAGAGCAATGTCCTTGTGGCATTTCGTTCGCCGAGCACACCGGAAGTGGTTGTTTCGGCAAAAGAAAATCCATCGGCCCCGAGGCAAATGGATAGTCTTTTTTCGCGCGAAGCAAACTCGTTGGCACTACGTATCAGAGTCTTGCAAGCGTACATATCATTTTTAGGCTGGTATCCGGCATCGGTTAGCGGTTAGAGGTCGACCATTGGAGCCGAGACAGTCGGCACAAAAGCACACTACTTCAACCTGTAACCGTTAACCGACAACCGTCAATTACTCACTATTCGAAGTTACCGTCGGTGATGGCCTGGGTCATGTCGCCCACTTTCCAGCCAGCATAACGGCCTTTGACCTCCTTCACACTGGCGATTTTGTTCATCACCAGCTGGCGGTCCATATCGCTCAGCAGCACCTCAAGGGGCACCTTGCACTCGAACACGGGCACCAGCAGGCCGCTCTTGTCGAGCATGCCGGAGCTGAGTTCAAACTGGTTCTTCTCGCCCTTGGGATAAGGCACATAGCGGAGGTTGAGGATTTCCTCGTCGGTCATCTGGCGGGTGTAGCCGCTGGCATCGACGATGGGCAGCTTCTTGTCCTCGCGCAGTTTGGCGATGGGGTTCACCAGCACCTCGACACGGGTGACGTAGCCCTTCTTGATAGCCTCGAGTTCGGGCACCTCGTTGATGTCGACATCGGCCGGAATCACGTCATAGTTGGTCACCTTACTGATCACGCGCATGCTGTCCTCGTTCATCAGGCGGGAGAACAAAGTGTCGAAACTGCCGCAATAGGTGCCGTAAGTCACCTTGTAGGCGTCCTCAAGCGTGCGGATGGCTTTCAGCTTGTCGGCGCAGGCGTCGCGGCGTTTGGTGTACTCGTTGTCGAAGCGCATCGGCTTCTGGATGCTGTTGTACAGCACGACGGCAAGGCCCACAATCACGAGACCGAGCACGATTTGAATGATAGTTCTACCTTTCATTGTACTATAATATTTTCTGTTATATTCCTTTTATCAGTTTGTAATTCAGCGTCCCGGACAAAACCATGCAGAGGGGTGAGCCGCATACAAACGACTGCAAAATTACGAATAAAATCTTACACTGCAAAATATTTTTTGCCATTTCCCCACCCCTCCCCTTTCTCAGGCAATCTACGCCTAGGATAACCTCCGCCATTTCTATGGTAGTTTAATGGTCGTTCTTCGGTCGTTCTTCGGTAAAAACCGAAGAACGACCGAAGAACGACCGAAGAAGTACCGAAGAAGTGGTAGAGGATGTAGAGGGGGGGCCGGAGGATGCCACCCCAAGCGGACAGGGAACGCCCTGTCCCTATAGGCGGCAAACGATGGCTCTTATTGTAGGGACACAGCGTGCTGTGTCCGCAGCAGAGGGATTTGTCTGCAGTAGAAGAATATTCCGCAGCAACAACAGGGCACGCCTGACGCTGTAGCACCCGCCGATATTTGGCATTTGTGGGTCGATTTTGCTGTTTTTGGCAAAACGGCCTTATATTTGTCGGCGATTACTAGTCGAGGCTAGTCTGACTAAATGGGCTAGCGAGGCTAGAGAGATCTTTGACATATTGAGTTGAGAGGTGAGCAGAGCGGCGCCGGTGGATATGCGCCGCCGAAGCTAGGTAAAGAAGAGAGTGCGGGATGGCGTTTGTCATTGCTCGCGATGGGCAATGACGACATGCACCTCGGGGTAGGATTGACGGAGCCAGGCAGCCATCTGCTCGGCACAGTAGACGGAGCGGTGCTGTCCGCCGGTGCAGCCGAAGTGGACGCTGAGGTGGGTGAAACGGCGTTCGAGGTAGCAGTCGACGCTCTGGGCGACGATGGCTTCGGCATGTGTGAGGAATTGGTCGACGGCGGGTTTGTCGCGCAGGAAGTCGATGACGGGTCGGTCTTTGCCCGTGTAGCTCTGGTATTCAGGATAGCGACCGGGGTTAGGGAGCGCACGGCAGTCGAAAATGTGTCCTCCTCCGTTGCCGGAGGGGTCGTCGGGCAGGCCTTTCTTGAAACTGAAGCTGCCTACGGTAACGGTGAGCCTGTCGTCGACGGGTTCGTTGCCAGGAGTGGCGGAGTTGCATATCTTCAGACAGATGCGGTGCAGTTCGGGGAATCGTCCGGTCACGTGGTGGTCCTCTATGAGTCGCCTCAGGTTGCTGACAGCGAAGGGTATGCTCTCGATGAAGTAGGGCTTGCGCTCGTAGAGTCCCCGGTAGCCGTAGGCTCCGAGGGTCTGCAGGATGCGGACAAGTAGGTACATCCAGAAGTGGTCCAGCCATTGCTTGCGCGCCTCGCCCGCAAGGCCGCGAGTCGACAGGTAGTGGTTCAAGAGATCGATGCGCAGGGCTTCGGGGATGTCGCTTTTGGCGCTGTAAAGCAACGATGCCACATCGTACTGTGCGGCTCCTCTCCTACCCCCTTGATAGTCGATGTAGTAGAGAAGCCTCACCCCCGACCCCTCTCCCACAGGCGAGGGGGGATTGGTTACCATGATGTTGCGGGGGTTGAAGTCGCGGTAGAGGAAGTAGTGGCAGTCGGCCGTGAGCAGCCGATCGGTGAGGACGTCGAAGTCGTTCTCCAGCAGTTCTTCATCGAAGTCGATGTGGTTGAGTTTGAGGAAGAAATACTTGAAGTAGTTGAGGTCCCAATGGATGGAGCGGCTGTCGAACGCTGCGCGTGGATAGGCCACGCTGAAGTCCATGTCGGCGCCGGCATCTTGGATGGCCGCCAAGTCGGCAAGGACCTGACGGTAGAGTGCCATCATTTCTTCGTCGAAGCCCCTACCCTGCCGTTTTTTCTCGTAAAGCAACCCGTAGAGCGTCTGGTCGCCGAGGTCTTGCTGCAGGTAACGGCATCGGTCGTCGCTCACGGCATACAATTCGGGCACCGACATTCCTTTGGCATGAAGATGCCGCGTGTAGCTGAAGAAGGCCTCGTTCTCGCGCACATCCATGGCGATGGCGCCAATGCAAGAGTGCAAGGCACCTTTCATTCGAAAATAGCGGCGGCTCGACCCTCCGGCTCCCAGCGCCAGACAATCGACACAAGGCTCTCCGGCCCATTGAGCGAAGAGCTGTTGGAGTTGCTTCATCGGCGTGCAGGCTTATTCTTCGGCTTGGGGCTGCTCTTCGGCGGCGGCCTGTTCTTCGTGCTGGGCACGCACTTCATCGATCATGCGGCATTTGCCGCTGAAGGTGGCACCGGGCTCGATGGAAAGCTTGTTGATGAGGATATCGCCGCGGACGCGAGCGCTGGAGTGGAGCGAGAGGAGTTCTTTGACGGAGAGGTTGCCGTTGACGGTGCCGATGATGTTGGCATTCTGGCAGAGGACGTTGCCGTTGACAACGCCGCTGTCGCCGATGACGAGTTTGCCGTTGAGCTGGATGTTGCCTTCGAGTTTGCCGTCGAGACGGAAGTCGCCGCTGGCGATGATGTCACCTTTGATGACGGTGCCGTCGGTGATGATGTTGATGGGGCTGTTTTCAGTTTCCATTGTTTTTGCCATAATGTGATATATGTATGTTTATTAAATGCTTGAATGTTTGAATGTGTGAGTCTTTAAGTTTTTGTGTCTTTGAGTCTTTAAGTCGTTGAGGCTTTGAATCGTTGGGTCTTTCAACTGTAAACTGTAAACCGTAAACTAGTTACTGTTTTCGGTTGAGGTAGTATTTGCGGAAGAAGGCATCGTAGGCTGCGGGGTTCTTGCGGTTGTAGAAGGTGGCGTAGTTCTGGGTGGAGACGGCGAATTCGATGTAGTCGGAGTCGGGATATTGGCGCAAGGGGCTTTCGTCCTGCTGAAGATGATGGTAGTAACCCATGGCTTCGGCCTCGGTGGCGAACTTGTGTATGGTGATGAGTTGGGAAGTGTCGGTGAAGAGGATGGCGTTGACTTTGTAGCCGGCATTGGAGTAGTACTGCGAGTTGAAGTCGGAGAGCTTGTACTGGAGCTCGGTGGCTTTGATGCGACGGTCGTTGATGAGCACGACGACATAGTAGGTCTGCCCTTCGCGATAGCGGTAGACCAATGCTTCGGGTGGCAATTCGTCCTGCTGTTCCGTCTTGGCGGATTCCTGTACTTGCGGCTCCGCCTCCTGCTTCTTGGGCTCGACAGCTGTCTTGTCGTCGGCCAGCTCTTCGTCATCTGCATCGCCGACGCCGTCGGTTTCCAGCAATGCCAACTGAGCTTCAGCCAGCGGCACTATGCTGTCGTTGGAGGGGACGCTGCGCAGTATGCTGCGGAAGGTGCCGACGGCATCGCCTCGCTGTCCTTGCCGGGCCTGCGCGAGGCCTTTCCAGTAGCGGAACTTGGGCAGCATGGGATGTCCGGCGTAGAGTTCCTCTGCCTGGTCGGCGAGGGTGATGACCGAGGTGTAGCGGTGACGGCCATAGAGGTCGTAGAGTTCGGCATAGGAGTCCTCGACGATGCTTTCGCGGCGCAGAAGCTCTTTGTAGTATTCGTTGTCACGGATGAGGTTGGCGAAGTCGCTGTCAGGGAATCCCATAAGCACCATATCGCGGTAGTAGTTGGCCTGCGGGGTGTTGCCTTGCCGGTCGTAGATACGGTAGAGCATATAGAAAGTCTGCACCACCTCGTCGAAGGAGGTGTAGTCGTTGGCCAGGCGGAGATAGCAATCGAGGGCCCGGGGGATGTTGTGGATGCCGTCGTAGAAGATGTAACCTGCGTTGAGGAGGCTGATGGAGGTAAGCGAGTCGATGGAGTCGAGCTGGGTCTGGGTGGTGGGCAGGTCTTTGAGGTAGTAGGCCGGGTTGTGCGGGTCGTCGGGATTGCCCGTGTTGCGAATTGAGGAGACCGCTACGGCAGTGGTGTCGTCAGTCTTGGTGCTGTCGGACGGATTCTCGTCGTCGGTGTCGTCCGAGGAGAACATGCTGAACGAGGGTTTGTGTGACAGGAACCAGTTGTCCTCGAGGGTGCGCACACCCCATCGTTGCCTGAAGGATTCTTTCCCCTTCTGCACAGTGTTCTGGTTGTAGAAATACCAGTCGCCCTTGAGGGTGTTTTGCTGCGCTTGGTTTTCAGCAGCCATTTCGTCGAGCAGGGCCTTTTCCTTGGCACGCTCCTCCTGCGCCTTGAGGGTGTCGATTTTGGTTTGTATCAAGGCGTTGCGCTCGGCTTCGGGCATAGCGGCCACAGCGAGGAGGCTGTCGCAGCGCTCGTAGACACGGGTGTAGGAGCAGAGTTCGGTGAGCATGTCGCTACGGCGCTTGATGGCGGGGTAGTTGGGATAGTCTTTGTTGATGCACTGCATGGCGGTGTCGTAGAAGAGCTGAGCCTGGTCGTAGTTCTCGTAGAGGTCGTAGTAGATCTCGCCCAGACGGAGAGCAGACTTGGCTTTCTGCGCCTTGTTGACAACGGCGGCGGCGACACTGCGGCGGAAGTTGTCGCAGGCTTTCTGCGCGTCTTTCACCCCCATATACATCTCGCCTTTGGCATAATAGATCTGGTCGCGGAACTCTTCGTTCTTCTTGTCGTGCAGCATGGCATCAAGCTGCCGTTCAAGTTTCTGGATGTCACTTGCGCTAAGCGAATTGAGGTCTGCACAAGAGGCTTCACCGAGGCGGGCGTTGAACTCCATGACATAGGCGGGGCTGTAGGAGAGCACCTTGTGGTAGTACTTGGCGGCGACGGCACGACGGTCGAGCTTCTGATAAATCTGTGCCAAGAGGAAGGTCAGCCGGGCCTTGGTGTCGGAGCTGCCTGTGGTCTCGATGGTCAGGTGGATGTATTCGACGGCCTTCTTGAATTTCTCCTGCGGCACAGTGGCTTCGACCATAGCCAGATAGAGCTTGTCACGTTGGCTGCGGGAGAGGTTGCCCTTGCCCAGTTGCTGCACCAGCAGGTCGAGGGTGGCTTCGGCTTCGGAGTAGCGTTTTTCCTGCGTCATGCAACGGGCCAGCAGCACAGCGCCTTCGTCTCCGGCATGGGTGCCTTTGAACTGCGAGATGAGGATATTGCAGGTGTTGGCGGTGCTGACATAGTCCTGCTTGTAGAAGGTGGCATAGGCCGTCAGGAGGTAGCATTCCTTGATGTAGGGCACGTGTTCCTCGCCGCCGATGAAGATGCTGTGTTTCTTGATTCCCTTGACGCCTTTCTCGATGGCGCGGTCCATCTCGGGGTTGATGGAGCGGGCGGCATCGGAGGTGCCGAGATATTCGGGCGGGAGGAAAGCGGTGTAATCGTCGACAGCGGCCTTCTTGAGCTTCTCAACACCGGCCTTGAGGCTTTCGTTGCCGTTCCACCAGACGTTGTAGTGGCAGGTGGTGTTGTGGAACTGCACATTAGTCCACTTGGCCTTCTCGGTGGAGCAGGCGGAGAGCAGAGCCAGCAAGGCTACAGCCAGAAGTGGATATGTGCGGGTCAACTTCATATCAAACGTTGAAACGGAAGTGCATGATGTCGCCGTCCTGGACGACATAGTCCTTGCCCTCGACGGCAATCTTGCCGGCCTCGCGGCATTTGGCCTCGGAGCCGAGGGTGACGTAGTCGTCGTACTTGATGACCTCGGCGCGGATGAAGCCACGCTCGAAGTCGGAGTGGATGATGCCGGCGGTCTGCGGCGCTTTCATACCTTTCTTGAAGGTCCATGCGCGGCATTCCTTGGGGCCAGCAGTGAGGAAGGTTTGGAGGCCGAGGAGTCGGTAGGCGGCTTTGATGAGGCGATTGACGCCGCTCTCCTTGAGGCCGAGGTCTTCGAGGAACATCTGCTTCTCCTCATAGGTCTCGAGCTCGGCGATGTCGGCCTCGATGCCGGCTCCGATGAGGAGCACCTCGGCATTCTCGTCTTTGACGGCCTCGCGGACAGCCTCGGAGTACTTGTTTCCGTCGACGACAGACGACTCGTCGACGTTGCAGACGTAGATGACAGGCTTGGTGGTGAGGAGCATCAGGTCGCGGGCCACCTCGGCTTGGTTCTCGTCGAGCTGCACCGTGCGGGCGCTCTTGCCTTCGAGGAGGGCGGCCTTGTAGAGGTCCATCACCTCGACAAGCTTCTTGGCGCGGGCGTCGCCGCCGGCCTTGCCTTTCTTCACCTCTTTGTCATAGCGGTTCTCGATGGTCTCGAGGTCTTTGAACTGCAGCTCGGTGTCGATGGTCAGCTTGTCGCGCACGGGGTCGACGGTGCCGTCCACATGGGTGATATTGTCGTCGTCGAAACAGCGGAGCACATGGATGATGGCATCGCAGTTGCGTATGTCGGCCAGGAATTTGTTGCCCAACCCCTCCCCTTTCGAGGCACCGCGCACGAGACCGGCGATGTCGACAATTTCGACCGTAGCGGGGACGACGGAGGCGGGACGTTCGATCTCGACCAGTTTGGCCAGACGTTCGTCAGGCACGGTGATGACACCCACGTTGGGTTCGATGGTGCAGAAGGGGAAGTTGGCCGCCTGAGCTTTAGCGTTGCTCAGACAGTTGAAGAGGGTCGACTTGCCCACATTGGGCAGCCCCACAATACCACATTGGAGAGACATATTAGGTGTTTAGTGTTAAGTGTTTAGTGTTAAGTGTTTAGTGTTAAGTGTTAAGTTTTAAGCTTTAAGTGTTAAGTGTTTGGGTTAGAGTTCTTGGGCGATGAGATATTGGTTGCGCGTGGTGGAATTGCGGCAGATGAGCTCGCCAAGGAAGCCGGCAAGGAAAAGCACCAGACCCATCAGGACGAAAAGCATGGCGAGGTAGAACCACACGCTGTTGGTCAGCGAGATACTGCCAGCCAGCCGCATGATAATCACCACCACGAGGGCCACGAAGCCCATCAGGAACGACAGAGAGCCGATGGCACCGAAGAAGTGCATGGGTTGCTTGCCGAACTTGGACATGAACATGATGCTCATCAGGTCGAGGTAGCCGTTGATGAAACGGTTCATACCAAACTTGGTGACGCCATACTCGCGCTTGCGGTGCTGCACCACCTTCTCGCCTATCTTGCCGAATCCGGCCCACTTGGCGATAACCGGGATGTAGCGGTGCATCTCGCCGTAGACCTCGATGCTTTTCACCACCTCGTGGCGGTAGGCTTTCAGTCCACAGTTGAAGTCGTGCAGATAGATACCACTCATACGACGGGTAGTCCAGTTGAAGAACTTCGACGGGATGTTCTTGGCCAGTTTCGAGTCGTAGCGTTTCTTCTTCCATCCGCTGACCAGGTCGAAGCCATCCTCCTTGATCATACGGTACAGCTCGGGTACCTCGTCGGGCGAGTCCTGCAGGTCGGCATCCATGGTGATGACCACGTCGCCCTTGGCGGCGTTGAAGCCCGTGTTGAGGGCGGCGCTCTTGCCGTAGTTGCGACGGAATTTGATGCCGCGATAGCAGGCGTTCTGCTTGTGCAGCTCCTCGGCCACCTGCCAGGTGGCGTCGGTAGAACCGTCGTCGACTATAATTACCTCGTAATTGAATCCATGCTCATTCATCACCCGGTCAATCCATTCCGCCAGATGCGGCAGCGATTCGGCCTCGTTATATGATGGCACTATAATAGATATATCCATAATATGTTTATTGTGTTTGATTAAGAGTCGAAAAGTCAAAAAGTCGAAGAGTCTAAAAGTCGAAGTGTATTCTTAATTCTTAATTATTATTCTTATTTCTAATCATTCCTTTTTCATTACGGAAGAAGATGGCCGACAGGAAGGCGCCGAACGAGCCCAGCAGGATAGTCTCGATGCCCGCCACGATGGCCCACCAGGCGGCCCAGTAATGGAGCTGTGGGTCCTGGAGGCCGACCTCATTCCCGGTCATCGTGGTGGTGAAGAGGACCGTCTGGCTGGCCGAATTGATTCCGATGACCCATAGCGCCAATCCATACACCACCCCCGCCACCGCTGCCGTCCCCATGCCGAAGAGCATGGCTTCCTTGAGGGTGATTTTCTTCTCCGGGAGGCTGTTGCGGTACCACGCTGTGAGCAGGAAAAGGACCACGATGAAGATAATATCGACAATCAGCGACAGCGGGCTTTCCATAGGTCTGCCGGCCAGCAGGCGCACCAGCACGTAACAGGCCAACAGGGCTCCGGTCAACAACCCGCACCGAAGGTAGGCTCGGCGGTAGTTGCCGTGAATAGTGCTACTATATCTGTGAAAAATTCCCATTATTCGTCATTAATCGTTAACCTTTAACCAGTGTCCAGCTGTTTTTTATATTGCTAACCGAATTATCCGAATTAATCCGAATTCAGTTTTCTTCCATGCTAACATAATGGTCGATCCAAACATTTGTCTTAACTACTGTCTCCTTAACTCCTAAGCCATTACCTCACATTGTTTTCGAGTGCTTCACGAATCATCTTCTTCAGTTCAAGCGTCTGTTTTTCCACCACACCCTGTTTCTCGGGACGGTAGAGGTCGGCGTAGCGCACCTGTCCAAGGCTTATCTTGGGACTCTTGAGGCTACCCTGCACGTCCACTCCCACCTTGGCCATCAAGGGATTCTTCAGCAACTCCACATGGTAGCCGCACTGGTTGTCGAGCGTGTGTTTGCCCGATGCACAGAGCTGGTATTTGCCTATATTCAGCAGGAAGGGGAACACTTCTATCTCCTTGCGGAAGCAGGTCATCTCCACGCTGAGGCTGTCAATCTTGATCTTATTATCCTTATCCTTCCAACTCTTGAACTGCATCAGCTTGGCAATCTGGGAAATGGAGTTGTTATCCATCACCACCAGGTCCTTGCCGCTGATGGCCGCCGAACCCAGCAGCGAGCTCATCTTGGGCTTGTAGTTGGCGAAGAGGTAGCTCTCGCCAGCCAGGTGGAAGTTGGCGTTGCCGTTGAAGGCCGCCAGCATAGGCACCAGCGTGTCGACCACAGGTATCATGTCCAACAGCTCGTCAATCTGTATGTCGAGCAGGTGGAAGTCGATAGCGGCAAACAGGTTGTTGGGGCGGGGCGACTTATACAGGGCCGTGAGCTGCATTGTGGCGGCCTTGCACACGAAGCCAATCTGGTCAAGGATAGCCACGCCGTCCTTCACCGTCACAGCGCCAGCCAGGTCGCCCAGGTCGTTGCCGAAGGCGAGGCTACGCTTGATATGGGTGTTGAGGGTGAAGTCCACGTCGAGCGGCACAATGAAGGGGTTGGCATCCTTGTCCACCTTGTCTTCTTGGCGCATCTGCTCCAACGTGTCGGGGTCGCTCCCCATGCCGCTGATGAGTTCCATAATTTGGTCCACGTCGGTGTAGTTGGAGGTCAACTGAAGGTCGCCCACCAGCATAGTTTTGTTGCCTGAATGCAGGTTGCTCCCATTCGGTCGTGACCTTGCATCCAGCCAAGGTTCAAGATTCTCGACCGACCCATAGAGCTGCAGGTCGGAGTTGCCCAACTTGAAGTCGGCATCGGCGATTTCACAGAGCTCGGGGGTGTAGTGGAAGTCGAGGTTGTTGAAATAAAGATGCTCGGCAACGAGGTTGGTGCGGACGACGGTCTGCCGGAGGTCGACGTCGAGGTTGGGGTTGAACTTCTTCAGCGGGTTGGTCTGCGTGGAGTCGAGCCGTACAGAGCCCGAGAGCGACAAGGCGCTGAGGTCGACCGAGGTGCTGTCGATGGCTGCGTTTGTGCGCTCAAGCGACACCTCGAAGGCAGCGGCCAGCTGCTCGCGAGTGATGTCGTTGACACCCACGTTGATGTCGGGTCGCTGCACGTTGGCGGCGATGCCACCCATGCGGAAGTCGAGATGACTGCCTGTGATGTGTGCTTCACCCATCTTGCCCTTGTGCTCCTTGGCAGGTAGCTGGAGGGCGATATTGAGGTCGGGAGCCACAGCGTGGATGCTGTCGTAGTTGAAGTCAATTTCCTTGAGTTTAACGGTGCCGGAAGCCTTCATCTTGTCATAGGCTTTAGCCCTGAGTTCGCTCATGCGGAAGTTGGCCTTGAGGTCGAGGTCGGCGATACCCTGAGCCACGAAAGGCAAGCTGTCGGGCAGCATCGGCTCGGCATCGGCCAGCGACACATGGCCTTTGACGGTGGCATCGATGTGCATGTCGCCCAACAGGTCGTCAACCTTGCCCATGACATTGACATCGGTATTGCGTGTGTGAGCCTTGAGACTCTTGATTCTAACAGTGCTGGAGGTCTTCTTTGAGAGGTCGAGCGAGGCCTCAAGGTCGCCACCGATGCGGTTCACCTTGTAAGGTAAAGCCTGCGGGAAGTAGAAACGGCCGTCACCGAGTCCCACTTTGGCAGTGACCAGCGGAAGAACGCCACCTCCCAGTTCGCCGCAAGCCTGCGCATCGAGCAGGAGTTTGCCGTCGACCTCCATCCCCTTAGGCAGTACCTGCATAGGCAGGAGTTCCAGCAGCGGAGCCACCTGCCACTGACCGTCGGTACTCACGTTGACATCCACTTTCATAGGGGAGAGCATAGTCACATCTCCATTGAGGTCGAGAGCATATTCGTCGAGCTTCAAGTGGCTGTCTTCGAGCAACGTGAAGCTCATGGTGTCTTTCAGGTTGGCCACAAAGGGGAGCGACAGGGCGAGCAGGTCGTGCTTCGAAGCCTGCAGTTTTTCGTTGACCATACCGTTGAACTGGCCTTTCTCCACATTCATCTTCAGCTTACCCTCCACGCGATCGAGGTTTCCTTCGCCCTTGAGGTCCAGTTTCATATCCTTAAGCAAGGCGTCAATAGCGACAGCACCCGTGCTATCGGCGGTCTTCAGTTTTCCGCTGTCCACCTTCAAATCCAAGTCGGCGTCCACCCTGCCCTCTTTCAACGTGCCCACGATAGTAAGGCCCAGGTCGTCAACCACAGCCTGCATGCGGCCTTTCTCATTGAGCAAGTTGGCATTAAGGTCACTAACCCTTATCTTCTTGAGATCCATATTGGGCAGGCTGTCAAGGCTGAAGGGGTTCTTGACGGTATCCTCGTCGTCCTCGGAGTGCGGGAAGATGTCGAAGTTACTGTTGCCAAGATTGTCAATATAGAGCGAAGCCTGCACGTCGTCAAGCAGCACTTGGTGCACCACCACTTCCTTTTCTTTCAGATATCGCTTCACGTCGACGCCCACGGTGAGGTTGCCGATGCGGGCCACAGTGTCGCTTGGGGCACCGGCCATGGGATTGACGACATAGACATCGTCCACAGTGAGACCTGCGTCGGGGAAGGTCTTGAAGAGCGTCAAGTTCACGCGACCGAAACGGGTTTCACACTGCACGTAGCGGCTGGCCAAGTTGTTGACTATCTTGGTCAGCTGGCTCGGTGTGAAGACGAGCCAAAGAGCCACTGCCGCAACGACAACCACCAGGCCAAGCAACGAGCCCAGCGAGATGAGAGCTATCTTCCATCCTTTCTTCATAGCCTATTCCTCCCTAGAAAGTGTCTTCGTCATTCCGTAGTCGTCTTTCCACTCCATACGGCTTGCGTCGATGGCAGTGATGGTGTACACCTTGGGCACAGCCTGGTTGTCTTGGGCTCCGGTGAACACATGTGTCAGCACGTCGCCGTTGACTGTCCAGTTGTAGGTGAGGTTCGACTCCTCTTCCGAGATGTCCTCCCCTTCGTCCCACGTCACACCTGTGCCGTCCGAGACATAACGCCAGTAAATCTGCGTGGTTCCTTCACGCCATTTACCATACAGCTGCCCTTCATCGACGTGGATATGATTCTCCTTCTCGAACAGAGAGCACGACGTCGTCAGCAATGCCGCCGCCATCCAAACCAATAGTCTCTTGCTTTTAGCCATTTTTCTCTTTTTTCTTATTCACTCCCTTTCAATCCTTATCACTCCTCAATTTTGCTCTATTTCCGGTTGTCGGTTATCTTCATCACTTCGGGCAGTTGGCGACCCTCTTCGTCATAGTCCATGCCGTAGCCCACGATAAACTCGTTGCCGATATTGCGGCCCACGTAGTCCACCTTATAGTTTCCCTTGAAGGCACCGGGCTTGAAGAAGAGGGAGCATATCCTCACGCTGCGCGGATGCAGCTGCTGCACCTCGTCAAGCAAATGCTGCATCGACAAGCCGCTGTCGACGACGTCTTCCACTATCAGCACGTCGCCTCCTTCCACATCGGGAGGGAACGGCAACGAGCAGGTCACAGTGCCGGTGCTGCGCATGCCGCTGTAGGAGCTGTAGCGCACGAAACTCACTTCGCAGGGAATTGTGAGGCGGCGCGTGAGGTCAGCGGCAAACATGTAGGCACCGGTAAGTATGGGGCAGACCACCAAACGCTTGCCTTGATAGTCGTGACTCACCTCGCCGGCCAACCTCGCCACTATGGCACCCAGTTCGGCCTCATCAATGAACGTCTCGAATTCCCTGTCTTTTATCTTCATCACCCTGTCCATTCTACTCCATCAACCATTAACCATTTCTACTCCTCCACTCCGTCAGTCTCCATCACCACCCGCAAGCCGAAGTACTCGCTGGTGGCGCTGGGGGTGTACCAACTGCGGTCGTATACCGTGCAGGCTGCCGACACACTATTGTAGTGGCCACCACGCAACACACGGCTGCTGCCCACGCGTCCACCGCGGGGGTTCACCTGTGGGTTGGCGTCGTAAGGCTCCATCCAGTCGGAGCACCACTCCGCCACATTGCCGCTCATGTCATACAGTCCCAACTCGTTGGGTTCCAGCACTCCCACCCGGTGGGTCGTGCGTTCGCTGTTGACGCAGAACCATGCATGGTGTTCCAACTGACCACGCTGACAACCGGCGAACGGCTCGCCTTTGCGAGCCTTCATTCCACCGCGTGCAGCATACTCCCATTCCGCCTCGGTCGGAAGACGGAATCGACGTCCCGTCAGTTGGCTAAGCAGCGTCACAAACTGCTGCGCGTCGGCCCACAGCACCTGCTCGACGGGAAGCGAGTCATTGCCAGTGAACTTAGACGGGTTTACACCCATCACCGCGCGCCACACGCCCTGCGTCACCTCTAGACGCCCCATAAAGAAGCCGTCCACCGTGACGCTGTGTTCGGGACGCGAGGCCTCGTAGTTGTGGCTCACGCCGCGGGCGGCATTGCTGCCCATAGTGAACGTGCCACCTTCCACCCACACCATCTCCAGCCGCTGACCTTCGGGCAGGTCGACCAGCAACACGCTGTCCTGCGCCTTGGCGCAATTGATAATTGAAAATTGAAAATTGAAAACAATGCTTGCACAAACAAGCAGTACGATTTTAACGAATTTAGTGCTCATAACCAATTTCAACTTTCAACTTTCAACTTTCAACTCTTAACTGTTCATGTGATCGTCGCTCCACTTCTCCGGATTCACACGCCAAGCCGCCAGGCTTTCCAGCGCTTCCGGACGGATGAAGTCCTGCTCCTTGGCCACGCCAATAAGGGTATCGTAGTTGGTCAGCGTCACAAGCTCCACATTTTCCTGCTTGAAGTTGTCGGCCGCGACTTGGAGACCGTAGGTGAAGATGGCAGCCATGCCTTTCACCACGCAACCCTTCTCGCGCAGGGCCTTGACGGCGATAAGCGAACTCTTGCCCGTCGACACAAGGTCCTCAATCACCACCACCGACTGGCCAGCATGGATTTCGCCTTCAATCTGATTGGTCAGACCATGGCTCTTCTGCTCCGAACGCACATATACGAACGGTTTACCCAACTCCTGCGCCACCAAGGCACCCTGGGCGATGCCGCCCGTAGCCACACCGGCAATCACATCCACATCGCCCCACGTCTCGCGGATCACATCCACGAAACGCTGGCGGATGAAGGTGCGTATCTCCGGATACGACAAAGTGACGCGATTGTCACAATAAATGGGCGATTTGCGCCCCGAAGCCCATGTGAAAGGATGCTCGTTGTTCAGCTTTACCGCTTTCACAGTCAATAAGAAATTAGCCGTCTGTGCGGCCATGTCATTGTAGTTAATCATGCTGCAAAAATACACTTTTTTTATTAAACATAAAAAAAATTATGAACATTCAATAACTCAACGCTTACAGAGGCTGTTCTTATAATTGTTAAACAGAATACATAAAGAATGTTAAAACAACAACAATTAACAAAATTTACTATTTATAATTACTTCGAAATTAACACAACTACACATCCACAACTCCTCATATCCACCTCCTGTTTCCATCGACGTTTCTTCGGCATTTCTTCGGCATTTCTTCGGCATTTCTTCGGTAGTTCTTCGCTTTTTACCGAAGAACAACCGAAGGAGCAAATGGAAATGAGCATGAAACAAGCGGAAAGAGATGGACTTGAGGACGGCTGGTCGGGGTGGAAGATAGAAAAAAAAAAGATGTATCTTTTTTGATGTATTGAAAATAATTATTATATTTGTGGACTGATTTTTTAAAGGAATATTAATAAAATAATCACTATATGAAGAAATTAACACTAACATTACTAGCGTTGGCAGCGCCGATTTTGGCGTCGGCCAGCGAGGCTGACCTGCAAATGCCGCAGGGATTTGCCTCGAGTGAGAGTGCCTCGATTCTGTATTGGGGCTTTGCAGTTGTGATTTTGGGTCTGCTGTTCGGATTCTGGCAGTTCAGCAAGGTGCGCCGTCTGAAAGCGCACAAGTCGATGTTGGAAATCGGCAATGTGATTTTCAAGACCTGCTCAACCTACCTGAAGCAGCAAGGCAAGTTTCTGTTGCTCCTCTTCGTCTTTATCGGTGCCGCCATTGCCCTCTATTTCGGTGTGCTGAGCCACATGCCCGCAGGCAGCGTGCTGCTGGTGCTGGCCTGGACGGTCATAGGCATTCTGGGCAGCTACGGGGTGGCGTGGTTTGGTGTGCGCATGAACACCTACGCCAACGCACGCATGGCCTTTGCCTCGTTGCGCCGTCGTCCGCTCGACCTGCTGAACATCCCGCTTCGTGCCGGCATGAGCATCGGCATCGTGCTTATCTGCATCGAGTTGGTGCTGATGCTGGTGATATTGCTGTTCATGCCCGAGGAGTTGGCGGGCAGCTGCTTTATCGGCTTCGCCATCGGTGAGAGCCTCGGCGCTTCGGCGCTGCGTATCGCGGGTGGCATCTTCACCAAGATTGCCGACATCGGAAGCGACCTGATGAAGGTGGTGTTCAAGATTGGCGAGGACGACCCACGCAATCCGGGCGTCATAGCCGACTGCACGGGCGACAACGCCGGCGACAGCATTGGACCCACCGCCGACGGTTTCGAAACCTACGGTGTCACAGGCGTGGCCCTGGTGAGCTTCATCCTGCTGGCGGTGCCGACAGAGTACCAGGTGCCGCTGCTGGTGTGGATTTTCGTGATGCGTATTCTGGGTATTGTGGCGTCTGTGCTGGCCTATTACGTCAACGGCGCCATTGCCAAAGCCCGCTACCACAAGGCAGACGACCTGGACTTCGAGAAACCGCTGACGTCGCTGGTGTGGATCACTTCCATCCTCAGCATCATCGGTACTTTCTGCGCCTCCTACTTCATGCTGTCAAACACGCTGCCGGGTCTTAGCTGGCTCGCGCTGGCTGTCATCATCAGCTGCGGCACCCTGGGCGCCGCCCTTATTCCCGAACTGACCAAGGTGTTCACCTCGCCTAAGTCGAAACATGTACACGAAGTGGTGACAGCCTCCGAGCAGGGCGGTCCGTCGCTGAACATCCTCAGCGGTCTGGTGGCCGGCAACATGAGCGCTTTCTGGACAGGACTCGTCTTCTTTGTGCTGATGCTGATGGCCTACATGGCCACCGTGGGCTTCGACCTGAGCACTGTGCTGCCGCAGTATTCCTCCATCTTCGCCTTCGGTCTAGTGGCCTTCGGCATGCTGGGCATGGGCCCTGTGACCATCGCTGTGGACAGCTACGGTCCGGTGACGGACAATGCTCAGAGTGTCTATGAACTTTCGCTCATCGAGGACGATGTGGAGAAGACCAGCCGGGAGGTGGAGGCGGAGTTCGGCTTCAAGCCTGACTTCGAGAAAGCAAAATATTACCTGGAAGCCAACGACGGCGCCGGAAACACCTTCAAGGCCACTTCCAAACCTGTGCTTATCGGCACTGCCGTAGTGGGTGCCACCACTATGATTTTCTCGCTCATCCTGATGATCCAGAAGACCCTTGGCATCGAACCCGCCAGCATACTGAATCTGCTGAACCCCTACAGCATTCTGGGCTTCATCCTGGGCGGATGCGTTATCTACTGGTTCACGGGGGCCTCGATGCAGGCTGTGACCACGGGCGCCAACCGTGCCGTGGAGTATATCAAGGGCAATATCAAACTTGACGCGAACGCACCGAAGAAGGCCGACACGCAGAAGAGCCAGGAGGTGGTGAAGATATGCACCACCTATGCCCAGCGTGGCATGATCAACATCTTCATCGCCATCTTCTGCTTCGCGCTGGCTTTTGCTTGCCTCAGCTCGCCCGAGAGCATCGGCGGCCAGAACAGCGTGTGCCTCTTCATCAGCTACCTTATCTCGATTGCCGTCTTCGGCCTCTTCCAAGCCATGTTCATGGCCAACGCCGGCGGTGCCTGGGACAACGCCAAGAAAGTGGTTGAGGTGGACATGAAAGCCAAGGGCACCGAACTGCACGACGCCAGCGTGGTGGGAGACACTGTGGGCGACCCCTTCAAGGATACCTCGAGCGTAGCCCTCAACCCCATCATCAAGTTCACCACCCTCTTCGGCGTGCTTGCTATGGAGATTGCCATCAGCGCCAGCTTCCGCAGCCTGGCTCCGTGGTTCGGCGTGCTGTTCTTGATTATCGCACTGGTATTCGTGTACCGCTCGTTCTACAAGATGAGAATCAAGTGAGTCTCCAGATACGATATAAGTATTTAATCAAATAAATAGAAAGCCATGAACAGAAAATTCTTTATCGCGTTGGCTTCGGTGCTGCTGCTGGTGTCGTGCAACAAGGACGACATGGAGCTGCTGCGGAGCCCCTACCGGCTACAGGGCGAGCTAAGCCCGAGCTTCGGCCTGCCGGTAATCAGCAACGGTCAGCTGAACCTGAACGATCTGCTGATGTCGTTTGACGGCACCTTCGAGGGTTTGATTACCGACGACAACACGATTACCTTCGAATACAAGGACACCATCCGTGAGACCATCCCTATCGGCAGTATGATTGCCAAGAGAGGTGGAGAGCGGAAGAGTGGAAGAGTGGAAAGGTGGAAGAGTGGAAAAGCAGGAAAGGCGAAGAGTGTGGTGCCTTTCATTGCTCGTGACACCGTCATCGAGTACACGCTGCCCATCGACTTTTTCGACAAGGCTGACATGCAGTCGATAGTGGACGGCAATATGTCGATTCACGAACTGCGGTTCAACCTTGACGCGGTAGTGAGTGGCACCTGCCCACCGAATGTGGACTCGGCCCTGCGCGCGTATGTCAGTGCCCGATTCGACAATGTGACCATTAAGTACACGGGACACGACAATGTGTTGCATACCTTCACTGGCTTTGCAGGCCAGTCGTTGCAGCTGAACGACATCATCGAGGGCGGCACAGTGCGGTTCGACAGTGTGAACCTGGCCGAGATTGTGAACAGCATGCCACGGAGCATCACGGCGGGCTTCCACATGCATGTGGAAGTGGACTCGGCCCTGGTGCTGGACAACCTGGGGCTGCTGACCGACACGACAGGTATCAACTCGTTCAACGCGTTGCTCGACAGTCTGCGAATGACTTCAATCACCATCGGTGCCAACCTGCGGGTGCTGCTGCCCTTCGAGGTACGCATCGGCGGTCTGCCTTACAGCTATGACCTGGTACTGAACGGCAACGGTGGCGACGGCAGCTCGTCGTCCATCTTCGACCAGTTGGATTCGACGCTGACACATCTGCTGGGCGACGGTGCGGTGGATATGGATTCGTCGAAAGTGACGGCCTACATGAAGTTCTCCAACGGCATACCGCTCGACCTGACATTGAGCGGCACATTGGTAGACGCGAACGGGACGGAGACTTATGTGCTTTTCGCCAATCAGAAGATTGCTTCGGCTGTGACCGCTCCGGTGGCCAATCGCCCGGGAGTGGTGGAAGCCGTAGCCGACAGCACGACGACCTTGGAGCTGCCGCTGACGGTGGAAGCGCTGGAAAGGTTGACCCAAGCCAGCAAGCTGCGCCTGCGCTTGCAGATGGCCACGCCCGACTTCAGCACCGACCCCAGCTTCAAGATGGTGAAGCGTGACGACTACCTGAAGGTGAAGATGATGATAAGACTGGACCCCAATATCAAGATAGACATGCAGCTGTTTGAAGGCTTCGGCAATATCATCAGCGGGCTGCCTGTGATTGGCGGTATGATTGGTGGTAACGAATAAAACATAGGAGGACAAGACAATGAAAAGAAGCATTCATATATTGGCAGCCCTCTTGTTGCTTGCCACCGGAAGTGCCCACGCACAATACAACGAGACAAACAACCTGTTCTACTTCGCCCAGCGGTCGCCGCAGAGCAACCAGCTGAACCCGGCGTTCTTCCCATCGACGTTCTACCTGTCGTTGCCCGGCATGACAAGCTTGCAGCTTGGTTTGCCGCTGGCCATAGGCGACATAGTGGCCTACGACTCGACGCAGCAGGCCAACATCATCGACCTGAACCGCGTGCTGGATAATCTGGGCGAGAGCAACCACTTCCGCTTTGGATTCGATATGAACGCCCTTGGCTTCGGCTTGAAAATTGGCCCCGTGTTTGTGGATGCCAACGTTCAGCTACGAAGCTATTTCAACCTAGGCATTCCCGTGAGTGTCATCAACACGGTGCTGAAGGGCAACGTGAACGACGACGGGACGGCCATTCCCGAAGTGACCATTCTTGACGGCGACCTGTTCAACATGCAGATGTACATGGAGACCAGCGTGGGTGCCGGCATGAAGATTCCTTTGACGGGCCTCACGGTGGGTGTCCACGCGAAACTGTTGTCCGGATTGGTCAACCTGCAGACCGACAACACGAAGGTGACATTCGAGACCGAAGAAGATTATGAGACCGTGCGCGCACGCGTGTACTATGAAGTAATGGGAGCATCGGTGATACCGGTCAACAGCGATACAGGGAGCCTCGCCGACATGTTCAAGGGACTCACCGTGAAGGACGTCGCTGCGAGCCTGTTCGACCTCAACGGCAACAACGGCATCGCCTTCGACATTGGAGCCAAGTATGACCTCGGTCCCTTCACTTTCTCGGCCGCCATCAACGACCTCTCGGCCGGCATCCATTGGCAGAAGAATGTGTTGAGCCTGGTACCCAAGGGCGGGCAAGGAACCATTGAGTTTGACGGACTCGACATCACCAACCTGTTGGACCACGGCACCATTAACGCCGACTCACTGAAGGCTTATCTGAACGAGCAAGTCAACGGCATGATGCCCCAGCTGCTGACCGATTCGGCCGACTACTGGTATTCTGTTCCCACCAAGTTGAATCTGGGAGCCAGCGTGAATCTGGGCATCTTGAAAGCCGGCATCCTCTTCCACGGCCAGTGGGATCGTGGCCTGCTGAGCAAGAGCAGCTACAACAGCCTCAGCGAAGCGATGAGCGACGCACAGGCTAACTACAGTGAAGTGAAGAATACTTTCCGTTTCAACACCACGTTGTCGGCAGGCGTCAACCTCTTCAACTGGGTTGAAATCATAGCCGGCTCCTCGTTCGTCTATGACGGCCACAACAAGATTACGCTCGACAACTTCCTCAACCCTGGTGTGGGTATCATCTTCACTCCCGCTACACTGATACAAGCCTATGTGATGATGGACTACGCCAGCAGCATGTACCTCACCCAGATGAAAGCTTTCAACTTCAAGCTGGGCTTCAACATGCTCATCGGCAGCAACCGAAGCAGCAGAATACTCTAACCAAACTAAGGGCTGTAAGGCAGGCAAAGAGCCACTGGGATGCGGCGCGCCGCATCCCAGCACAACTTACAGCTTAATACAGAAAAGATGAACATTGTAGCTATAGTAGGGCGCCCGAACGTGGGCAAGTCGACACTCTTCAACCGGCTCACGGAGAGCCGCGACGCCATCGTGGACCCCACCGCCGGCGTCACCCGCGACCGCCAGTACGGTCACTCCGACTGGAACGGGAAGCACTTCTCGGTAATCGACACCGGCGGTTATGTGATGGGGGGCGACGACACCTTCGAGGTGGAGATACGCAAGCAGGTGGCGTTGGCCATCGACGAGGCCGACGTCATCCTGTTCGTTGTCGACGCCCGCGAGGGCCTGACGCCGATGGACGAGGACGTGGCCGACATGCTGCGCCGCCAACCCAAACCCGTCGTCCTGGCCGCCAACAAGGTGGACAACTCAGCGCAGATGGATGCGCTGGCCGAATTCTACGGTCTCGGGCTGGGCGACCCCTACCCCATCGCCGGCATCACCGGAAGCGGCACGGGCGACCTGCTCGACGTGCTGGTCAAAGACTTTGCCGAGGGCGATGACAACCCAACCGACGGTCTGCCCCGCATCGCTGTCGTCGGACGCCCCAATGTGGGAAAGAGCTCGTTCATCAACACCATCACCGGACAGCAACGTTCGGTGGTCACCCCCATTGCTGGCACCACGCGCGACTCGATATACACTCGCTACAACCTCTTCGGTTTCGACTTCCATTTCGTCGACACCGCTGGTCTGCGACGCAAAAGCAAGGTGAGCGAAGACCTGGAGTTCTACTCCGTCATGCGCTCGGTGCGAGCCATCGAAGCCGCCGACGTGTGTATCCTCATGCTCGACGCCAGCCAAGGGCTGGAGCAGCAGGACCTGAACATCTTCTCGCTCATACAGCGTAACCACAAAGGGGTGGTTGTGGTGGTCAACAAATGGGACCTCGTGGAGAAGGAGACCAACACGCACCGCGACTTCGAACAGCTCATCAAAGAACGTATCGCTCCGTTCGACGATGTGCCCATCATCTTCACATCGGTCATCAACAAGCAGCGCATCTACAAGGTGCTCGAGACGGCCCGTGCCGTGTATGAGGCCCGCAGCCGCCGAATCGCCACTGCCGAACTCAACGACCAGCTGCTTCCCATCGTCAAAGAGCAGAATCCGCCACCATCGGTCAAAGGCAAGTGGGTGAAGATAAAATACATCACCCAACTCCCCACCCCCTACCCGCAGTTTGTATTCTTCTGCAACCTGCCGCAGTATATACGTGACCCGTACAAACGGTTTGTGGAGAACCGTATGCGCGAGATGTGGGACTTCCACGGGGTGCCCATCACCATCTACTTCCGGGCCAAATAAGTTGGCACGCTTTTTGCGGGAATCCAGAAACAAGAAATAAAACACAAACACATTATGAAAGTCACAGAACAGAATTTCGACGAATTGATGAACTCCGGCATGCCGGTGATGATTGACTTTGGCGCCACCTGGTGCGGTCCCTGCAAAGCCCTTGCTCCGCGCGTCGAGGAGATAGAGAAAGAGTTCGAAGGCAAAGCCGTTGTCGGCACCGCCGATGTTGACGAGTGCAGCGATCTCGCCGCCCGTTTCCGCATCCGCAACGTTCCCACCGTCCTCTTCTTCAAAGGCGGCGAGATGAAAGACAAGAGCGTCGGACTTGTGGCCAAAGAGACCCTCGTCGAGAAGCTCAACGCACTGATGTA
>CAMJJD010000032.1 GCA_946406015.1 uncultured Bacteroidales bacterium | reverse complement strand
CGACGGCGAGGGCCGCAGCAATGGCTTCTCAGTGCGCCTGGTGCAGGATAAATAACCTTTTTTCATTCCAAGTGTAAGATTTTGGCTTCTTATGCGACATTATAGTAGGTAGCAAAAATCAACATCATGAACCTATTGGATTCCTTCCTCAGCAGTGGCACGGGACTGACCATTGTGGCCATCATCATTGTGCTGGCCGTCATCGGCGGCATCGCGCTGCTCCTTAGAATTGTGCGCCGTAAGCACAAGAAAAGCCTTGCCTTCTATCTCATCCTGTTCGCCGTCTTCACGATGCTATTCTTCCTCAGTGCCTTGCTGATAGACAAGCATGTGTTGCTGTATTCCGTCATCGACGGCGCTATCCACGGCGTTGTCGTCACCGTGCTCTGGTGGATCTTTGACCAAGGCCACGAGCAAATCAAGGCATCCATAAAAGAGGACGAGGCTGACCGCAAAAGAAAAGAATCAAACAAAAATAAACAACAATGAAACGCAATACCATTCTCTTGCTTTTGGCGGCAGCATTGATGACTGCTGTGTCCTGCGACAAGGACAACGAAAAGCCCGAACAGCCCGCTCCCGGCGGCACCACCGACGGATGGCCCGTAAAGAAAATCAGCCGCATCGTCCACAGCGTGGGCTCCTTCGACTACCTCACCTACGACTTCTCCTGGGAGGGCGACCTACTCAGTGAAATCAGCTGCACGATGTACGACGGCTCGTCGCTGGGCCGCACCGTGCTCGAATACGACGGCAGCCGTCTGGCGCGGGTCTACCCCTACGACGGCGCGGGCACCGCCTACCCCGACGGTGCGATGCACTACCACTACGGCACCGACGGGCGGCTGGAGCGGCAGACTTTCCTGCTGCCGTTGAGGGCTACCGGGAACTTATGCCAGCAGATCTTCGACGAGGTTGTCCCGTGCGAGTTGGTCTACTCCTACACCGACGACGGCCATGTGTCGGAAGTGCAGGCCAACAAAACTATGGACGACGGCAGCGTGGAGACCAGCACCTATACCTTTGGCTGGGAGGGTAATAACGTCGCCACCGTCACCTGTGACGGCCAGCCCCTTTTCAGCAACATGCAGTACGACAGCAACCCCAACCCGATGCGTTTTCCGATGGGGATGGAGACCATGGGCGTGACTAACATGATATTCGAGGGAGTGCTGGGCAACAGCGTCCTCTTCCTCGGCTACGCCTTCTGCTGGAGCGAGAACAACATGACCACCCTCCTCTCGGGCAGCGGCCAGTGCAGCTACACCTACGACGACGACGGTTTCCCGACCTCGAAGACCATCGGCACCGGCAGCCAAAGCAACACATATACGTTCAGCTATTAAAACCCACCCAATATGCAACACCACATCATCAAATCCCTCGCCGCCGTCGCCCTGGGCGCGATGCTACTTACGGGCTGCATGATGCAGAAACCCACGGTGAAGAACTACCGCAAGGTCTCCGCGATGAGCAACCTCACGCCCGTCACCGTGGAGCAGTTGCGGCAGATGGTGTCCGCCGACACCACGCACTACAAGGTGGTGGTGCTCACCAGCTCCTGCTGTGGCCCCTGCGAGCTGGCCATGCGCGACGTCTACCCACGCAAGATGGCCGAGTGCGACAGCAGCCAGGTGCGCTGGTACTTTGTGGAGACCGACTACAGCTCGGCGCAATACATGGACAAAGTCTTCCGTACCTACCACATCGACTCGCCCCGCTACTGGATTGACGACACCCTGCCGCAATACCGCCCGCTGATGGTGAAGAATATGTGGACGGTGGCATGGAATATGATTTGGAACTACGGCAAGAGCTTCGAGGAGTTGGGCTGGGAAGAGGCTGACGACCGCCTGAACAACATCGTCAATGCCATCGCTCCGCAGCGCCAGCCCGTCACCGGCCCCAATGGCACTCCCACCACCGTGATGCTCGACCCCAAGGGGCGCATGAAGTGCACTTACACCATCTATAACGACACCACCGCTCTGCTCGAGCCCACCGACATTCGCGACATCACAGTCCCAGTGACCGACCTCGACTACACCCGGGTCGACACCCTCTCGTACGCCCCCAAGGTCTGCACTCCCGACGGGGAATGTCGGTAGTCCACCCTCTTTTCCTTGGTATTTCTTCGGTATTTCTTCGGTATTTCTTCGATAATTACCGAAGAAATACCGAAGAAGTGTCTTTAATATATTGAGAAACAGTGCTTCGTGATAAGGTGTAATTTTTTTTTTATCTTTACACAATATAGGATGAGATGTGTCGTTATGTAACTAGAAATATAGTTCTAAGATATACATTATAATTATGGAGACAAAAGAGATTAAAGAGTTGACCAAGGCCGAGGAGCAGGTGATGCAGGCGGTGTGGCGTGTGGGTCAAGGGTTTGCAAACGAGATAGTCGCAGCCGTGGGTGGCGACGTGGCATACAACACGGTGCTCACGGTGGTGCGCATTCTGGAGCAGAAGGGGTTCGTAGGGCACGAGACCTTCAACCGCTCGAACCGCTACTACCCGCTCATCAGCCGCGAGGAGTATATGCAACGGGTGCTGGGCGGCATCGCCCACCGCTGGTTCGGCTCGTCACCGCGGGCGTTGGTCAGCTTCCTGGTCGACAAGAAGGAGGTCTCGCTCGAGGACCTGGAGTCTATCACCAAGGAAATTGAAAAGATGTAAACTGTAAGTTCTGGGTCTAAGTTTTAAGTGGCTGACGCATCACTCACAGCTTAAAACTCACAGCTTAAAACTCAAAAGTCATGATACACTGGATTGTTTTTTCGACGCTTGCGGCAGGTCTCCTCTACGGCCTGTACTGTCTCACCCTGCGGCGCGACCGCTGGCTGCAGCTGAGCCTCTGGTATCTGCTGCTGGCACTTGGTTTCAGCATTGTGTTCCCCTTCTTCTCGCTGCCCGAGCGGCTGGCTGCGGCCTCGCAGGCCGTCATCCCGGCACGCGAATACCAGGCGACGCTGAACGAGATAGAGATATCGGCCTCGCCGGCGTCGCACGCCCTCGGCCTGAAGGAGGTCTACCTCATCGGCCTGGCGCTTTGCGCGGCCTACCTTCTGTTCCAGATGGCGGCACAGGCGGTGATTATCTTCAGGCTCCGCCGGAAGCATACGGTCTACCGCTCCGGCGACGGCTATGACATCCCGCGCGGCGCTTCGCTCATCCTGCTGGACGACGACACGGCGCCCTACTCGTTCTTCCGCCAGATAGTGGTCGGCACACGCGGCCTCAGCGATGACGAGCTGCGCTGCATCCTCGCCCACGAGTCGTTCCACGTGAGCCACTCCCATTCGCTCGACATCCTCTGGGCGAGGCTGATGTGCTGCCTGGCGTGGTTCAACCCCTTCGCGTGGCTGATGATGCGCGAGCTGCGTGCCGTGCAGGAGTTCCAGGCCGACGCCGCCTCGGTGGGCGCCTGCGGCCGCGAAGACTATCTCCACCTGCTCTACCGGCAGGTGACTGGACATGGATATGGCCATATCACCAATAATTTCCAAAGTATTAACATCAAAAACCGTATTGTTATGATGAACAAAACGAAATCGCGCTTCGGCGCGTGGAAGCCGCTGGCGGCCCTGCCGCTGGTGGCGCTATTGATGATGGTGGGATGCCGGACGGCCAACGGAGAAGCCGTTGAGCAGGAGGAGATTCCGTTTGAAGCCACCAAAGTCGACGAATCGGCGCCATTGGATGCCAACACCGACGAGGTGTTCAAAGTTGTGGAAGTGGACCCCGAATTCCCCGGCGGGGAGGAAGCCCTCTACAAGTACTTGGCCGAGAACATCAAGTACCCCGTAATGGCCAAGAACAACAAGGTTGAGGGCCGTGTGTATATCACCTTTGTCATCGAGAAAGACGGCAACGTCAGTGATGCAAAAGTGTTACGCAGCGTCAACGAGGAACTCGACGCCGAGGCACTCCGGGTAATCAATGCCATGCCCAAGTGGAAGCCCGGCATGCAACAAGGCGTGCCAGTCCGCGTGCAGTTCAACCTGCCCATCGTGTTCAAGCTGTCATGAGGCGTCTTGCGCTCGTCCTCGCTGCCACCCTGCTGCTGACCGCCTGTGCGGCCATGCGGCAGGGTGGGGGTGAGGCCGCCTGCGACTGCCGCCGGGCGGTCAACGTGCCTGACAAGGCCTTCCGCGGGCTGCTGCTGGAGAGGGGTTATGCCACCAAGGCCGGCGGCAACTGGATGAGGCCCACCCCCGAAGGGTGCGCCCTGACGGCGCTGGAGTGCTACGGCATGGACATTCACAGTCTGCGCGGCATCGAGATGTTCCCCCAGCTGGAGGAGGTGGTCTGCAGCGACAACCCCATCACCGAGCTCGACCTCAGCGTCCTGCCGCGGTTGGAACGCCTCTATGCGCTCGACGTGCCTCTGCGGCGCTTCGTCGTGGGGCAGCGTAGCCGCCTGCGTCGGGTGCAGCTGAGCCATACTTCCCTCGACACCCTCGACCTCGCGACGATGCCTGACCTGGAGCTGCTGCTCTGCATCTTCTCCCCGCTGACGGCGATTGATATCACTCCCTGCCAGCGGCTGACGACGCTTTACATCCGCGGCACTCAGATTACCGAGGTCGACCTGCGCGGCAACCCCGCCATGCACGAGCTCCATGCCCTCGACACACCCTTGCAAACCCTCGTCGTCACTCCTGCACAATACGATGGCGACATCCGTGCCTCGGTGTCCGACTCGGTGCAGGTGATAGTCGGAAAGGCTGGATAACCCCGTTGTTTTATCTGATCAGCGTGATGGTGCCTGTGGCACTGAGAGTACGTGTCGGCTGGTTGTTGAAGTGGTAGCGCAGCAGCCATACGTAGGTGGCTTGTGGGCAGGGGCTTCCGTTGCGCGTGCCGTCCCATTGTGGGTGCGCCCCTTCCAGGTGGCTAATCTCCTCTCCCTGCCGGTTGTAGATATATAGTTCCTCGGCCTCACCTTCGCGTAGCACTATTTCGAACAGGTCGTTTGCACCAAGGTCGGGAGTGAAGACATTGGGTGCCCAGAGGGCTGTGTGGACAAAGGGCACTATGCGGTGCAATGTGTCGGCGCAACTGCTGTTCTGTACGGCTAGCGACACCAGCAAGCTGTCGATGCCTGCGTCGGCGTCGTAGTGCAGGTGCATCCCGCTCTCATCCTGTAGAATGTTGTTTATAAACCATTGCCGGAATATCACATCGCGGCTCCGGTCGTAGGCATCTATGTAGGGGTGGTCGAAGGTCATCCACTCCGGCAGTATATCGAAGTCGGCATTCGGCCATTCGACGGGGCGTAGGGTAATCGTGTCGGCATAGGGGCAGCGGTAGTCGAACGACAGGGAGTAGAGCGTATGTCCTGTGGGTACGGCGAAGACGCTGGTGTCCTGCTCGTGTCCGTCGAGAAGCGGGTCATGGGGCGAGGAACTCCAATGGAAAGCGAGACTGTCGGCCGGCAGGGCGGTGAGGGTGTAGTGGTTCTCGTGGCAGTCGGCCACATGGCCGATGCCGGTAGGTGGCTTGGGAATATGCGTGAGGGTGAGTTGGATGAGCGAGTCGCAGCCGCTGACCGCTGTAAGGGTGTCGTAGTGGATGCCCGCGTCCACAATGGTCTTCCCGCGCCACGGGTAGCCTACATTGAAGCAGCACGAGTCGGCCTCGAACAGCGTGTCGCTGGGCGTATGTACGAACACCGGCACATCGAAAGTGTCGCAGGCGTCGATGATGGATTCCACGGTGTGCCACCCCGGTATGTCGAACCGGTAGTCGAGCTGTCCGTCGTTGGTGGCCACCCATTGGCTGTCGACCATCCACTCAACGCTCACGGCCTCTGTGTCCGAGGGTACTTCGAAGTGCACTATCCTTCCAGGACAGATGCTGATACGGCTCATGTGGGTTCGCGTGTCGATAGAGTCGACAATGATGCTGCGGCTTAGGTTGTGGGTCCCCATGGCGGCTACGTACGCATAGCTCTCCCACGGGCCGAGACCGTAGAAATGGGCCAGAAAACCACCCTTAGGGTTCCGCAGAATGTGCGCACCCTCCCAAAGCGACTTGCGCAGATAGCTGTAGCCTCCCGGAAGCGTGTCGAACTGGTCGCCTATGTGGACGGTGTCGAGCGTTATATAAGGCAGGTCGGCCGTTCGGGTGACGATATTGACATAGTGCACGTTGGAGAGCGGCGTGGAGATGACTTGGAACAACGCCTTGTGGACAAACTGCTCCACCGGTGGGATGGTGACCGACGAGGGGTCGCCGATTGAATTTCCGCAGTCTTTCCCGGGGAAGTAGACGCAGGTGTAGACGGGCTTGCTGGCCGTCAGGATGTGGACTTCGTTGAAGGGCAGGTCGTAGCGGTGGCTCTCGCCCCGGTTCAGTGTCGCCACCACCGAACCGTCGATGGCCAGTGAGCAGCCGTCCTCCGACGAGGTGACCAGCACTAGGTCGCCCGAGGCGCGGAATGCCGTGGACACCAGCACGAACACCCGCCCCCAGCGTGGCACCGGCATCGCCTGCTCATATAGGTGGTCGCAGGCTGCGCAGTCGCCCACAAACGTGCATCGGTTGCCTTGGAACATGGCAAATGGCGTGCCGTTCGAATTGACCCTCAGTCCCGCAAGGTCTTGCCCGACAAACTGCACCGCCTGCCCGCGCATCAGCGCCACGCTCGTGTCGCCTCCCTGGTCGGCACTGCGGTGCAGCGTGACAACCGTGTTGTCTTCAGTGGCGGCCACCCCCACTTCGTCCTTACTCGCCCGTTCGCCATAGGTCTGCGTTATATACTCCGTCCCCAAGGCACCGCTTGGCAACACAGTGGCGATATCGAACGTCTCGGCTTCGAAATTGTAGGCGTAGAGCGATATGGGCTGCGCACTCACCACATGCAGCGCGCTGTTGCTGGGCTCCCCCACGGCCGTCAGGCCGTTCTCATGGCTGATGGGAATCTCGATGGTCGACCAAGCGGTGGCATTGACCACTGTGTCCCACTGCCGGCCATAGTTGAAGACATGGATTGTATTGTTGGTCTGCGAAGCGGCCACAAGCTTCAGCGTGCAGAGCGAAGTATCGTGGTTGGAGAGAAACATCACCCAGAAATCGGTACCTTGCGTTGAGTTGTTGCACGCCGACTGTCCCGCGGCCACGGCCGGCAGCAATGTCAACACCCACCACACCGCTGTCGTCAGACGGCGGGCGGCTTTCGGTAGCAGGTGTGGTGTACCCATGGTGCTGTCATCGTTCTTATCGAAATGCAAAGGTACGAACAATTTTCCAATCCGGCAAAATATTTTTTCAGCCGGTGGATGACAGCCGGTCGTGGAGGAATAATTTCAATTATCACCTTTCAATTTCCGCTATAGGCCGTCAAGATGGGGGCTTTGCCGTCGACGATGAGCTGCGGCGGCAGGTTCACCTTCTTGACCTTCGGCGGTATGCCGATGGTGACGCCGCCCGTGGCGGTGGTGTAGGTGGGGATGGTGCGCGGGTCGTAGGGCAGTTGCGAGGCCATCTTGCGCCAGTCGTCGCCCGTCATGCGGATGCCGGCACCGACATTGAAGGTCAGCGCCACATTCTCGGAGACATAGTAGCGTATGCCCAGGTTCACTTCGGCGTTGAGGGCCATTGTATTGTCTTTGCCCAGCGGGTTGCCGTAGAGCAGCTGGCTGTGCTGGATGGCGAAGCCAGTGGCCACGCCGCCGAAGAGCTCGAGGCGCGGTGCCAGCTGTGTGCCGGTCTGCAGCAGCAGCGAGAGGTCGTGTATCGGCTCGGCCTCCTTCAGCGGCGAGCCTGAGTGGCGGTAGCGGAGGCCGAGGGTGAGGTCGCCATGGCGCAGGCCAATGGTGGCGCCATAAGTAGGCATGGAAATGCCTTTGAAGCGGGTGACGCCGGCGCTGAGCTCGCCAAAGGGTTGCCATTGTGTCTCTTGCGCCGAGGCAAAGCCACAGGTGGCTATGGACAGCAGCAACGGAAGGATACGGAGGATGGTGCGGCTTTGTTTCATTTCGGTTCTCTTTTTTCGTGCGTTGAATATCAGGTGGTTGCCTTGTGTTCTTCTTACGTTCTTCTTGAAAACGAGAAGAACGTGAGAAGAACGTAAGTGGAACGGCAGTCGAAATGAGGGTGTTAGGTGTTGGTTTGCATCTCGTCTTTCGGCCCGTTTCTATATAGTAGTCGCTTGAGGGGCCGAAATCTTACACCTGGGGTGCAATTTTTTCTATCGGATGAGTGTGACGGTGCCGGTGAGAGTAAGGGTGCGTGTTGGCTGGTGGTCGTGGTGGTAGCGCAGTAGCCACACGTAGGTACCTTGCGGACAGGGGCTTCCGTTGCGCGTGCCGTCCCACTGTGGGGCGGTCTCTTGGCTGTGGTAGATGAGCGTACCTTGGCGGTTGTAGATAAAGAGCTCCTCGGCGGTGGCTTCACGGAGTGTGACACGGAAGATGTCGCTGCTCCCAAGGTCGGGGGTGAAGACGTTGGGAGCCCAGGCGGCAGTGTGGACGAAGGGGACGACGCGGTGCAGTGTGTCAGAACAATAGGTGTTTTTCACCGCCAGCGAGACAAGGAGACTGTCTAAATCGGCATCGGCGTCGTAGTGCAGGTGGCCGCCAGTCTCGTTTTGGATGATATTGTCAATGAACCACTGGCGACTGACGATATTAGGACTGCGGTCGTAGGCGTCGATGTAGGGCATGTCAAGGGTCATATATTCGGGTTCGACGACGAAGTCGGCATGCGGCCATTCGACGGGGCGTAGGGTGAGCGTGTCGGCATAGGGGCAGCGGTAGTCGAACGACAGCGAGTAGAGAGTGCGTCCTACAGGTACGGCGAAGACGCTGGTGTCCTGTTCGTGTCCGTCGAGGAGCGGGTCGTGGGGCGAGGAGCTCCAGTGGAAGGCAAGGTTGTCGGCTGGCAGGGCGGTGAGAGAGTAATGGTTCTCATGGCAGTCGGCCACATGGGTGATGCCGGTGGGGGGCTTGGGAATTTCGGCAAGGGTGAGTTGGATGATTGAGTCGCAGCCCGTGACTGCCGACAGCAGGGTGTCATAGTAGGTGCCGGCGGCGTAGTACGAGTTCCCGTGCCAGAGGTATGTGCCGTTGAAACAGATGCTGTCCTCCTCGGAGGAGGTGACGGTGGGGATGATGGTGAGGCTGTACATGGTGTCGGCTGGGCAGCCCAGGGTGTCGACGAAGGGAATGAAGAGGTTGCAAGAGATGCGGTAGATGCTGTCGCCAAAGGGAAAGCCTTCGCTCTCGCAGCGCGAAACGGCGATGGTGTCGATTTGTTTTGGATGCACGTAGAGGGTGACATCGGAGGTGTCACAGATATTGATGACGGCGCTGACGGTGTGCCATCCTGCGGCGTCAAGACGATAGGGGAATTGACCGTCGGTAGTGGCGACCCATTGGTTGTCGACTAGCCATTCGATGTTGACCGAGTCGGCGTCGAAATGCACTTCAAAGTGGGCTGTGTCACCGGGGCAGTACGTGAAGTCTCTGGAAGTGGTGCGGACATTGAATCCGTCGAGGAAGAGGCTGAAGTTGAGGTTATGGGTGGCCATGCCGGCGATGTAGGCGTAGCTCTCGGCCTGGCCAAGGCCGTAGAAGTGGGCCAGGAATCCTCCGTGATTGTTCTGCAGGGTGTGGACACCGGGTGATACGGATTTGCGCAGGTAGCTATAGCCGTTGTTGAGAGAGTAGAATTCGTCGCCGATGGGCACGTTGTCGAGCATCATGTAGGGAAGGTCTCCGGTACGGGTGACAATATTGGTGTAGTGAATGTTGCTCAACTGAGTGTTGATGGCCTGGAAGGTGATGGCGTTGACACTTTGCTCGATGGGAGGGACGGTGACGGCCGAGGGATCTCCGTTGGTATTGTTGCAGCCGATACCTTTGAGGTAGATGCAGGTGTAGCTGGGTTTGGAGGTTGTAAGCATGTGTACTTCGTCGGCAGGTAGGTGGTACTGGAGGGTGTCGCCGCTGCCTATGGTGGCGATGACAGAGTCGTCGATGGAAAGCGAGCAACTGTCTTCCAGCGATGTGACGACCACCAGGTCGCCCGAGGCTCGCTCGGCGGTGGAAACAAGCAGGTAGTGTTTTCCCCAGAGTTTGACGGGCAGTGCCTGTTCATAGAGGTGGTCGGAGGCACCGCATCCCCCAACAGTAGTGTATCGGTTGCCTTGAAACAGGGCAAAGGGTTTGTCGTTGGAGGTAATGCGGATGCCAGAAAGGTAGATTGAATTAAGGGAGTTTGATGAGTATCGGATAGCTTGCCCGCGCATGAGGGTTGTGGTAGTGTTGGTGCCTGCCGAGGGATAGTTATGCAGGGTGATGACGGTATTGTCTATGGTGGCGGCAATACCCAGTTCTTCAGTAAATGAAGGCTCGTTATATGTTTGGGTCAGATACTCTGTGCCGAGGGCTCCGGTGGGCAGGATGGTGGCGATATCGTATGAGGCGTTGTAGTAATTGGAAGCATAGAGCGAGATGGGGCTGTCGCTGACAATATGGAGTGCCGCACTGGATGGGTTGTTGGGGAGTGAGGCCCTCCCGTTTTCATGGCTGACGGGGATTTCCGCTGTCGAAAGGGCGGCGACGTTGACAAGTGTGTCCCACTGGTTGAGGTAGTTGTAGACATGTATTATGGTGGCTTGGTGGGTGGCGGCAATGAGTTTGAATTTGCTTGTCAGGGTGTTCTCTAAGAATGTCACCCAAAAGTCGGTTCCTTGGGTCGAACTGTTGCAGGGAAGTTCCTGTGAGTTTGCTGACCATGGCTGCAAAACAAGAATCAATAGCCATGCTGCCGCCCAACGGCGAAAACCGTTGTGCAATGGGTGGTAGCAAGGGTGTTGTCGGCGTGAAGTACCCATGTTGCAGTCATTGTTTCACGCTGCAAAGGTACGAACATTTCCGAAACCGTACAATATTTTTTAAAATTTGTCGTTATAATATTATTCAATCAATAAACAGAATTATGCAAGGCAACTTCACTTTCCACAACCCCACCAAGCTCCATTTTGGCGAGGATGCAATGACACATTTGGTCGGCGAACTGAAGAACTACGGTCCTGTGGTGATGCTCAGCTACGGCGGCGGCAGCATCAAGCGCAACGGCATCTACGAGGCCGTCACTGCCGCCCTGAAGGAGGCGGGCAAGACGGTGGTCGAGGACCCGGGCGTGATGCCCAACCCCACCTATGAGAAGGTGATGGAAGGCTGCCAGCGGGTGCGCGACCACAAGGTGGACCTCATCCTTGCCGTGGGCGGCGGAAGCACCATCGACTACGCCAAGGCCGTCAGTGCCAGCGCCTGGTGCGAGGAGGATGCCTGGCAGAAATACTGGGTGAACCAGAAGAGTCCCGACTGTAAGACAGTGTCCGTGGGCGCCGTGCTCACTATGGTGGGCACCGGCTCGGAGATGAACGGCGGCAGTGTGATTACCAATCGCAAGGAGGGCTTCAAGCGCGGCAAGGTGTTCGGCACGGCGCTGTTCCCGAAATTTGCCATCCTCAACCCACGCTTCACCATGACGGTGCCGCAGTACCAGATGGTGGCGGGCTTCTTCGACATCATGAGTCACCTGATGGAGCAGTACTTCGCCGGCACGGCCGACTGCACCACCGACTATATCAACGAGGGCTTGATGCGGTCGCTCGTCCACGCTTCGCGAATCGCTGCCAAGAACCCGCAGAACTACGAGGCCCGCGCCAACATCATGTGGACGGCCACCTGGGCGCTCAACACGCTGCTGAAGTGCGGCAAGGGAGGCGACTGGGAAGTGCACCAGATAGGCCACGCCATCGGCCTCGTCACCGACGCCACGCACGGCATGACCCTCGCCAGCGTCTCGTTGCCCTACTACCGCCATGTGATGCACGACGGGCTGCACCAGTTCAAGCGCTTCGCCGTCAACGTGTGGGGCGTGCGCCCCGAGGGAAAGACTGACGAGCAGGTGGCCACGGAAGGGCTGAAGTGCCTCGAGGAATGGATGAAAGAAATCGGAGTGGTGATGCACTCGCGCGAGCTGGGTGTCACCGACGCCAACCTGGAGCAGGTGGCCGATGCTGTTCTGATTCTCCCCGTCGGCTACCGCACGCTGACACGCCCCGAAGTGGTGGAGATTCTGAAAGAAAGTATGTGAACAATGCAAGTAATCGGACAGAAAGGATACTAAATTATTGTTCAGTTTTTAAGTTTAATCCTAGTTAATAAAGTGAATAGTTGATGAAGAGAAGCAGTTTGTTGGCGGCCATGGGATTGGCGGCCGTGATGTTGTTGTCGGCCTCGTATTGTGAAGCGCAACCCGGCGGGCCGGGAGGATTCCCCGGCGGTCGTCCGCCATCGGGCAGCCATAACCATGGTGGCAATCGTCCCCGTCCGGGACAGAACTGGAATCAGATGGGCGACAGCCAGCAGGCCAGCCAGGTGAAGCAGAAGAAGAAAGTGAAGGAAGGCGACACCTTCAAGGTGGTCGGGTCGCTGCGCGACTCGGTGAGCGGCGAGTTTCTGGCTTTCGTCAACGTGGCTGTGCTCGACTCGGTCGACTCCAACTTCGTCAAGGGCGGCTCGACCAACTTCGACGGACTCTTCGAACTAGCCGACATCCCGCAGGGTGCCTACCTGCTGCGTATCTCGGCCATCGGCTACCAGAACCGTCTCATCCCCTTCCGGGTGGATAACAACACCGCCCTCGGCACCTTCCGTCTGGTGCCCGGCGCCACCACCCTCAAAGAGGTGAAGATTACCGCCGAGAAACCCCTTTATGCCCAAGACGGCGAGAAGCTTATCTATAATGTCAGCGAAGACCCGTCCATACAAACCGGCACCACCGAGGACGCCCTGCAGAACGCCCCCGGCGTGGAGGTCGACGTGGAGGGCAATGTGTCGCTGCGTGGAGTGTCGAGCGTGGAGATTTGGATCAACGACAAGCCCTCGAAGCTGACCGAGGAGAACCTGAAGACCTACCTGCAGACGTTGCCGGCCAACGCCTTGGCCCGCATCGAGACCATCACCAATCCCTCGGCCAAATATGCCACCAGCGCCGAGGCGGTCATCAACATCATCACCTCGGCCCATATCAAGAGCAACCAGTTCGTCTCCTTCGGCGTCAACGGTTCGAACCAGCCCTTCGTCTCGCCGTGGGTGAGCTATATGTGGGCCAAAGAGAAGCTGAGCATCAACTTCTTCGCCTCGGGTCGTTACAGCTACCGCGAGAACACCAACACCGGGTGGTCGATGCGCCGTCAGGACAACGCCGCGGGCGACGGCTACGACACCACCCTCCACCAGACCGACTCGACTTACAGCGAGACGCGTTCCCGTGCCGCCAACTTCTTCTTGGGCGTCAACTACGAGATTGACTCGATGAGCGAGGTTTCGTTCGATGTCGGCGGATTCTACAACAACAACAGTAGTTATGCCTTTGACACCACCATGCAGCACTTCTTTGTGCCGCTGGTTTCGGGTGCAGGAGACAGTATCCTCAACTATGTCACCGACGCTACCAGCCAGAGCCACACCCTCTTCACCCATGCGGGTGCCGACTACACCAAGAAGTTCGACAACGAGGGCCACAATCTGCGCCTGGGTGTCAACACACGCATCTCTCATAACGCCAGCGACGAGTGGAACAACCGTATGTACGATACCTACACCTTCCTCGACGAGCACCGCTATATGCTCGGCCGCACTTACAACTATGGGCTCAGCCTCGACGCCCGCTACAACCGCCCCTACTCGAAGGATGGCGAGATGAGCTACGGCTTGCGTGCCGACTTCAGCCGCATGGACAACGACTATGAGCGCTACAACGACAGCACGGGCAACTTGGTCGACACGCTGCGCACCTACCACTTCGACGGCAATGATGCCAACATCAACGCCGATGTCGATTGGACACACCGTTGGGGCGGCTTCACCCTCAGCTCCGGTCTCGGCGTGGGCGTCGACCGCGAGTACTACAACTACATCAGCCAGATGCCCTTCGCCGACGGCGACGTGCAGTATGAAGTGGACTTCCATCCCTCCGTTCACCTCAGCTACCGCACCGAAGACATGCACAACTTCAAACTCAGCTACACCATGCGCATGTCGAGTCCCAGCGAGGAGCAGACCAGCACCTTCCGCCGCTACGGCGACGACAGCTACTCGACCGGCAACCCCGACCTGAAGAACAGCTACACCCACAACATGGAGGCCGGCTGGCAGAAATACTTCATGAACTTCGGCAACATCGGCATCGAAGGCTACGGCCGCCTGAGCACCAACGAGGTGAGCTCGCTGACCGACGCCGAATACGACCAGTGGCTCGACCGCATCATCAGCTACAGCGTGCCCTACAACATGGGCTCCTCGTGGCGCTACGGCACAAGCCTGAATATGACCTACCGTCCCACTGGCTTCTTCAACGTGCGCCTCTACGCCAACGTCTACGACTACGGCTACAGCATGGATTACATGCGCGACGGCGTGATGAGGCATGTTGAGAACGACAAGTGGTCGTGGAGCGTGCGCATCAACGCGTGGGCCAAACTCTTCAACCAGTATCAGGTGACCGCGTCGTTCAACTACAGCTCGCCCACTCTGGGTCTGATGAGCACCCGCGGCGAGCGCTACTACTTCAACATGGGTGTGCGCAGTGACTTCTTCAAGCGCAAGCTGTCGGTATTCGTCAACGTGCAGGACCTCTTCAACTGGGGCGCTGTCAAGGGTTCCACCAGCACCAACACCAACCCCTATTTCTTGAATAGCAATACGGGTAAGATGTTGAACAGTAGATATATTAGCGCAGGTATCACCCTCCGCTTCGGTAAGATGGAGCTCGAAAAGGGCGCAAAAGAGGGCGATGGCGAGACAGGCGACAGCCTGTAAAGAGGAAAAAGGAAAGTGGAAAGTGGAAAAAAATTGATGCGCAACCAACTGTATCACAGCTTTCCACTTTCCACTTCCCACTCTCCACTTAAATTTTTTTTTGTCAGTTTGGAAAAAGTTAGTATTTTTGCACCCGCTTTCGCAGGAAAGTATACCGATTGTCCTATGGTGTAACGGTAGCACATCTGACTCTGGATCAGCTTGTCTTGGTTCGAATCCAGGTAGGACAACAAAGAGCATCCCGAACAAGGATGCTCTTTTTGTTTTCTTCGAGACATCAGGACATCGAGACATCAAGTCATCGAGACATCGAGACATCAAGACGTCGAGGCTCGCAGTTTCAAAGGCTCAAAGACTCACAGACACAAGGACTCACGCTCTCCAATCGTCACCAACGTGAGAGAAAAACACTACCGGCACCCTGATTTCTCCGTGAAAGGAACGGGAAAGCAAGGAGCGGATAGAGAGGTGGTAGAGAAAAAGCAGGGAGAAGGAGAGATGCGAAGGGCTGCATTTTGCGTTTTGCGGAGAAGGTGAGGGTTGAGTCGGCTGTGTTGTGGGTCAGGAAATTAGAGGATGTGGGACGAAAAGTTTTAGGTAATTCAAAATTTATTTGTATCTTTGCACTTTAATAAAGCTATAAAAATGATGAAGAAAGTCGTTGCATTTATTGGATTGGCAGTGGTTTTGACCGCGGCTGCTACAGCTCAGGTGGATGCCAGACCGGGCAAATATGCCGGCATGAACACCCTCACGCTGTTCGACTCGACTGGGGTGTATATGGAAGAGTCGGGGTTGAGCCATGTGCTTACCCACAAGCGGGTGAAAGCGCTGTCGTTTGCTGGATGTGCCAGCCTCAGCACCGTCAAGATGGATTACGACCCGCTGTCGGCCTATTGTGAGATTACGCACGTGCTGGTGCATCGCGAGCAGACAGGCAAGACCGACACGCTGGTGTGGCCAGGAAAAGAGGGCAATGCAACGGTGTACGACTATGTGGCTCCCGCCCGCATGATCTATTGGGGCGCCAGCCAGAAGATGGTCGAGGTGGGCCACATGGATTTGCTGGACGAATTGGAGGTGTGGACCTACAAGAAGGGTTACACCTACGCCCTGCTGGCCGACGAGCAGTCCCAAGGGGACCTTGGCTCCACTTCGGTCGCCGAGCAGCCGTCGTTGAACGGCACCTTTGCTGCTCTGCCTGAGAGCGACGAGCGCTATGTGCCGCCCATGAAGGGCCACTACTATGACATTGTGCCTTTCTGGAGCGACGAGCCGGTGCAGCACAAGGTGTACCAGCTGAACATACTGGACAGCAAGACCCTCCGCTACCAGGTGTATGTCAAAGGAATGCCCATGAACGACCAGCTGAGTATCAGGCGCGAAGCCGCCGACGAAGAGGGCCGCAGCCTCTACACCTTCGCCAACAAGGAGGACATCATGCCGCTGAAGCGCGAGCCGCGCACTTTGGCCAACAACGACATACAGACCAAGCTGCTGCTCTCCACCAGCCCCGACTGGGAGGCCAAGAGCCGCTGGTTCTACGGCGTGAACGAGGACTACGGCTCGTTCAAGGCTACGCCTGCCGTGCAGAAGAAGGTCAACGAGCTGCTGGTCGGTGCCAAGGACGAGATGGACAGCATCAGCCGTCTGACCCACTGGGTGGCCGACAATATCCGCTATGCCGGCATCTCGATGGGCGAGGGCGAGGGCTTCACGCTGCACAACCAGGAGATGAACTTCACCGACCGCTGCGGCGTGTGCAAGGACAAGGCTTCGACGCTCATCGGTTTCCTGCGTGCCGCCGGATTCAAGGCCTATGCCGCTATGACGATGGCCGGCGAGCGCATCGACCGCATACCCGCCGACCAGTTCAACCACTCGGTGTGCGCCGTGCAGCTGCGCGACGGCTCGTTCCGCATGCTCGACCCCACGTGGGTGCCCAACGTGCGTGAGCTCTGGAGCAGCGCCGAGCAGCAGCAGGGTTACCTCATTGGCACCGCAGAGGGATGCGACCTGATGGAGACCCCTATTTCGCCGGCCGAGAACCACTACATCCGCATCAGGGCTACCAACGGCATCGACGGTGAAGGCACCTTGGTGGGTTCCATCACCATCACCGCCGAGGGCCAGAGCGACGCCGCCGTGCGCCGGGTGTTCGGCGGCCGTCAGAGCGAGTGGCGCCGCAACCTCGAGCTGGAGCTGCTCCGCATCGCCCCCAACGCCGAGATTACCGACATACAGTATACCGACCCCGACCGCTACCTGGAGCAGCCGGTGAGCATCACCTACAAATACCGCATTCCCAACTATGCTGTCGTCGGCAAGGATGTGGTTGAGTTTATCCCCCTGTCGGCCCGCGGGTTCTATCGCCGCGCCATGGGACACCTGAACTTCGACTTCAGTCAGGAGACCCGCCGGCAGCCCTTCGCCGACCGCTGCTCGCGCCTGGTGGACATCCGCGAGACTGTGGAACTGCCCTTCGCTCCGGCGAAGCTGCACTACCCGATGGTGGACGGTGTGTCCGACCCCGCCGCCTCGTTCGGCTGCGGTTTCCAGCTTGACGGCAACAAACTCACCTTCGGCGAGACCGCCTACTTCGGCAAGCGCGTCTACGAGGCCGGCGACTGGATGCCCTTCCGCGCTTCAGCCATGGCCCAATTGAAGGTGGCCGAAACGCCTGTGATTCTCACCAAGTAATTAGGAATTAGAAACACGAATCAGGAATTATGAAAAGGATATTACTTATAGCAGCAATAATTTCAATTATCAATTTTCAATTTTCAATTTGCCAGGCACAGGACGCCGTGTACAAGCTGCTCAGGCAAGAGTGGACCGTCAATGCCGACGGCACCAGCGACTACCACTACCGCCACGAGGTGCAGATACTGCGCAACCGCGCCCTGACGGCCTATGCGTGGCTGGGTGAGACCTTTGTGGTGTACAACCCCGACCTGGAGGAGCTCACCGTCAACGAGGTGTACACCCTGCAGAAGGACGGCACCCGGGTGGAGATGCCGCAGAACGCCTTCGTCTACCAGCTGCCGTCGGAGTGTGCCGACTGCGGACGCTTCAACCACCTGCGCGAGCTGGCTATGGTGCACACCGGTATGGAGCTGGGTTGCACCATCGTGGTCGACTACACCATCCATCGCCGCTACAGCCTCCTGAACCAGACGTTGCAGCTGGTGCGCGAGTGCCCGGTGGAGCGGTTGGAAGTGAGCGTTGCAGTGCCCGAGGGACAGGAGTTGAACGTGCGCCTCAGCGACCCCGAGGTGTTGGTGTTCAAACCCACCGTCGAGCAGTCGTCCACCGGCTATTCGCTCAAGGCCTATTCTGTGCCGCAGGGTTTTGTGGACAGCTATCTGCCCGCCAAGGAGCAGCTCTACCCGATGCTGCATTTCTATAACGGTGTGCCCGAGTACACGCCCGCCTTCGACCGTCAGGGGTTGGAGGAGGCTGCCGATGTGGCATACAAACTTATCGACGGCAACGACGCCCGTGCGAACATCACCGCCATCCAGAACTATGTGATTGACAACATCCACCTCAACGATATCGAACCCGCCCAGCTGGGTTATGTGCATTCGACCGCTGCCGAGGTGTGGCGTACGGGATGCGGCACCGCCACCGACAAGGCCGTGCTGCTGGCCGCCATGCTCAACCGCGCCGGTTTTACCGCCCGCGTCATCGGCGACAACTACGACGAGGTGGGTGTGATGGTCGACACGCTGGAGTACCGCCTCGGGGTGCGCCACAAAGGCCCGATGACCCTCTACGGAGAGGCTAAGGACGAGGTGCTGACGGTTGCCCGGAAAACCACCTGCGACGCCAAACTCGACACCTTGTGCGAAGGATTCTTCCAACTGCCGGTCGCCGACGGCGGTCCCGCCGTGCGGGCTTCCAACCTGGCATTGGTGCGCACCGCTCCCCTGCAGGCTGTCCCGTGCGACATCAACAGCGACGTCACCTACCTGCTGCCCAAGGGAGTCAAGATGGTGGGTGCCGCCAGCAACCGCAGTTTGTCGTTCGACGGTGTGGGAAGTGTGCAGGTGTCAGTCAAGCAAAGCGGCAAGAAGCTGCGCGTGGTGCGCAAGCTGAAGCTGGAGCAGACGGTGGTGCCGGTGAGCGACTACAACCGCTACCGCCAGCTGATAGCCCTCTGGCAGGAGACCGACCGCGTGTTGCTCCGCGCCAAGTGAGAATGCAAGAATGCCCCTGCCGGGGATACTAAATAAAGGAAAAAAAACATAATAAAAACAGAATGATAATGAAACGAATCGTTTGCTCATTGTTTGCAGCAATTGCAATGCTTGCCACACCGTTGGTGCAGGCTGAGAACGTGACGGTCGAGCAGGCCAAGGACGCCGCCGCCCACTATCTGCAGCACAACACCTCGCTCACGCGCATCACGCCCGAACAGCTCACATTGGCTCACCAATGGAACAACGACGAGCTCGGTGTGGCGTCGATGTATCTTTTCACCGCTCCCGAAGAGGGTTGGATCATCATGGCCGCCACTACGGCTATGGACCCTGTGGTAGCCTTCACCGACGAAGGTGTGTTCGACGGCCGTATGGCTCCCGCACAGGCGGAGTGGCTGGACAGCTATAGCGATATGGTGTGCGCCGTACAGAATCTTGACAACGAAAAGAGTCTCGGCGACAGCCCCGAATGGACGGAGCTGGCCAACCATTCGCTCTATGGCACCAAGGCCTCAGTCACCCTGCTGAAAACCCGTTGGGACCAAGGCGGCCCCAGTGGCACCGACTACAATATGTTCAGCCCTGTGGTGAACGACTCGGTGGCCCCCACCGGATGTGTGGCTACGGCGCTGGCACAGATATGCAACTATTATAAGTTCCCGAAACAGCCGAAGGGTACGTCGGTCTATTACAACTCGCGCGATAACAGCGCACGCATGGCCATCAATTTCGACACCGTAGCCCCTCTCGACTATTCTCTCATGCCCCTTGAGGTCAAGTCATCCACCTCGATGGAGCGTCGTCGCGAAGTGTCGCGTCTGGCTTTCTACGTCGGTATGAGCGTGAAGATGCAGTACGGCGGCTCTCTCAGCGGTACCACCGACCAGAATGCGGCTTACGGCATGAGAACCAATATGAAGTACACTCGCGGCTCCATTCTGGATCGTCGCAGCACGGGCAACGATACGAACTTTATCAACAGTATCAGACGTGAACTGATAAATAACCGTCCTGTTTATATGTCCGGTGTGTCGGGCAGCGGTGGCGCCCACGCTGGCGGTCATGCCTGGGTTTGCGACGGCTATCAAGACAACGACAGCACCAAGTTCCACATGAACTGGGGTTGGGGCGGAACCGGCAACGCTTTCTACAACCTTGTCACCAACAACCTGGCCATCTCGGGTTTGGGATATAACTTCAGAACGCATCAGAGCGTCATCCTCAATATGGTGCCGCCGCAGGATTCGACCGACATCCAGATTGGCGTGGCCGAGGTGGAGAACACGGTCGCCCTCGGTGTGGCCTATCCCAATCCTGCCACCCTCAGCGTCGTGCTGCCCTACAGCACCCGCGAGGTTGCCGACCTGCAGGTATACAGCATCAGCGGACGCCTTGTCGAGAGCCGTCATGTGATGGCCGGCGACGGCGAAATCACCCTGCGTGTCGACTCTCTGCCTGCCGGCATCTACATCTACCGCATGGGCAATGCCCACGGCAAGTTTGTGGTGAGATAAAAAAGAAGATTACCCCTTGAGGGTAACTGTGAATGTGGCGCCACGGCCCGGTTCGCTCTCCAGAGCAATCGTGCCGTGGTGCAGTTTTACCACCTGGGCAACGTAGTTGAGTCCGATGCCGAAGCCCTTCACGTTGTGTACGTTGCCGGTCGACACGCGGTAGAACTTCTCGAACACATGCTTCTGGTCGGCCTTCGCGATGCCGACCCCGTGGTCTTGCACGCTGATGAGCATGTTGCCGCCCTCGCGACGTGTGGAGACGATGATGTGGGGGGCTTCGGTGGAGTACTTGATGCCGTTGTCGACAAGGTTGTATATCATGTTGGAGAGATGCAATTCGTCGGCCACCAGGGTGGAAGGTACGGCGTCGAGGTGGGTCTCCAGTCGTCCGCCGCGATTGGTCAGCGATAGGCGGAAACTCTGCGCCACTTTGTTGATGATGTCGTTGATATTCACCTCGGTCAGGTTGAGGCTGACGTTGCGGTTGGCCATCTTGGAGCTCTGCAGGATGGTCTCCACCAATATGCGCATGCGTTGGTTTTCGTCGGCGATGATGCCCACGAAGTTGGAACGCGAGGCGGCATCCTGCGCCACGCTGTCGTCCTGCAGCATCTCACATGCCAGCGAGATGGTCGATATGGGGGTCTTCACCTCGTGGGTCATGTTGCTGATGAATTCGTTCTTCATCTGGTCGAGCCGACGCTGGTTGGCGATGGTGCGCAGCGAGATGAGGAAGAGCACGGCGATGACCACCACGAGGAAGATGCTCATGTACATGTAGAGGCTGCTGTCGATATGGGGCAGCAGGCTGTCGGGGAAGGCCAGGATGATGAAGAATTGGTTGGACGAGACGACACCGATGGGCTGGAAGCTGTAGCGGTAGGGCGACTCCTCGAGCATGTCCTCGTGCTGCGAGTCGGAACTGTAGAGAAACGACCCCTGCGAGCCGTCGTAGAGGCCCACCACCGGGTGTTGGTCGATGCCCACCAGCAGCAGTTCCTCGCAGATGAGCGAGTCGAGCTCCTGGTAGTTGAACGATGTGGCGGGATGGGCGCTTGTCTGGAACACTTCGCCGCCCAGCTGCTTCACCACTTCGTCCATGGCGGTGGTGACGCTCACGTTGAACATGTTGTCACTGATGGAAAAGGTGCGGCGTGTCTGCACAAACTGGATGACCACCAGACTGACGGCCGCTAGTGCAAAAATGGAGATTACTATGACTCTGAACCAACGTTTCATCTTACTTGCCGTTATTGTAATTGCTTATCATAACGCCCGTTAAAAAATAATATTATGCCAATCGCCGCAAATCGTGAAAAAAAGCGTATCTTTGCAGCAAAAAGCAAAACGACAATGAAGATAGGAATTATCATAGCGATGGACATCGAGTATCGTCAGATGCACGACGCCATCGGTGGCGACAGCGGTCGTCTGGGAAATAACGAGATAGTCCTCTGGCAGTGCGGCATTGGCAAGGTCAATGCTGCTGTAGGTACTATGCGCCTCATTCAGGAACACCATCCCGATGCCATCATATCCACCGGTCTTGCTGGCGGTATCGACCCGCTGATGCAGGTCATGGACGTGCTGGCTGCCACCCAGTGTGTCTATCATGACGTTGATTGTGGCAGCAGTCTCAACTGCATCCGTGGCCAGGTGCAGGGACTGCCGGCACGCTACGATGCCGACACACGTCTACTCGACCACACCAAAAATGTCTCGCTGGCCGAAGGCGAGCGTCTCATGTCTGGACTCATCTGCACAGGCGACCAATTCATCACCGACCGTGAGCGGCAGAACGACATCAAACGCCATTTTGTCGATGGCCTTGCCTGCGATATGGAGAGCGCCGCCATCGCCCAGACGTGTTATCTGGAGAAAGTACCTTTCCTCAGCATTCGTGTCATCAGCGACACTCCCGGCCGAACCGACAACCACCAGATGCAGTGGGAGGATTTCCTCGCATCCATGTGCGACCAGTCCTTCCGTTTTGTCAAGAAATACCTTGAAACACTCTGATACCATGGAAGTAATTCAAAGCTTTACCATTGACCACACACACCTCAAGCCCGGCATCTACGTCTCGCGTATAGATAAAGGTTTCACCACCTTCGACCTCCGCATCACCGAACCCAACCAAGAACCCGCGGTGGCCCCGTCGGCGATGCACAGCATGGAGCATCTGATGGCCACCTGGTTCCGCAATTCGGAGGCCAAGGACGACGTCGTCTATGTGGGGCCCATGGGTTGTCTCACGGGCATGTATGTCATCATGACCGGCAGCTACACGGTCGAGGACATGCGCCGCCTCACCATCGAGTGCCTCGAGTGGATACTCACACAAAACGAGGTGCCCGCCACCACGCCCGAAACCTGCGGCAACTGTCTGCTGCACGACCTGCCCATGTGCCATTGGGAGAGCCGCCGCTACCTCGACCGGTTGCGCAACGACTTCCACTGCGAGTACACCAAGCTGCAGGTTACCCTTGCCGACGGCAAGGTCTTCGCCGACGCCTGACAACCTCAGCAGGAAATAACAGAATGCACCTTCTATAGCTGTTTTATTGCTGTTCTTTTACTGTTCTTTTACTAGTAAAAGAACAGTAAGATAAATATCAAAGAATCAGGGGAATATTCCTTGCGGAATACTCCCCTGTTGTGGTTTGTCCAGGCAGACGCGAAGCCTGCCGGTCACTTCAAATCAGGATTAGAAGTGGTAGTTGATGCCGATGCGGAAGTTGCCGAAGTGGGTGTTCAAATCCTGAGCAGAGGCGTTGGCCATCAGGCCGAAGTTTGTGGTGTGCTGGGTCTCGTCAAGATTGTCGCCAGTATATGTCTTGGTGTCGCTGTGAGCGATGTACAGTCCGGCAAGGTCGATGTAGCAATCGGCCGACCAGTTCTCGTTGATGCGATAGTTGACACCCGGGACGAGGGTGAGGGCGACTGAGGTGTTGCTCCAGCCACCCTTGGTCTCGTTGTCGATGGTGGCGAGGTAGTTGGTGTAGGTGTGGGTCATCGTGCGAGGTGTGATGTCGATGCCGAGTCTGGCCTCACAGAAGAAGCTGAATTTGCTGGCTTGGGCAAAATAGTAGCGGAAGTAGGGGGCAAAGCCAAAGGAACTGGTTGTGTTCTTCGTCCAGGCTTCGTTGTTGTTGTAGTAAGCCAGGGCATTGGTGTAGACGGTGTTCGTGTTGTAGTAGTAGTTCAGGCTCAAACCAACCTGCATTTTGTCATTGAGCACATAGCTGACGGTGGGGTTGAACGTGAAAGTGGTACCGTCGGTGGCAGGGTAGTTGAAGGCGTTAGTGACTGCCGTCGCTTCCACGTTGTTGTTGCCGCCGTAGGTGGTGAAGCCAATCTGGCCTCCCACAATCCATTGTGCATTGGCTGCCATTGCAAAGGCAGCGAGAGCGAGGGTTAAAGCGATTTTTTTCATTTTGAATAGGATTTGGTTAATAAAATGTGTTTGATTGACGATGCAAAGATACGGCTTTTCCGCCGTGTGAGCGGTGGAAAAGCCGTAATTTTGTCAACAGGATAATGTTGATACTCTTAGAAGTAGAGGTCGCGTTCGCCTTCGCCAATCTTGCAGAGGTTGCCTTCGACGCGCTTCTTGAGTTCCTCTTTGTTGAAGGTCTGGGTGAGCTCCTTGAGCAGGCGCAGGCCTTTCTCCTTGGTGGCGGGGGAAGCGTAGTCCTCGAGGTATTCGCGGAAGGTGAACATGGCGTTGGGTTTGCAGTACTCCTTGATGAGGCCGGGTTTGGCCAGGTCCATGAAGTCGGCGCCCACGCGGCCTTTGCGGTAGCAGCCTGTGCAGAAGCTGGGGATGTAGCCGCCGTCGATCATCATGCTGATGACCTCGTCGAGCGAGCGGTGGTCGCCGAGGGTGAACTGGGCGCCGGT
>CAMJJD010000031.1 GCA_946406015.1 uncultured Bacteroidales bacterium | reverse complement strand
ACACCATGGCCCTGCAGGACCTCGGCATGTATCCCTGCACCGAGGTGCCCAACTCGCAGGTGTGCTTCGAGGTGTGGAACGCCCCCGACTGGTGTCCCAAGAACTCCAGCCACGAGCGCGAAGACGAGATGGTCTCCCTCAAGTGGGCGCTGGCCCACTCCATCAACTGGGTCTCCGCCTACCTCATGAAGCAAGGCTCCCCCGAGCAGGTCATCAACATCGCCCGCAAGATGGGCGTCCGCAGCCCCATCGACGCCGTGCCCGCCATCTGTGTCGGCACACCCGAGATCACCGTCTACGAGATGGCCGGCGCCATGGCCACCTTCGCCAACAAAGGCGAATACGTGGAACCCATCTTTGTCACCCGCATCGAGGACAACAAAGGCATGGTGCTCGAACGCTTCACCCCCCAGCGCTCCGAAGCCCTCGACGAGCAGACGGCCTACATGATGATTGAGATGATGAAAGGGGTGGTGCAGAGCGGTACCGGTGTGCGCCTCAACTACAAGTACCATCTCAACGAATACTCTACCGCCATCGCCGGCAAGACCGGTACCACACAGAACAACTCCGACTGCTGGTTTGTGGGAATCACACCCAAACTGGCCACCGCCGTGTGGACCGGCGGCGAGCTGCGCAGCATCCACTTCCGCAATATGACCTTCGGTCAGGGTGCCGCCCAGGCCCTGCCCATCTTCGGCTACTTCATGCAAAAGGTCTATCAAGACCCCGCCATCAAGTTCGACCGCGGCGACTTCGAGCGCCCCGCCCTGCCCATCGAGATGGACTGCTCCAACTTCCAGCAGGAGATTGAGAAAGAAGACTTCGACTGGGACTTCTAAAGTGGAAAGATGAAAGTGGAAAGAGGAATGATAAATCTTCTGGGGATGACCTTGCCGCAGTTGCAGCAGCTCTGTGTTGGCGAGGGCTTCCCGAGGTTCACGGCCAAGCAGCTTTGCGACTGGCTATACAAGAAACGTGTCGACAGCATCGACGCTATGACCAACCTCTCGCTGCTTCAGCGGGCACGTCTCAACGAGATGGCCTACATCGGACGCTCCTTCCCCGTTCGCTGCCAAGTCTCGAAGGACGGCACCAAGAAGTATCTCTTCGGCCTCACCCCCGACCCCTCTTCCAAGGGGAGGGGAGAGGAAACCATGGGGTTGACCAGATATGTAGAATCCGTATTCATCCCAAGGCTGTCTGCCCCCCTCGCCCCAGCGAGAGCGGATGGAAGCGAGGCTGCCACCCTCTGCGTCTCCTGCCAGGTGGGCTGCAAGATGGGCTGTCGCTTCTGCGTCACCGGCCAGCAGGGCTTCCACGGCAACCTCACGGCCGGCGACATTCTCAATCAGCTCTTCTCCATCCCTGAGTTTGAACAATTGACCAACGTGGTCTTCATGGGCATGGGCGAGCCGATGGACAACCTCGACGCCGTGCTCGCCGCCACCCAGGTGATGACCTCCGACTGGGGCCTCGGCTGGAGTCCCAAGCGCATTACCGTCAGCACCGTCGGCATTGTCCCCGGCCTCAAGCGGTTCCTTGACGAAAGCCAGTGCCACCTCGCCGTGAGCCTCCACAACCCCGTGCCGCAGGAGCGCCTCCAGATGATGCCCGTGCAAAAGGCCTTCCCATTGAACGAGGTGCTGGCCCTGCTGCGCCGCTACGACTGGAGTGGCCAGCGCCGCCTCTCGTTCGAGTATACCATGTTCCGCGGTCTCAACGACGACCAGGCCCACGCCGCCAAGCTCGTCGAGGCCCTGCGAGGCCTCGATTGCCGCGTGAATTTGATCCGCTTCCACGAGTCGCCCGAGGCCCCCTTCAAGACCTCTATGCCCACCGCCATCAAGGCCTTCCAGGACTACCTAAACAGAAACGGCGTCATCTGTACCCTCCGCGCCTCGCGCGGACAGGACATCGACGCCGCTTGCGGCCTGCTGGCCGGGAAAGAGTAATCAAGTCTTATTTCTGAGGGTCACGCACCGCGCGGACAGAGATACCTGAAAAGCGGTGGCTGGAAGACACAGGGTCTCCGAAGTCTGTACCGAACCACGTCGCCCCGGCGCTGAAATTGTGTGCATAGTATGGAGTAGTGGTGTTGAGCGAGGAAGTCCAGTAGTAACAGCCATAATTATATCCGGGAGGGTTATGAGTCCATATGTCCGCGGCAGGCAGAAAAATGCTGTTGCCGTTGGGGGCGGTGAAGAGGTATCCGTTGACACCGTTCAGCATCGTCCATTCGTGGGTGGTGTTTTCCGCCATCTCTTCCCATTCATCTTTGGTAGGGGTGCGGGCACCGTCGCCCATCTGTACTGTGGCGGCATCGTCGTAGGGCTGGAGAACGGTCAGGTCGTCGGTGTAGCCGTTAAGTCCATAGGAGGCATCGTTACAGTATTTGGTCAATTCGTGAAAGCCGTAAGCGTAACGGTAGTTTTCCATTACAAAAGAGTCCTTGGTGTGTATCTCGCCCCAAGCGTAATAGTCGCCGAACTCTTCGGGGGCTTCGGCACCCACGTTGCACGAGGCCCAGAGCAGGCCGCTGGGCAGGCCCAGGTCGACCCATGCGTCGTCGCTCGGATCGTCGCCACCGGGGTTGTCACCACCTTCCACTTTGGTGAACCAGCCCTTGAAGCTGACCTGCTGGTCGGTGCCGGGGATGACAGAACCGCTCATGACCATCTCGGTCGCGGTGATCGACTCGACGGTGAAGGTGTAGGAGTTAGAGCCGTTTGGCGGGGTGACGACCACGTTCATGCCGCTGAGGGTGTAGTGGAACACATCGTTCGGGTCGTCCAAATAGCCTGAACCGTCGGCATTCATGGTGATGCGCATCTCCACGGTCATGTCCTCGTCGTTCACCATGATGTGGGACGACTGCCAGGTGCCCGTCACCTGTTCGATGGTCAGGCCGTTGTTGTCGTCGTTGCCGTTGTTGCCGCCGGGGTTATCCGTATCGGGATCGCAGGCGACGAAAGGCAGCATCAGTGCCATTGTGCAGAGGAATCTCAAAAATGTTTTCATAATGGTTCTATTAAAAAGGTTAAACTTTATTGTCTATTGCAATCTCCTGGCATCGTCGCCGACGGCGACGGGCTGGCAGTCGACGCCGCTTGCGGCCTGCTGGCCGGGAAAGAGTAATCAAGTCTTATTTCTGAGGGTCACGCACCGGGCGGACGGGGAGTCCCTCGCAGCGGCCTGCAGCGCCGTCTGCGGTAATATAATCGATTGACGGAAAGTAGACGAAGCAATGTGCGCCGTTCTGCTCACCGTGGCTGTCGAACTGGAGCGATGCGGACCAGGCAGAACAATTCTCGGCTAGAAACTCGTCTCCCCATACACCGGCAGCGGGCAGGAAGATACTTTTGCCGTTGGTACCGATGAGGCGTATGCCGTTGATGCCGTTCAGACTCGTCCATTCATAGGTGGTATTGGCTACCAGTTCCTCCCACTCTTCAAAGAGGGGGGTGCGGGCGCCGTTGCCTATATTGGCGGTGGCGGCATCGTCGCCGGGCACGAGGACGGTCAAGTGATCCGAATTGTTGTATTTGGTATACCCTTCCAGGGAAGTTTCATACGTCGTACACCAGATGTAAGTGACCCAGTTGTAAATCTCTTTGGGTTGTGTCTCGCCCCAGGCGTAATAGTTGCCAAATTGCTCCGGGCTCGTGGCACCGACGTTGCAGGTGGCCCACAGCAGGCCGCTGGGCAGGCCCAGGTCGACCCATGCGTCGTCGCTCGGATCGTCGCCACCGGGGTTGTCACCACCTTCCACTTTGGTGAACCAGCCCTTGAAGCTGACCTGCTGGTCGGTGCCGGGGATGACAGAACCGCTCATGACCATCTCGGTCGCGGTGATCGACTCGACGGTGAAGGTGTAGGAGTTAGAGCCGTTTGGCGGGGTGACGACCACGTTCATGCCGCTGAGGGTGTAGTGGAACACATCGTTCGGGTCGTCCAAATAGCCTGAACCGTCGGCATTCATGGTGATGCGCATCTCCACGGTCATGTCCTCGTCGTTCACCATGATGTGGGACGACTGCCAGGTGCCCGTCACCTGTTCGATGGTCAGGCCGTTGTTGTCGTCGTTGCCGTTGTTGCCACCGGGGTTCCCCTCTTCGGGGTCGCAGGCGGCGAAAGGCAGCATCAGCGCAAAAGCGCAGAGAAGTTTCAGAAATGTCTTCATAATAAACTTATTTTAAAAGAGTAAACTATTTTTTCTATTGCAATCGTTTGGCGCCGTCGCTGATGGCGACGGGGATGGGCTGGCAGTCGATGCCGAAGCGGGTGCGGTAGGTGCGCTGCACCTCGTCGAGGAAACGGTCATACAGCTCGGCGCGCACCAGGTTGATGGTGCATCCGCCGAAGCCTCCGCCCATCAGGCGGGCCCCGCTGACGCCCATGCGGCGGGCTTCGTCGACGAGGAAGTCGAGTTCGGGACAGCTCACCGCGTAGTCGCGGCTGAGACCTTCGTGGGTGAGGTACATCTGACGGCCCACCTCTTCGTAATCGTCTTTCTGCAGGGCCTCACAAACGGCCAGCACACGGTCCACCTCGCCCAGCACATAGCGGGCGCGGCGGTAGTCCTCATCGCTGAGCTGCGGACGCAAGGTTTCCAGTTTTTCCCAACTGCAGTCGCGCAAGGTCTCGACGCCTGCCAAAGCGGCCACGCGCTCGCACGAGGCGCGCCGCTCGTTGTAGGGCGAACCCACGAGCTCATGCTTTACGCAGCTGTTAATCAATAGGAGTTGGTAATCTTTGGGTTGCCAAGGGAAGTACTCGAATTGGCCGTTGCGGCAGTCGAGGCGCATCAGCGATCCTTCGCGGCCGTGCATGGAGGCGAACTGGTCCATGATGCCGCACTTCACGCCCACATACTTGTGCTCGGTGGCTTGTCCGATGCGGGCCAGTGCCATACGGTCGAGGTGGCCGCCGAAGAGGGTGCAGAGGGCGAAGGCGAAACAGCTTTCGAGGGCGGCACTGGAGCTCATGCCGGCGCCTAGCGGTACATCGCCGCCGTAGACGGCGTCGAAACCTCCGACCGCCACACCGGCGGCAATCAACTCGCGCACCACACCGTAGACGTAGCGGAAATTGATGTCGGCGGGGCCCTCGCTGTCGTTCACGTCAAAGGTGCATCTGCGCTGTAAGTCGGCGGCAAAGAGGTTCACCGTCGCTCCTTGGTTGGGGTGGATGACGGCGGTGATGCCTTGGGTGACCGCGCCGGGGAAGACGAAGCCGCCGTTGTAGTCGGTGTGCTCTCCGATGAGGTTGATGCGTCCGGGGGCGAAAAATACAAAACCTTCGCCACCGAAGTGGTGAACGAAGGCTTGTCGGAGGGTGTCCGTGTCAATCATATGCTGAACTTGTAGATGGTAGTGCTGTGGAAGGGTTGTCCGGGGTGCAGGTATCCTGTCGACTCGGGCCAGCGATGGTTGGGCGAGTCGGGATACTGCTGTGTCTCGAGACAGACAGCGCTGCGACGGGGATAGCTCATGCCCCCTTTGCCGTGGACGCCGTCGAGGAAGTTGCCGGTGTAGAGCTGCAGACCCGGGGCGTCGGTGTAGACCTCCATGCGGATGCCCGTGACGGGGCTGGCCAGTGTCGCCGAGGGGTGGTCGAGTGTGGGGCGGTTGAGGACGTAGTTGTGGTCGTAGCCGTGGCCAATTTGCATTTGCGGGTGATGGCTTTCTATGTCCTGACCGATGGCCTTGGCTTGGCGAAAGTCGAAGGGACTTCTGTCGACAGGACGGTGCTCTTTGAGCGGTATCATTGTGTCGTTGACTGGCGAGTAGCGGTCGGCGTCGATTGTCAGCAGGTGGTTGTGGATGTTGCTTGCGAGGTCGCCATTGAGGTTGAAATAGCTGTGGTTGGTCATGTTGATGACCGTGAGTTGGTCGGTCTCGGCGTGGTAGTCGACACGCAGGGCGCCGTCGTCCGAGAGGGTGTAGACTACGCGCACCTGCACGGTGCCAGGGAATCCCTGGTCGCCGTCGGGACTCACCATGGTCAATTCGAGGCGGGTGTCGGAGGCGGAGACTACATCGTAGATTGTGTACTGCCATCCGCGGGGACCGCCGTGCAAACAATTGGGGCCGTTGTTGCGGGGCAATTGTATGATGTCCCAGTCGAGGGCGATGCGCCCGTTGGCCAGCCGGTTGGCGTAGCGGCCGATGACGGCACCGAAGTCGCTGAGGTGATTCTCGGGCAGATAGTCGTCGGGGCGGTCAAAGCCCTGCACCACGTCGGTGCCGTCTACGAGCAGGCGCATCACACGGGCGCCTAAATTGGTGATATCGGCCCGCACACGGCCGGCCTGCAGGGTGTATACTTCGAGCGCTTTCATGGCGTACTAACGTTGGCGGGGGAAATCGGGGTGTGCCTTGAGGAAGGACTGATAGTCCTTTATGAGGGCTGTGTACATCTCCTGACGCGAGTATACGTTGTAGTTGGGGTGGTACTGCTTGACCGCCACCACACCGGCCGCCGGGGAGAACCAGATGTGGTCGTTGTACTGCTCGAGGTCGGTGTAGACATGCTCGGCAAGGAAGCGCACCATGACGCCCTGGCCGCCGACGCACAGGATGATGTCGGCGTCATAGAGTTCGATTTGCTCCTTCAGCAGGTCGGCATAGTCGCGCAGGTATTTCTGCATCACCATGTTGCTGGCTGCTTTGATGTCGGGTTGCTTCTTGCAATTGATACGTGCGATAGGCGCATTCTCGTAGAAGCCCTGCAGGCGAGTCTGGTTGTCGGCCTTGCTGTAGGCCATCACCTTGCGGTCGGGAATGTTCATCAAGCCATAGACCCATAACTCGAGGTTGGGGAAGAATCGTTGCGCCGTACGGCAGGTGAGACGCGGCGACGGCACACGGCCGCTCTCGCCACGGATATCCCATCCGTCGTCTTCGTTGAGTTCTTTTGTCATCACCAGCAAGCGCAGGCTGGCATCGGCCCACTGCAGTTCCTCGTCGGCGGGTTTGCAAACCTGGTTGAAGCCGTCGAACCACATGTCGCCTCGGTACAACAGGCCGTCTTTGGTTATTTCATCGCTCTCGTGGAGCTTTCTGGCGCGCTCGGCCCAGCGGGTGAAGAGTTGCTCTTCTTTCTTATGGTACTTCATGGCGAAAGTGGTATTGTTTTGTCGGTGCAAAAGTACTAATTAAAAAGTTTTTTTGCAATAGTGGGTGCCATATTTAACTATAATTAACCTAATCCGTCCCTTCTGCTGTCAGCGGGCGATGCAGAAAGTGGCAACGCTGAGGCGTAAGTCGGGGACGGCGAGCAGGGCGTCGGTACAGGCCGAAAGGGTGGCACCGGTGGTGAGCACATCGTCGACCAACAGCACATGGTGTCCCGCCAGCTGGTCGGGATGGCGCAGCCGGAAGGCACCGTCGACGTTGGCGGCACGAGAGGCACCGGGTTGGAGGCTTTGTTGGCGTGTGTAGCGGTGGCGTACGACGGCGGAGGTGTTTATCTCGCGCGGCATCACTTCGGCGATGCCACGGCAGAGGAGTTCGCTCTGGTTGTACCCTCGCTGCAGCCGTCGCCACCAATGGAGCGGTACGGGAACCAGCAGGTCGATGTCGTCGAAGCGTCCGCTGTGGAGCAGTTCCAGTCCCATCTGGCGTCCCATCATCAGGCAGAGTTCGCTGTTGCCGCGGAATTTCATGGCGTGGACAACTTTTTGGACGGTATTCCCTTTGCGGAAGCGGAAAGGAGACATGGCTGCCTGCAGTGGCAGCAGGCCTGCCAGCAGCTGCTGGGCGGAGAGGGTCTCGTGCGATTCGTCGAGCGAGGCTATGCAGTCGACGCAGAGGTGGCGTTCGCCGTTGACCAGCACCTTCCCGCAGGCGGCGCAGACGGCAGGGAAGAGGGCTTGGAGGATGGCGGCCAGCGGGTTCATGGAAGGAAGAGGCAGCTGTCGCCGTAGCTGAGGAAGCGGAAGCCGTGGTCGAGGGCGTAGCGGTAGCAGTCGCGCCAGCGGTCGCCGATGAGGGCCGACACGAGCAGCAGCAGGGTGCTCTTGGGCTGGTGGAAGTTGGTCACCAGCCCGTCGACGACGCGGTAGCGGTAGCCGGGGGCTATCATCAGCTGCGTCTCTCCGTCGAGGTGGTCGGTGCCGCGGCGTTCCATCCAGCGCAGGATGTTCCCATAGGCGTCGGCACACCCTATGGCGGCGGTGGTGTAGGGATCCCACTGGTCGACGTGCATCGCCGGCAGGCCGGGGTCGTCCCGCAGCTTGACGCCGAACCAGTAGAGGCTTTCCAGCGTGCGGACCGACGTGGTGCCGACGGCAATCAATGGCCGGTTGGTATGACCGATGAGGCGGTGCAGGTTGTCGGTTGTGACATGTACAGGCTCCACATGCATCTCGTGCTCTCCGATGGTGGGTGTGCTGACAGGTTTGAAGGTGCCGGCGCCTACATGCAGGGTCACGTACTCGGTCTCTACCCCGTCGCGCTGCAGCTGTTCGAGCAATCCGGGAGTGAAGTGCAGCCCTGCCGTCGGGGCGGCCACCGACCCTTCGTGGTGGGCGTAGACGGTCTGGTAGCGCTCGCTGTCGGATGCTTCCGCCTCGCGTTTCAGATAGGGGGGGAGGGGGATGACACCGGCGGCCTCGATGACCTCGGCAAAGCTGATGCCTCCAGTCCAGTCGAAGTCGACCACCCAGGCGTTGCCCACAGCTTCGCGTCGGGTGGCGGTGAGCTTGAACAGGGTATTGTCTACTGACCATTGGCCACTTATGGAGCCCTCTTTCCACTTCTTGTTATTGCCGATGAAGCAGGTCCAAGTGCAATGCTCGCGCTGTTCGAAGGCTTCGCTGACGGCCATGTGGTGGGGTTCTAGGCAGAATACTTCGATGGTGGCGCCGGTCTCCTTGCGGAAGAAGAGGCGGGCGTGGATGACGCGGGTGTCGTTGAAGACCAGCATGGTTCCCTGCGGCAGCAGGCCGGGCAGGTCGTGGAACCGATGCTCGCTGATGCTCTCACCTTTAAGGCAAAGCAGTTTCGACTGGTCTCGCTCGGCCAGCGGGTAACGTGCTATGCGTTCGTCGGGCAGGGGGTAGTCGTAGTCGTCGATGCGGATGTTCTTCAGCTCACTCAGCATGTTTCTTTTGCGTTATAGCCGAGAGGATGATGTACCAGAGGATGATGGCCGAGATGGCAATCCAGTCGCGTAGGAGGGCAATGATGACGGCACAAACGATGAGGAAGATGTACTGCACCGAGTTGGTTTTCCAGGAGAGGTCCTTGAAGTTGAACTTCAGCGAGAAGAGCGGCAACTCGGAGACCATCAGCACGTTGAGGACAAGGCTCAACACCACAAAGACCACTGCTAACCAGGGATTACCCGTGGCGCTGTAGTCAATCGACTGGGTCAATGCCAGACCCACCCATACCAACGCCTGGCTGGGCACCGGCAGGCCGAGGAACGAATGGCTTTGGCGGGTGTCGATGTTGAATTTGGCCAGACGGTAGGCGGCGAAGAGGGGTATGAGCAGGAAGGCTGCCACCAGCCCTCGCAGCCCTATATGCCCCAGAGGGGAGTGACAGAGGGTGAAGAGTATAGCCGCCGGTGCCACACCGCTGGTCACCACGTCGGCCAGCGAGTCCAGCTCTTTGCCCATGGGCGAGCTGACACCCAGCAGGCGGGCCGACAGGCCGTCGAAGAAGTCGAACAGTATACCCAGACAGATGAGCAGCGCTGCCAGTTCCGGCTCTTGATATGCGATGGCCGCAAAAACAGACAACACTCCGCAAGCCAGGTTGCAGAGTGTTATCAGGTTGGGGATTTGCCGTTTAATCATTGTAGAGCTTCACGATGAGCTTGAAGTCGGGGTCATCCCAGTACTCGCGGAACTCAGTATCGACGATGGCTTTGCGCTTGTACTCGTAGTCGTCGTCGATGGAGGCCTTGAGGTTCTTCAGGCAGTTGGTCTTGTCGCCCAGACGGGCATAGCAGACGGCGCGCAGGTAGTTGACGTCCTTGTTCTGGTCGAGGCAGCAGTCGAGCGTGCGGATGGCGGTGCCGGTCTCGTCGCTCATCAGCTGGGAGAAAGCCAGGTTGTAGGTGCAGGGATTGGCCTTGAGGGTCTTCTGAGCATCGCTGTAGTTGCCGCGCTTGAGGTTGAGGATGGGCAGGTTGGCGTCGGCATCGGTGCTTCCCTGACGTTTGGCCTCCTCGAAGTAGTGCTTGGCGAGGGTGTAGTCCTTGCGACCCAGATAGAGCAGGCCGGTGTTGTTCAGCACGTCGGGGTTGTGGGGGTTGAGGTCGCGAGCCACCTTCAGGTAGCGGTCGGCTTCGTCATAGTCTCCCAGATAGAAAGCGATGGCACCGGCATTGTTCCAAGCGGCCCACTCCTGGGGGTGGTTCTCTGTGGCCCACTTGTAGTACTTCATCTTGGTGTCGTAGTTGTAGTTGATGTAGGCGGTGTACATCAGTTCGTCGAAGCTCAGCTTGGCGGGGTTGATTTGGGCCTGCTTGGCCAGCTCGGCATCGGTCTTGCGGGCTTCGCTGTAGTAGAGCGCAATCTGTGCGCGGCGCAGGTTGGGGAATATCTCGTCGTTGAGTTCGCTGTAGACTTCGGCCATGTTGCGGATCATCTGCTCGCGCTTGATGAGGTTCTGCTGGGTCTCCACGACGTTGACGATGGCGTGCTTGTCTTGTATCTCGGAGCCTTCGACCATGACGACGAAGTGCACCCAGTCCTCGCCCGAGGCACGGGTGGTGATGATCATCTGTTTGCGCTGCTCGAACTTGAAGTATTCCACGTCTTTGGCTTTGGCGCGGCGGGCCATGATGGTGAGCACCTCGTCGAGGATTCGGTTGAGCTGGGCTGTGGCCACGTCGGCGCGGTTCTTCGACACGCCCACATTGGCGGTCTCTTCTCCTTCGGGGGAGGCCCAGCCGGTGATGCTGATTTGTTTGGGCAGACCCTGTTCCAGCATGATGCGCTTCAGGTGTTGAAGCTGACCTTGCGCGTCAAACTTCGTGTTCATCTCGAAGTTCCAATCCAAATCCGATGTGCCGCCGTTGAAGTAGATGTCGGCGGTCTCCACGATGCCCTGTGTCTTGTTGTAGTTGATTGGCGAGATGGAGATATTGCCCTTGATGTCGACCCACGAGGAGGTGTTGTTCACGCCGTCGGACAGCATCACTGTGTTGAACTCCACACCCTTGCTGTCGCGGATTACATCCTCCGACACGCGGGCGTCTTCGTTGGTGCGGGCCGACTTGTAGCCTACCGGTGTCAGTGTCACGCGGCCGGTTTCCATGCCGGGCTTGAAATCGAACATGTCGCTGTAGGTGAACCGGCCTCCGTTGGCATAGTTGATGGTCGTGCCGTCGCCGTCGACGTTCTCACCCTTCAAGGTCAGCGGCTCCAGCGGTATCGAGCCACCTTCCCAGTAGAACACCGGCTGGATGAAGACGGCACAGTTCTTGTCGAAATACTTCTCCGGCACCGAGCCGGTGAACTTCACCACCACTTTCTCGTCCATGGTCTCCACAGGACTGGGGGTGGCGGCATAGCGCACGCGCGAGCTCGTTGTCTTCATTTTTTTCAGCCCGTTGCAGCCCGTAAGCAGCACTCCGACGAGCAGAAATACCCAAAGTGACTTTCTCATTTTATATCTTTTTTCTTCGTTTATATACGTCATTAACAGCCACATACAGCAGGACGGCACCTGCCGGGGCGGCCTTGTTTCAATCTGCAAATATACGTTATTTTTTTGACTTGGCAAGTTTTTTTGCAGCCACCAGCCGCAAATTCTCCTCGGAACAGCTGTGGAAACGGCCGAAGGGGTAGGCAGTGGTGAGAGGGCGTCAGCGGGGCCGTCTGGGGCAGAAGGTGCGGACGTCGCAATGCTTGCAGGAGTCTTTCTTTGTGGCAGGGAGGAAGGGAATATCGGGTGTCATCAGTTCGTGGCAGCGGTCGAGGAGCATGGTGCGGAAGTCGGCCAGCAGGGGCGGAGTGATGTCGGTGGTGCCGTCCCATGAGGCCAGCCTCACGTCGGACTGAAGGTGGCGCAGGGGGTAGATGGCCACCTGCGAGGGGCCGTTGGGTGGCTCGGGACAGGCGTTGCGGTCTTCGGAGAAGAGCAGGGCGTAGCACATCAGCTGGAACCACTTGCCTGGGACGACCACTTCGCCGTTGCGGTTGGGTGTGCTGCTATAGGCTATCTCTTTGTCGTCCAGATGGCCCGTCTTGTAGTCGATGATGCGCAGTTGGCCGTCGAAACGGTCGATGCGGTCAGCTTTGCCTTTGAGGTAGATGCCCTCGTCGAGGGCGATGGGGCCGAGGGCTTTCTCGAGCCCCACGATTTCGATAGTGTGACCTTGCTCGAGCAAGGCTATCTCTTTCTGTAGCAGGCGGCGCAACTGTGCCTCGGCCACGGAGTGGAGGTAGTGGTTGCGTCCTTCGGCGGCGCGGCCGTGGAGGAAGAGGTGTCCGAATTTGCGCTGCATGTATTGTGGCAGTTCGTCGAGAGCAAGGCGCAGCCCGTCGGCGTCGACGAGGCGGTGGCTGCCGGGGTGACCGTCGTTGTTGTAGGGGGTATAGATGTCGTGCAGCACATCATGGATGGCGGTGCCGAGCTGCGAGGCATCGAGGTCTTCCTCGAGGGCATCGTCGCTGCTGATGCCGAGCACGCGGGTGTAGTAGTAGCGCAGTGGGCACTCGAGGTAGTCGTCGAAGACGGTAGGGGAGAAGCCTTTCTTAGCCAGTTCGACGAGGCGCTGCATGACGGCAGTGTCCTTCACGCCTGCTGTGGGGTCGGCCGGGGTGCTGTGGGGTGGCTCGTTGTTGTTGACCACCATGTGGTGCACCTCGATGCCGAAGCGGGGCGCCAGTTCGTGTTCCACCTGCCGGATAAAGCGGCTGGGCTCACCTTTGCCCATGGCTTCGCTCTCGGAACTGTAGACAAGATACACCTCTTCGGCGCGGAGCAGAAGATGGTAGAAGTTGTAGGCGTAGACCGAGTCTTTCTCTTGGTAGGTGGGGAGCCCGAACTGCCGTTTGAGCTCGAAGGGTACCAGCGAGGAGGTGCTGCGTGAAGCAGGCAGTACTCCTTCGCCCACCGAGAGAAGTATGACACGACGGAAGTCGAGGTTTCGGGTTTCAAGCATGCCCATCATCTGCAGCCCCGAGAGGGGTTCGCCAATGAGGGGTATTTGGTGGCGTTGGGCGATGCGGAGATATATCTTCTCCAGCGTAGCGAGGTCGCTGATATAGCCGTAGGTCTGCTGCAGTTCGCCGAGGAAGTCCAGCACTTCGACCAGGCTGCCCGCTGCCTGCAACTCCTTCTTGTTGGAGTCAAACAACTTGGCGTCAACGAGGACGGCAACCAACTGGCGCATCATGGCCAGCCAGCCCTCGACGGTGAGGGGACGGTCGGTGAAGATGCCGTCCAGCTTGTCGTTGCCAAGGAAAGCGAGAATATCATGTCCCGTGCAACGGATGATGCTGCCTTCGCGGAGGAAACGAACCGTACGTCGCCGCAGGTCTTTTATGCCCAGCAGGCGGCCAATGTGGTAGTCGGCAAGTACGGCAAGGATGTCGCTGTGGTAGTATCCACGGTGGTCGGCGCCGCGCCAGAGGGCCAGAAGGCGGCTGGCCAGCAGGTGCATGCCGGTGTCGCAGAAGGCGAAGCCCATGGATATGTTGACGGAGTAGTTGCCTTCCGGCAGGGCGCTGAGGCAGGGCAGCATGAGGCTCTCGTCGGCCAGCACCACGGCAGTGCTCTCCTGCTCGCGTTCGGCTAGCCACTCGGGATGGCTGTCCAGCAAGTGGCCTGCCAGTTTGCATTGCAGCGCGTTCTCGGGGCACTCGACGATGGTGATGCGGCGCTTGCCCTGGGCGAAGAGCGATGGACCGGCGGGCACCGTCTCGGGAAACTCGGCGGCGTGCTTGCGCAGGAAGTGGCCTGCCTCTTGCTCGGGCTGCAGGAAGTAGGTGTCGCCGTCGGTGAGCAGATGTCCCACACCGCGGCGCACATATTCGCCGATAATGCGGCGTTCGCATTCGCTCAGGGCGTTGAATCCCACAAAGTATATGGCATCCCAGGGGCAGTTGTCGGCCAGGGTGTCGATGTGCTCCGCCACGTGGCGGTAGGCCATGCCGCTATAGGCTTTCCCGTTGTCCAGCAGACGTTTGTGCAACCGGTGGTAGTATTCGTAGAGCGAACGGTAGAAGTGCAGGTAGTCGCGCTGGAAGGGCGTTAGGTCGGTTCCTTCGATGTCCCACTCGCCGATGGCCTTGAGGTCGTGCAAGTTGCCGAAGAGGTCTCGGGCGTCGACACAATACTGGTCCAACTCGGAGAAGTCGCCCATCATCAGGTCGCCGAAGGAAATGAATTCGTCGAAGGTCTTGTATTTGCGATTCTCACCTTCGAGTTCCACGTGGATGCTGTAGAGCTCGAAGAGGAGGAATTCGTTGGGCACAATCTTGAGGCCGCCGAGGTCGGCAACTAGGTCATCGATGGCCATAGTGTGCGGAAGGAACATGGTGCGCCCCAGCGCGGCAAATTGTCGTTGGAAGAAACGCAGCGACCGGCGGTTGTTGAACACCACCAGCACACGGTCGGTGTCGTGCGGGTGGCTGTCGGCGATGCGGCGTGCTACTTGTCTGAGGAAACTGTCCATTGCTGCTGTGCTTTTTCAAGAGTGTCGGGCTTCCCCACGTCGGTCCAGTGTTTCTCGTCGCCGGAATGCAGATAGGTGCCGATGCGGTATCCCTCTCGGCTCAGGCGGATGTATTCATCTATTATCTCGTAGGGGTGGTCGTCCTCGGGCAGCAGGGAGAAAAGCTCCGGGCTGAGCACCGAGATGCCGCTGAATGCGAGGTTCACCAAACTCCTTGTGCCCGTTGTTGGCGGAAGACTCTCGGCGCGGTCGACCAGTCGGCCGTCGGCGTCGAAGGCCAGAAGGCGTTTGCTGTCGCGTTTGCTGACACATAGTGTCACCAGATTGCCCTTCTCGCGGTGTTTCCGCTCCACGTCGCACAAGTCGATATCGGAAAGGATATCCACATTGTGCACCAGTATATCCTCATTTCCGGAGAAGAGAGGGGCGGCATGCCGTAGGGCACCACCCGTGCCGAGTAGCAGTGCACGTTCGTCGCTGATGCTCACGGTGGCCTGCCATTGGTTTTGCCGGATGGTGTCGACAATCATGTCGGCAAAATGGTGTACATTGACGACAATGTGTGTGACACCGATTTCTTCCATCCGGTGAATGGTGCGCTCGAGCAGCGTGACACCGCCCACCGACACCAGCGCTTTCGGCTGGTTGACGGTCAGGGATTTCAGGCGTTTCCCCAATCCTGCAGCAAGTATTAATCCTTCCATATTTTGATAACGTTCATCGGCACCGCTTATTGTCCATGGATACATATTTTTCCAGCCTGCGGACCGAACGTTGCATCGCAATGGCTTGTCAGCCGGTCACACGCTGCCCGTAGGATGGAGGGTCTGGGCGTAATCGTGTAATTGACACTCGGTTAAACAATGAATGAAATCACCACACAATAAACTGCCCTCTTTTGAGTTATTGGGGCATATATTTCAATGGAATGAAGAAGATAAAAATCATAGGCCTGGTCGGTCTGGTCGGCCTGATGGGGTTGTCCGGCTCCGTAAAGGCTCAGTCGGACGACCGTGGTTTCGAGATTGCCAAGAATCTGGAGATTTTCTCCAATGTATATAAACAGCTCAACCTTAACTATGTCGACGACGTAGACCCCGGTAAGACCATCAAGGTGGCCATCGATGCCATGCTCTCATCACTCGACCCCTACACTAACTACTTTCCCGAGAGTCAGATGGAGGATGTGAAACTGCAGTTGCTGGGACAATACGGCGGTGTCGGCGCTCTCATCATGCAACGTGGCGACTCCATCTTCGTCAGCGAACCCTACCGCGGCCTCCCTGCTGATGAGGCGGGCCTCAAAGCCGGCGACCGCATCGTGGCCGTCGACGGACAGAGCACCCACGGCAAGACCACTGCCGATGTCAGTTCCGCCATGCGCGGACAGGCTGGCACCGACGTGGTGCTCACCCTCGAACGCGAAGGTAAGCAGTTCGACCGTACCCTCACCCGTCGCGAAATCCACCTGCCTAACGTGCCCTATTATGGCATGGTGGGACCCGACCATGACTTCGGCTACATCAAACTCGACGAGTTCACCACCGACGCCGCCAAGCATGTCCGCGAGGCTTTCGTCGAATTGAAGAAGAATAACCCCGCTATGCGCGGTGTCGTCCTGGACCTGCGTGGCAATGGCGGCGGGTTGATGAACGAAGCCGTCGACATCGTCAACATCTGGGTCCCGCGCGGCACCTCGGTCGTCGAAACCAAAGGCAAGGTGGCCTCCAAGAATATCAAGAGCTACACCCGTTTGGCCCCTGAGGATACCGAGATTCCTCTGGCGGTGCTCATCGACGGTGCCTCGGCCTCGGCCAGCGAAATCGTCAGTGGCAGTCTCCAGGATCTCGACCGTGCCGTCGTCGTCGGGCAGCGCAGCTACGGCAAAGGCCTTGTGCAGAACATCCTGCCCATGCCCTACAATAGCCAGATGAAGGTCACCGTATCGAAATATTATATCCCCTCCGGCCGCTGCATCCAGGCCATCGACTACAGCCATCGCGATGACCAGGGACGCGCCCTCAAAGTGCCCGATTCGCTCAAGACCGCCTTCAAGACCAAGAGCGGCCGCACCGTCTATGACGGATTCGGCATCGAGCCCGACATTGAGGTCGAGCCTGAGTACATGTCTAACATCGCCGTCGCACTGACGCAGAAGTTCCTCATCTTCGACTACGCCACGCAGTATTACCGCACCCACAAGGAGATTGCCCCGGCCGCCGACTTCGAGGTGAGCGATGCGCTCTACGACGACTTCTGCCGCTACCTGCGTGAGAAGAAACTTACTTACTCCACCGTCACCGAACGTGTCATCAAGGACCTCCGTGAAGTGGCCGGGCAGGAGAAGTACGACTCCGCTATCGAGCAGCAACTCCAGGCCATGGAGGCTGCCCTCGAACGTGAGAAAGAAGGTGACTTGCAGAAGCATCGCAGTGAAATCAGCGACATGCTCAAGGCCGAGATTCTCGTCCGCTACTACTACGATCAGGGTCGCATCGAAGGTGTCCTCAAGAGCGACCCCGTCCTGCGTAGGGCCCTGGAGGAGTTGAAGGTTAATGATTGAAGAGTGCTCAATCGTAATTCCGTATTAACGCGCTAACGCATTCCCCTATCAAAGCAATAGTTCATAGACGCATCTACGTGGTGCTGCTCACCCTACTGGGAGGCTGCATGGTCACTTCGGTGTGGGCTTCCAACCTGATGTGGGTGCTGCTAGGCGTCAATTGGCTTTTCGAAGGCCGTTGGCGCGAGAAGTGGCAGATGGCTCGCCAAAGCCGACTGCTACAAGCTTTTGTGGCACTCTATCTGCTCTACCTCGTCGGCATGCTGTGGACCGACAACATCGCCCACGGTTGGACTATCCTCCAGGTCAAGTTGCCTCTGCTGGTGGTGCCACTGGTGGTGCTCACCAGCCGACCCCTCGTCGGACGGGCCCGCCGTCTGGTCCTCGCAGGCTATGCCGCCACGGTGCTCGTCGTCAGTGTCATCGCCACCGTGCGCCTCGTCATCATCCCCGACCTGCCCTACCGCGACGCCGTGCCCTACATTTCCCACATCCGCTTCGCTCTCAACTGCTGTGTGGTGGTCTATCTGCTGTCGCTGGGAAATCCAGGACGGCTGATAAGATTGCGATTGCTGGGGAAAGTGGCTTGCGTCCTCCTCGTCCTCTGGTTTCTTGTATTCTTGGCATTCATCCACTCCTACACCGCTTTTGCCATCCTTGCCGTTGTGTCCCTTGTGTTGCTGCTGGCTCGCTACCGCCGCTGGCCTCTCATCGTGCTGTGGCTCCTGTTGGCCGGTGTGGCGGCTTTCCTTGTGGGACGTGAGGCCAAAGCATACTACCGCCTTGTTCCTCAGGCCACCGAGCCTCTGTCCGCCTACACCGCCGGAGGTCGTCCCTACGACCACTACCGCGACGGTATCGTCGAGAACGGAAACTATATCAATAACTACCTATGCCCCGATGAGATGCGTGCCGAGTGGCAGCGCCGGAGCGCCGTGTCTTACGACAGCGTCGGCGACGACGGCTATTCCCTCCAGCCTACCCTTGTGCGCTACCTCAACGCCCTTGGACTCACTAAGGACAGCGTGGGCGTCCACAGTCTCACCGACGCCCAAGTGGCCGACATCGAGCGTGGCGTGGCCAATCCTGTCTACCTCAGCCACAACCCCTTGCGCAAGATGGTCTATGTGATGCTTTTCGAGCGTGAGTACTACGTCCACACTCATGCTGTCCGCGGCTTCACCATGCTGCAGCGTTTTGAACTCTGGCGCGCTACCTTCCAGGTTATCGCCGACCACCGTTGGATTGGTGCCGGCACTGGCGACGTCGATGCCGAGCTCCATACTCGCCTCCGCGCCATGCAGTCGTCTCTGGCCGACACCCAGAAGCGCTCCCACAACCAGTATCTCTCGCTCCTCGCCGCCTTCGGTGTGCTGGGCTTCTCATTCCTCCTCTTCATGTTCCTCCGCCCACTTTCAGCTTCCCGCACTCCGCTTTCCGCTTTCCTCCTCGCGTGGCTTCTCACCGTCCTCATCAGTTTCCTCACCGAGGACACCCTCGACACCCTCGCCGGTATCCTCTTCTGTACCTATTTCCTGGCATTTAGATCACCATCATGTACCAATACCATACCCTCAGCAACGGAATCCGAATAATACTCTCCCACACCCCCTCGCGGGTGGTCTACTCGGGCGTTTACATCAACGTGGGTAGCCGCGACGAAGCGGGTGCCGACGAAGGCATGGCCCACTTCATCGAGCATTCCCTCTTCAAAGGCACCACCCACCGTCGCGCCCACCACATACTGAACCGTATCGACGGTGTCGGAGGCGAACTCAACGCCTTCACCACCAAGGAAGAAACCGCCCTCTATGCCTCCTCGCTGGTCGAGCATCTGCCCCGGTGCCTCGAGCTCTTCGCCGACATCCTCTTTCACTCTACCTTCCCCGACGCTGAAATCGAGAAGGAGAAAGACGTCGTTCTTGAAGAAATCAACTCCTACAGTGACTCGCCCGCCGAACTTATCTACGACCAGTTCGAGGAGCTGGCCTACGAAGGTCACCCCTTGGCGCACAACATCCTGGGTTCGAAGCGCAACGTGAAGCACTTCACCCCCGACCGTTTGCGCTGTCATCTGCAGCAGCGTTACACCCCGTCGCGTATGGTCGTCACTGTGGCCGGCGACGTGCACTTCGACCGCTTGGTGCGGCTATGCGAACGTTACTTTGGACCCTATGCCGACCGCCCCGCTACCGTCGACCGCTCGGTCAAGCCGCAGTTCCACACCTTCGAGCGCCACATCAACCGCCACACCCATCAGGCCCATCTCCTCCTCGGATGCGAGGCCCCCGACGTTTACCACCGAGACAAGACCGCCTTCACCCTGCTGAACAACATCCTTGGCGGCCCCGCGATGAACTCGCGCCTCAATGTAGCCATCCGCGAACGCTACGGTTTTTGCTACACCATTGAATCCCAGTATGTCCCATTCTCCGACACGGGTCTCTTCTACCTATATGCCGGCGTCGACCTCGGCGCCCAGCAGCGGGTTGTCGAGCTTGTCCGTCGTGAACTGCAGCTCATGGCCGACACCCTGCTCTCCGACCGGCAGCTGCGTCAGGCCCAACGCCAGTTTATCGGTCAGATGGCAATCAACAACGACCTTGGTCTCAACGAGATGCAGAGTATTGGCAAGGCTTTCCTCAACTTCGACCATGTCGACACCCTCGAGGAGATGAACGCTGACATTATGAATGTCACCGCCGCCGACCTGCAGAGGGTGGCCCGGGAACGCTTTCGCCCTGACCTCTTCTCTACCCTCGTCTACGGCAGCTGACCCCTCTGACGGTAGGGTTTGGAAATTAGGTCGTGTGCGATATAATTCACATTTCCTAACACTTCGGTAATCCACAATCCCACCCAAGTGAAGCCCCTCCCGTTTCCCTCTGACGGCCCAGGCTAGAGGCTTGTTTTGCCTCCAAATACATCATTTGAAGGTTTTAATACGCTAATAGTCAGTGATTGTGCAGGGTTACTTCCGTATTACCTCCGTAACACCTCCGTAACACCTCCGAGGTTGGTCCGACTGAACTCCGTCTTTTGTCGGACAGTGGTCGGGAAGGATACGGTGTTGTCGCGGGCTGTCTGAGGAGAGGGGGAAAGGGTGTTTTGTATATAAATCGTGCACGATTTAACTGCTCGTCCGAGGAAATGTTTTTCGCCTGTATGGAAAAAAATGTGTAACTTTGCACCCCAATTAATAGTTACTTTAAATTAAGCAAGAAATCTATTCTGAAGAATGCTCCTCACCGACTATCCGTGGTACTTCGTTCTCATCTGCCTGATGGTGGGGGTGGTCTATGCTGCGGTGCTTTACTTTGTGGGTCGCAACCCCTTCGCACATGGCTGGCGTTGGGTGCTGGCGGCACTGCGGTGTCTGACGGTGAGCGCCATCGCTTTCCTGCTGTTGGCACCGATGTCGCGCCAGACGGTCGACGAGCGGCAGAAACCCCACGTGGTGTTGGCGCAGGATGTATCGGGCTCGGTGCGTATGGGCGCCGACTCGGCTTTCTCGCTCAAGACCATTGTCCCTGAGTTGGAAGAGCGTTGCAGGGTGAGCTATGTGGAGTTCGGCAGCGATGGTGCGACCGATATCGGTGCCGCGCTCGACCGGTGGCGTGGCGACGATGTGGAGGCCTTGGTACTGGCCAGCGACGGCCTGCACAACCGTGGCACCAACCCTACGTCGGTAGCTGAACGACTGCCGTTTGCGGTGCATTGCGTCGCTTTGGGCGACACCACGCCGCGGCGTGACGCATGGCTGGCTAACCTGCGGTGTAACCGCATCGCCATGGCGGGAGCATCGTTCCCCCTAGAGCTCACCGTCGGTGCCTCGTTGCTGCGTGGCCGTGTGGCTCTCCTCACCATCCGCGACGACGAAGGACGACAGCTCTTCAGCCAACAGGTGAATTATACCGATGACGATTTCGGCGTCGGTGTTGCTGCCACGCTGCCTACCGCTACAGCGCAGGGCGGAGGACTGCGTCGTTACACGGCCACCCTTACATCCGTCGACGGCGAGTTGACGGTCTCCAACAATAGTCTGTCGTTCTATGTCGACATCATCGACTCGCGCCGCAAAGTGGTCCTTGTAGCCAACGCGCCGCATCCCGACCTGGCGGCCTTAAAGCGTGCCGTAGAAGACAATCCCAACTACGAAGCGTCAGTAGTGTTGGCGGGGGATGTGGAGTGTGGGAAGTGGAAGTTGGAGAGCGATGTGAGCCTGGTGGTGCTGCACAACCTACCGTCGCACAGCCATCCGTCGGTGGCCTATGCCGACGGGTTGCCGCGGATATTCGTGGTAGGCACGCAGACCGATCTGGCGCGGTTCAATGCGCTGCACAGCGGGATGGAAATTGTCTCTAGGGTACAGAAGACCAATGAAGTGACTCCCGTGTACCGTGCGGCTTTTGCCCTCTTCACCCTCGACGAAGGCGATGTGGCTGCCCTTGAGGCCTTGCCACCCTTGACAGCTCCCTTCGGCGAGGCACGCCTCACGGCCGATGTGCAGACCCTGTTCGCCGCTCGTCTGGGCAATATCGACACGCGACAGCCGCTGGTGGCCGCCACGGCCCAGGGCGAGCACCGGCGCGCCTGGATATGGGGCGAGGGGTTGTGGCGCTGGCGTCTGGCCGACTGGCAGGCTCATGAGAGCCATGCCCATGTGGACCGTCTTGTCAACCAACTGGTCTCCTTCACCGCCATACAGACCGATCGGAATCGGCTACAAGTGGAAGCGGAACGCAGCTATGCCGAGGGCGAACCCGTCATGCTCCATGCTGTGCTGTACAACGAGAACTATGAGGCGGTGAACAATGCCGAGGTCACGCTCGCGCTTTCGGGCGACTCGGTCAAGGCCGACTACACCTTCCGGCGCGACGCCGGCGGTTACAGCCTCACGCTGCCGCCATTGGCTGAGGGGCTGTACCGTTACACGGCCTCGGCCGACGGACAAACGGCCGAGGGGACGTTCGCCGTCGAGGCGTTGAATCTTGAGCAGCAGAACCTCGGCGCCGACCACAGTCTGCTGGCTACCTTGGCATCGCTCTCCGGGGGCGGAATGTATCGTCCCGACGACTGTGCGGCACTTACTGCCGAACTGTCGACCCTCAAGCCCACTATCTACACTCATACACGCTATGCCGAATTCTTGCGTCTGCCGTGGGTGCTGGCATTGATAATCCTGCTGCTGGCGGCCGAGTGGGTGCTGCGTAAATACCACGGAGAATTATGAGGGACCGGCCAATAGTCAGGGAGATGGGTACGTTGCTCAGTGGCAATGTGTTGGCGCAGATAATTTCGTTAGCTGCCTACTTCGCCTTGACGCGCATCTTTTCGGCCGAGGACTACGGCCTCTATTCCATTTTCTATTCCTATATCGAGGTACTTATCATCCTCAGTACCTGCAAATACGAGCTGGCCATTGTGGCTGCCGACACCGACAGTGAGGCCCAGGCGATGGCGCGCTTCACGCTACGGCTGAACGCCATTGTCTCGACGGTGTTGCTCACCGTGGTACTGGCGCTGTGGCTTGCAGGAGCCCTGCCGGGCAACTTTGCCCAGCTGGGCTGGATGGTGCTGCTGATACCGCCGATGGTTTTCTTCTGCGGCACTTCGCGGGTATATAGTTTCCTTTTCAACCGAGGCCACCATTATAGCACCATGGCCCTGTCGGAGACAGTCAACGCCGCCGCTGGCGCGATTATCAAGATAGGCCTCGGCCTGCTGGGTGTGTTGCAGGCCGGTATGCCGGTGGGCACCGTGGCAGGCCGAGCCGTGGGCAACCTCGTCTACCGTTTGAAGAAGTCGGAAGTCGGAAGTCGGAAGTCGGAAAAATCCGCCCTCCTGGCGGTGGCCCGCAAGCATGTCAACTTCCCTCGCTATGTGGCCACCAAGGATTTTATCAACAGTTTTTCGTCGAACCTGCCGTTCTTGTGGTTGGCGCTCTACTTCGACCGTGCCGACGTGGGACTTTTCGCCTTGGCGCTGACCTTCACTTTCCGTCCGGTCAATATTCTTAACGTGGCGTTCGAGCAGGTGCTTTATGCCCGCACTGCCGAAGGGGTGCGTGAAGGTCGTAGCGTGAGCGGTATGATAGGACGATTCCTGCTGATACTGAATGTGGTGGCGTTGCCTCTGTTTGTGCTGGCTTGGTTTGTGGCCGAGCCGGTCTTTGCCTTCTGTTTTGGCGGCCGGTGGGCAGGATGCGGCGTTTATGTGCAGGCGTTGCTGCCGTGGGTCTACTTGATGTTGAGTTCCACGTCGCTGATGTTCATCAGCAATGTCTTCTCCACTCAGAAGACAGAATTCGGCTTCTACTTGGTGCTGTTGGCGCTTCGAGTGGCTGCCATAGCAGTGGGTATCCATGCTGGCAGTTTTCTTTTGGCCATACGTCTATATGCAACAGCAGGGGCGCTGGTGGCAGCGTCCCTGCTGTTGTGGTACCTCTGGCAGGTGCGTCGTTATGAGCACTTGTTGAGGCAATAGTTACTGAGCGTTGACGGTGATGAAAATCACCTGTGGGTCGTCGAGGTTGGAGGCCTTGGCAACAGTGAAGCGGTAGGTGGTCTTCTCAGTGACCATGCTGGGACTGTAGTCGTAGTGGATGGGCAGATTCTGATTGACACCGGGGGTCAGCGTGAAACTGTCGGAGGTCCAGGGACAGAGGGGGTTTTTGCAGGTTTCACCGTAGCAGATGGCAATACGGTTCATGGCGTCGGGACCTTCCGCCATCTCCACTTTCAGCACAGCCTGGATGTTTTCGGAGGTCTTGTTTTCCAGACGTAGGTCGACCTGTGCCCAGTCGTTGGCGATTTCATCGGCGCTGGGGTGGAAGTCGAGGGTGCTCCCGGCGGCCACGGCGTTTCCGTTGTAGAGGATGGCGAAGGAAGTCGATTCGGTATTGGGTTCGGGTTCGGGCTCCTTGTCACAAGACGTCAGGCCCAGGGTGGCGATACTGATGGCCACGGCGGCCAGGTACTTAAAGATGTTCTTCATAATACTTTATTATTTAATATTGTTTGTTAATCTAATTTCAATACGGCGAGGAATGCGCTTTGCGGCACTTCGACGTTGCCCACCTGACGCATGCGTTTCTTGCCCTCTTTCTGCTTTTCGAGGAGCTTGCGCTTACGGGTGATGTCGCCACCGTAGCACTTGGCTGTGACGTCCTTGCGCACTTGGCGAACAGTCTCGCGGGCAATGATCTTGCTGCCGATGGCGGCTTGGATGGCCACGTCGAACTGCTGGCGCGGGATGAGGTCCTTCAGCTTCTCGCACATTTTGCGTCCGATGGGGTAGGCATTGTCGACGTAGGTGAGGGTGGAGAGGGCGTCGACGGGGTCGCCGTTGAGCAGTATCTCCAGCT
>CAMJJD010000030.1 GCA_946406015.1 uncultured Bacteroidales bacterium | reverse complement strand
TTCGGTATCATCCATACCGCCGTTGCCAAGTGCTCGTTCGACGACCAGAAGATTGTCGAGAACGCCCGCGAGGTGCTCCAGATGATTATGAAACTCAAACCCAGTGCCGCCAAGGGTACTTACGTGAAGAGCATCGCCATCAGCAGCACCATGAGCCCCGGTGTGAAAGTGGATACCAAAGCCGCTACTCTGTAACCTTTAAAACGAACGAAACATTATGAGAAAAGAACTGAAAGACCAACACATCGACTCTCTGTGCGAGGAGATCAAGGCCTATCCGAGTCTTTACATTGCCGACATCGGAGGTCTGAATTCGGTGCAGACCAGCAAGCTGCGTCGCGCCGCCTTCCGCAAAGAGGTCAAGTTGGAAGTCGTCAAGAACACCCTTCTCATCAAGGCCCTCGAGAAGTCGGGATTCGACTACTCTGAGCTCTTCCCCGTGATTAAGGGTGAAACCGCCATAATGCTTTCCAACACCAATAATGCTCCTGCCAAGCTCATCAAGGACTTCCGTGCCGCCGAGAAGAACGCTGAAAAGCCCATTCTCAAAGGTGCTTACGTCGAAGAGTGCTTCTATATTGGCCATGAGCACCTCGACGAACTTGTCAACATCAAGTCCAAGAACGAGCTCATCGCCGATGTCGTGGCTCTGCTGCAGTCGCCCATCAAGAACGTGCTGTCTCAGATCCAGTCGGCCGGCAATACCATTAGCGGTGTGCTGAAAACTTTGGAGGAGCGCGAGGCCTAATAAAGCCTTGTGCAAAAGAAACAAAACAAGGAGTGGTCCACCGCAGCAGATGAAACGGACCAAGACAAATAATAATAAATTGTAAAACATTAAAAAAAATAAAAGTCATGGCAGACATTAAAGCTATTGCTGAAGAACTGGTTAACCTTACCGTTAAAGAAGTTAAAGAACTTGCTGACGTCCTGAAAGAGGAGTACGGCATTGAACCCGCCGCCGCCGCTGTCGCAGTTGCCGCTCCCGCCGCTGGTGGTGCCGCCGCTGCCGCCGAGGAGAAGACCTCCTTCGACGTGATCCTGAAGGGTGTTCCCGACATGACCAAGAAGCTGGCCGTTGTGAAGGCCGTCAAAGACATGGCCTCCCTGGGTCTGAAAGAGTCGAAAGAGCTCGTCGACAACGCCCCCAAGCCCGTTAAGGAAGGTGTTTCCAAGGACGAGGCTGAGAGCCTGAAGAAAGCCCTCGAAGAGGCTGGTGCCGAAATCGAGGTCAAGTAAGGTTACCCACCTACTGTCACCTACGAGGAATAGGGCCTCCGGCAACGTCCGGAGTGCCTATTCCTTGTTGCTGTGGAATTCTGTTTTGAACACAGCAGCGGTTCCCTTCTCACCCAAGACAACTGGGTTACACTTCCTTAAAGAGCGATAAGTTATAATCAAAGATAAATTTAAGTCCCTTGGCAAAAAAAGAACCCACAGTAGTAAATTTCGCGTCGGTACGCAAATTTGATTACCCGGATTTTCTCGATATTCAGGTCAAGTCGTTCAAAGACTTCTTCCAGATTGAAACCAATCCTGACAACCGTTTGGACGAAGGTTTGTACAAAGTCTTCAAAGAGAACTTCCCCATCACAGATGCGCGAAATAATTTCGAGCTCGAATTCTTGGATTATTACATTGATCCTCCCCGTTATTCCATCGAGGAGTGCATCGAGCGTGGCCTCACTTATAGTGTACCACTGAAAGCCAAGATGAAATTGAGCTGCAAAGACCCCGAGAATGAGGACTTCCAGACTCTAGAACAGCATGTCTATCTGGGCATGATACCGTATATGACTCCGAAGGGCACTTTTGTCATCAATGGTGCCGAGCGTGTGGTCGTTTCGCAGTTGCACCGTTCCCCTGGCGTCTTCTTTGGAACCCAGTTCCATTCCAACGGTACACAGCTCTACTCAGCACGTATCATACCTTTCAAGGGTTCTTGGATGGAGTTCACGACCGATATCAACAACGTGATGTATGCTTATATTGACCGAAAAAAGAAACTCCCCATCACCACATTGCTTCGTGCCATCGGTTACGAATCGGACAAGGACATCCTCGATATCTTCGGACTGGCAGAAGAGGTAAAAGTCACCCGCAACAGTCTGAAGAAAGTCATTGGCAAACAGCTTGCAGCCCGTGTGGTTGAATCCTGGACTGAAGACTTCGTCGACGAAGATACCGGCGAAGTGGTATCCATGGAACGTACCGAGGTGGTTATCGAGCGTGATGTCGAACTCACCGAAGAGCATATCAACAAGATTCTCGAACTCGACATCAAGTCCATCCTGATTAAAGCTGAAGACAAAGACGGCATCGACTATTCCGTCATCTACAACACCCTCAAAAAGGACACTGCCAACAACGCCAAGGAAGCCTGCGAGTACATCTACCGTCAACTCCGCAATGCCGAACCGCCAGACGAAGAGACAGCCCGCAGCATCATCGAGAAACTCTTTTTCTCCGAGAAACGCTATGATCTGGGCGATGTGGGTCGCTACAGAATTAACACGAAATTAAACCTTGATGTGGCTGACAATGTCCGCGTGTTGACAAAGGAAGACATCACATCAATCATCAAATATTTGGTTGAGCTCATCAACCAGAAGGCAGAGGTGGATGATATTGACCACTTGTCAAACCGTCGTATCCGCACTGTCGGAGAGCAACTCTCCAACCAATTTGGCGTGGGTCTCGCCCGTATGTCACGCACCATTCGCGAGCGTATGAATGTGCGAGACAACGAGGTATTCACTCCCACCGAACTAATCAACGCAAAAACCCTTTCGTCGGTCATCAACTCGTTCTTCGGCACCAACCAGTTGAGCCAGTTCATGGATCAGACGAACCCCTTGGCAGAACTCACGCACAAGCGTCGCATCTCGGCCCTCGGTCCTGGCGGTCTCTCGCGCGAAAGAGCTGGATTCGAAGTGCGCGACGTTCACTACACCCATTACGGACGTCTCTGCACCATTGAGACTCCTGAAGGCCCCAACATCGGTCTTATTTCCTCACTTTGCGTCTACGCCAAGATTAACGAGCTAGGCTTCATTGAGACACCCTACCAACGTGTCGTCGACGGTCAGGTTCAACTCAACGAGGATCCCATCTACCTCTCTGCCGAGGCGGAAGAGAACAAGACCGTGGCTCAGGCCACCACACCTCAAGACGAGGAAGGTCACATCACCGAGGCACGTGTGAAAGCCCGCCGTCAGGCCGACTTCCCCATTGTATCGCCCGAGGAAATCGATCTTATCGACATCGCCTCCAACCAGATTGCATCTATTGCGGCATCGCTCATCCCATTCCTGGAGCATGACGATGCCAACCGCGCCCTTATGGGATCGAACATGATGCGTCAGGCCGTTCCCCTGCTCAATCCTGAAATCCCCATCGTAGGCACCGGTATTGAGGAAGCCGTGGCCCACGACAGCCGTGTGTTGCTCAACGCCGAGGCCGATGGTGTTGTCGAGTTCGTCGACTCCACGAAAGTCGTCATCCGCCATAACCGCACCGAAAAAGAGCGCCTTGTCTCGTTCGACGACGATGTCAAAGAATATAAACTAACCAAATATCAGCGCACCAACCACTCCACCGCCATCAACCTCCGTCCTATCGTCAAGAAGGGCGACAAGGTTAAAAAGGGACAAGTGCTTTGCGAGGGTTACGCCACCCAAGGTGGTGAACTCGCCCTCGGCCGCAACATGATGGTTGCCTTCATGCCTTGGAAGGGTTACAACTTCGAGGATGCTGTCGTCATCTCGGAGCGCGTGGTACGTGAAGACATCTTCACCTCGGTCCATGTCGAAGAATTCACCCTTGAAGTTCGCGAGACCAAACGCGGTAACGAGGAACTAACACGTGACATTCCCAACGTCGGCAACGACGCCACCAAAGACCTGGACGAGAACGGCATTATCCGTATCGGTGCCGAAGTCAACGAAGGTGACATCCTTATCGGTAAAATCACCCCGAAGGGTGAATCCGACCCCACCCCCGAGGAGAAACTGCTCCGCGCTATTTTCGGCGACAAGGCTGGCGACGTGAAAGACGCATCGCTCAAAGTGCCACCCTCACTCCACGGTGTTGTCATCGACAAGAAACTCTTTGCCCGCGTCATCCGCGACCGCAAAGCCCGCGCCCGCGAGAAAGAGTTGCTGGCCAAACCCGAGGAGGAATATCGTTTCGAGTGCGAGGAGCTGAAAGACAAGCTCATCTCGCGCCTGCTTATCTTGCTCAACGGCAAAGTCTCCAACGGCGTCTATACCAACCATCGCGAGGAACTCATTCCCAAGAAGGTCAAGTTCTCTGCCAAAACACTTAAGACCATCGACTACACTGAGGTCAGCCCCAATAAGTGGACCACTGACAAGGAGACCAACGCCCTCATCAAAGAGCTGTTGAATAACTACAACATCAAGTTCCGTGAAATCAACGGCCGCTTCACACGCAACAAGTTCGCCCTCACCGTCGGCGACGACCTGCCCAGTGGCATCGTCCAGATGGCCAAGGTCTACATCGCCATGAAGCGCAAACTCCGCATCGGCGACAAGATGGCTGGCCGTCACGGTAACAAGGGTATCGTATCGAAGATTGTCCGTGCCGAAGACATGCCTTTTTTGGCCGACGGCACCCCTGTCGATATCGTGCTCAACCCTCTGGGTGTGCCTTCCCGAATGAACCTGGGTCAGATTTACGAGACAGTCCTTGGCTGGGCTGGAAAGAAGCTCAACAAACGTTTCAAGACCCCCATTTTCGACGGCGCCACCCTCGAACAGATCAACGGCTATATGCGTGAGGCCGGTCTGCCTGAAAACGGCCGCACCTACCTCTACGACGGTGAGACCGGCGACCGCTTTGACCAGCCCGCCACCGTTGGTTACATCTACTACCTCAAGCTGCATCATATGATTGACGACAAGATGCACGCTCGTTCCATCGGCCCCTACTCTCTCATCACCCAGCAACCCCTTGGAGGTAAAGCCAACTTCGGTGGTCAGCGTTTCGGTGAGATGGAGGTCTGGGCGCTCGAAGCCTACGGCGCATCGCACGTGCTGCAGGAGGTCCTCACCGTCAAGTCCGACGATGTCATGGGCCGTGCCAAAGCCTACGAGGCCATTGTCAAAGGCGACAATATGCCAGTGCCCGGCATCCCCGAGTCGTTCAACGTCCTTGTCCACGAACTCCGTGGTCTGGGCCTTGAGGTAACATTTGATTAATTTTGGTTGTATAAGTAGAATAGAACATGGCTTTTAAACAAGAATCTCAGTTAAAGACCGATTTCAATTCCATCACCATCAGCCTTGCTTCGCCTGAGTCCATCAAGCGTCGCTCCTATGGCGAGGTGACGAAACCTGAGACCGTCAACTACCGCACCTACAAGCCCGAACGCGACGGATTGTTCTGCGAACGCATCTTCGGCCCTACCCGCGACTGGGAGTGCCACTGCGGCAAGTACAAACGCATCCGCTACAAAGGCATTGTCTGCGACCGTTGCGGCGTCGAAGTGACCGAGAAGAAAGTCCGTCGTGAGCGCATGGGCCACATCGAACTCGTCGTGCCCATCGCACACATCTGGTTCTTCCGCTCGCTTCCCAACAAGATTGGTACTTTGCTCAATATCCCCTCCAAGAAGCTCGACCAGGTCATCTACTATGAGAAATACATCGTCCTGCAGCCTGGTAAGGCTATGCTCAACGAGATGCCCGTACAGAAACTCGACTTGCTGACCGAAGAGGAATACTATTACATCCAAGATTCATTGTCCGAGGAGAACGCCCAACTTCCCGACAGCGACCCCAACAAGTTCATCGCCGGCATGGGCGCCGAGGCTCTCTACAAGCTCCTCTCCGAGCTCGACCTTGACAAACTCAGCTATGAACTGCGCGCCAAAGCCTCGCATGAAACTGCAGTGGCTCGCAAACAGGACGCCCTCAAACGCCTGAATGTCATTGAGTCGTTCCGTGAGTCGCAACGTGCCATGCAGGCCCGTGGCATGGACAACCGTCCCGAGTGGATGATTATGGACATCATCCCTGTCATTCCTCCTGACCTGCGTCCCCTCGTACCGCTCGACGGCGGTCGCTTCGCCACGTCCGACATCAACGAACTCTACCGTCGTGTCATCATCCGCAACAACCGTCTGAAACGACTGGTCGAAATCAAGGCCCCCGAAGTCATTATGCGCAACGAGAAGCGCATGCTGCAGGAAGCCGTCGACTCGCTCTTCGACAACAGCCGCAAGGTTTCCAGCGTCAAGTCTGAAAGCAACCGCGCCCTCAAGTCGCTCTCCGACGCCCTCAAGGGTAAGCAGGGTCGCTTCCGTCAGAACTTGCTCGGTAAACGCGTCGACTACTCCGGCCGTTCGGTCATCGTCGTCGGTCCTGAACTTCGCATGCATGAGTGCGGTCTGCCTAAAGACATGGCCGCAGAGCTCTTCAAACCATACGTCATCCGCAAACTCCTTGAGCGCGGCCTTGTCAAGACCGTCAAGAGCGCCAAGAAGATTGTCGACCGCAAAGAACCTGTCGTGTGGGAAATCCTTGAGAATATTCTCAAAGGACACCCCATCCTGCTCAACCGTGCTCCTACGCTGCACCGTCTGGGTATCCAGGCCTTCCAGCCCCGTTTGGTCGAGGGTAAGGCCATCCGCCTTCACCCGCTGGTGTGTACTGGCTTTAACGCCGACTTCGATGGTGACCAGATGGCTGTCCACGTGCCCATGGGCAATGCCGCCATCCTCGAAGCGCAGATCCTCATGCTCTCCACACACAACATCCTCAACCCTGCCAACGGTGCCCCTATCACCGTACCGTCGCAGGACATGGTGCTGGGTCTCTACTACATGACCAAGCCTCGCCACACCACCGACAACGAAATTGTCCATGGCGAAGGTCAGCGTTTCTACTCGGCCGAAGAGGTCATCATCGCCTACAACGAGAAGCGCGTCGACCTCAACGCCTGCATTAGCGTCAATATCCCGGTCCCCGAAGGACAGACTGAATATTCTTTCATCAAGAGCGACCGTACCTTTATGGAGGTCATCAAAGACAAGAACGGCAAAGTGCTCACCGATATCGACTGCAGCACGCCTGCCGAGACTGCCCTCCACAGCCGCACCGAATACGAGGTCAAGCGCGACATCGACGGTAACGTCATCGTCGACGCCAACGGCCACTACATCAAGACCACCCGTCTCCACACCACCGTTGGCCGCGTCATCTTCAACCAGGTCGTTCCCAACCAGTACGGCTACATCAACCAGGTGATGGGCAAGAAATCGCTCCGCGACATCATCGGCGACATCTTCACCGAATGCGGCAACGCTGTCACCGCCACCTTCCTCGACGACATCAAGGACATGGGCTACCGTCAAGCATTCCGCGGCGGTCTCTCTTTCAACCTGGGCGACGTTATTATCCCCGCCGAGAAGGAAACCCTTATCGAGAAAGCCAACGAGGAAGTAGAAGAGGTCATGGCACAGTACGCCATGGGTCTTATCACTAACAACGAACGCTACAACCACGTCATCGACATCTGGACCAACACCAACAACCAGCTCACCGAGACCCTCATGAAGCAGCTCAAGGCTGACAACCAGGGCTTCAACCCCATCTTCATGATGTACGACTCCGGTGCTCGTGGTAGCAAGGAACAGATTCGTCAGCTCTCCGGCATGCGCGGCCTGATGGCCAAGCCCCAGAAAGCCGGTGCCTCGGGCAACGAAATCATCGAGAACCCCATTATCTCCAACTTTAAGGAAGGTCTCTCGGTGCTCGAGTACTTCATCTCCACCCACGGTGCCCGTAAGGGTCTGGCCGATACCGCTCTGAAGACGGCTGACGCTGGTTACCTCACCCGCCGTCTGGTCGACGTGGCACACGATGTCATCATCAACGAAGAGGACTGCGGCACCCTCCGCGGACTGCCCACCACCGCCCTCAAGAAAGGTGAAGACATCGTCCAGAGCCTCAGCGAGAAAATCCTCGGTCGCACCTCCGTGCACGACATTTACCATCCTCAGACCGGTGAACTCATCGCTCACGCTGGCGAGGAACTCACCGAGGAAATCTGCAAGAAAATCGAAGAATCCCCCATCGAAGAGGTCGAAATCCGCTCCGTACTCACCTGCGAGTCCAAGCACGGCGTCTGCGCCAAGTGCTACGGCCGCAACCTTGCCACCGGCAAGATGGTGCAGAAGGGCGAGGCCGTCGGCGTCATCGCAGCCCAGGCCATCGGCGAGCCTGGTACACAGCTCACCCTGCGTACCTTCCACGTCGGCGGTGTGGCCGGTGGCAACATCGGTACCACTTCCAGCCTTCAGGCTAAATATGAAGGCCGACTCGTCATCGACGAACTCCGCGCCATCCCCTACACCGACGCCAACGGCGACAAATACAATGTCGTCATGGGCCGCTCGGCCGAGATGCGCATCGTCGACCCCAACACTGACATCACACTCTTCTCGTCGCTCCTCCCCTATGGCGCCAAACTCTACAAAACCTCCGGCGACCAACTCAACAAGGGCGACCTCATCGCCGAATGGGACCCCTACAATGCCGTCATCATCTCCGATGTGGCCGGTAAGGTCTCCTTCGAGAACGTCATCGAAAACATCACCTACCGCGTCGAGAGCGATGCACAGACGGGCCTTCAGGACAAAGTCGTCATCGAGAGCCGTCAGCGCACTAAGAACCCCACCCTCAATATTGTCGACAACGAGGGCAACATCCTCAAAGTCTACGACCTTCCCGTGGGTGCCCACATCGGTGTCGAGCAGGGTCAGATGCTCAAGGCTGGCGATATCATGGTGAAAATCCCGCGCTCCTTCGGCAAGGCCGGCGACATCACGGGCGGTCTGCCCCGCGTCACCGAACTCTTCGAGGCACGCAACCCGTCCGACCCCGCCATCGTGGCCGAAATCGACGGTATCGTTTCCATCGCCAAGAAGCTCAAACGCGGCAACCGTGAGATTACCATCACCTCCAAGACCGGCGAACAGCGCTCCTACCTCATTCCCACCTCCAAACAGATTCTGGCTCAAGACAGCGACTATGTCAAGGCTGGCACGCCGCTCTCCGACGGCGCCATCACCCCTGCCGATATCCTCGCCATCAAGGGCCCGATGAAGGTGCAGGAATACATTGTCAACGAGGTTCAGGAAGTCTACCGTCTGCAGGGTGTGAAGATCAACGACAAACACTTCGAGGTCATCGTCCGTCAGATGATGCGCAAAGTCGAAATCCTCGACCCGGGCGACACCCGCTTCCTCGAAGGCGACTTGGTCAACAAGCTTGACTTCAACGACGTCAACGACCAAATCTTCGGCATGAAGGTCGTCGAGGACGCTGGCGACAGCGAACACCTCTCCGTCGGTCAGATTGTCACCGCACGTGAGCTGCGCGACGAGAACTCCGCCCTGCGCCGTCAGGACAAGCACCTCGTCACCGCACGCGATGCGCACCCCGCCACCTGCCGTCAGGTGCTCCAGGGCATCACTCGCGCCTCGCTGCAGACCAAATCCTTCATCTCTGCTGCATCCTTCCAGGAGACCACCAAGGTCCTCACCGAGGCAGCCATCAACGCCAAACGCGACACCCTGGTCGGCATGAAGGAGAACGTCATCGTCGGACACCTCATCCCTGCCGGTACCGGTATGCGCGAGTACCAAGACCTTATCGTCGGAAATGCTCCCGCCATGAGCGCCGCCAAGGAAGACTGAAGACAATTCTGTATTTAAAGGTTAATAATGGGCAGGCCACCACATGGTGGCCTGCCTCTTTTTACTCCAAACCGCCCCTGAAGAAACATCATACACGAACTAACCGAAATATAAACATATAATTTTATCAAGCATTTGCAGAATTCATTATTATTGCGTACCTTTGTATTGAAAAAAACATTCCAACACTCCATATATCATGTTAAAAACCAGACTTTTGCTACAATCCACATGGGTAACACTGGTTATCAGTCTCTTGCTGACTGGGTGCCAGAAGGACGGACAAGGTATGCAATTGATTGCCGAGGGATTCGGCGAAACCAAGGCGGCTGTTGACGGAAACTATTGCTATTGGGTCGACGGCGAAACGGTTCGCATCAACGGGGTAAACAAGACGATTAATTATGACGGTGACAGGGCTTTCGTCACCAATGTGACGGAGGCTGCCGTCTACCGTGCCCTCTATCCCGACACACTCAACAGCACGGCCACACTGACCGGCGACGCGGTTAGCGTGCTTATTCCGCACACCTACACCTACCGTGAGGAGAACGGACGGCAGCGTCTCGGCGTGCCAATGGTGGCACGTGGCACCAGCGACAACCGTCTGTGGTTTCAGCACCTCACCGCAGCCATTACGGTGGAAATCACGAACCACTATGGCTTCACTATCGAGGTCGACAGCGTGGCGGTGATAAGCAACGCATATCAGCTAAGCGGACAGAAGGATATCACACTGGCCGAATCGATGACGGTAGAGGCCAATAATAGCGGTGTAAGCGACGCCGACAAACGGGTGGCCGTGTACTTCAACGGAGGCACGAGCCTACAGATCCTTGCCGGCGAGACACGCCGCGTGCAGGTGCCCGTACTCCCTGTGGGTGACGACAACCGCTTCACCATCAAGGTAGGGGTACACAAGGTGGATGACGCCAACGTGAAGTACCTCTTTGACAAGACACAGTCCGGCGGGCAGGCCAGCTACGCGTTGGCGCGTCGACAGATGGGTTATGCCGACGTCACTCTTGGCGGCGTATTCACTGTAGCCTATGGTAAACAGGTTATCATTTCGCAAGGCAACCTTCAGTATGTGCCGAGCACCGGCGTTTGGTCGTTCCACACCCACCAGTATGATATCTGCGAACCTGGCAACGTCGACTCTTCCACCCGCTATATTGCAGGTGGCACCGAGCCCATTGACCTCTTTGGGTATGGAACAAGCGATTCCAACAATATACATCCCTATATAACCAGCAAAAATAATGCTCTTTATGTAGCTCCTTCTGGTTCAATAGCCAAAACTGGCTACGATTGGGGGTGGTACAACGCCATCAGCAATGGTGGCAACAAAAAGAAAAAATGGTACTTACTGACCTCCGAGCAATGGAAATACATCTTCGACACCCGAACAACAACTACTACAGGTATTAATGGAAACACAACTACACGCTATTTATACGTCACAATCGGTGGTACACACAAAGGCATTATTCTTTTTCCTGACATATATATCCACCCTACGGGAATAACGAACTTTGATGGAAGAACCTTCAACACCGCTGGGAACTTCTCCATTCCAGTAACCGAAAATGACTGGCAAAAGATGGAAGCTGCCGGAGCTGTTTTTCTTCCCTTGGCAGGATATCGTTTCGACGGAACCGAGAGAAGTGTTGCATGCCATAAAATAGAAACCATATATGGAATGTACTGGACAGCATACACTGCATCTTCTACTCTAGCATCTCGCATCCGTTTCTATAGTATGGGAGTTCCTCAATCTGCTACTGCTAACCGTTACTACGGCATGTCCGTACGTGTAGTTAAAGATATTTAATTCGATAGTTATGGAAAGGAAGAAAGAATATATTAAGCCCGCTTTGACTGTCGTCTCCATCAAAGCAGAAAAGGGGTATGCCGAAAGCATCAAAAAGGTGATGTTCTGGCTTTCGCTTCAGCATAACCAGACCGAGCAGCTGGAAGCCTACGAAACAGCCAACGGATGGACGCAAGACAATAACGTCTTCTGGAATTAAATAGAGAAAGCGGAGAACCGACTACGAAAGTACGATTCTCCGCTTTTTTAGGGTTATATCTGTTCTCAGATACCCAGTTTCTTCTTGACAAGGGGCATGATGTCCTCGCTGTCCTGCGAGTAAAGGAGGCCGGCGCCGTCGAAGATATAGGTGTAGTTGCCTTCACGGGCCACATCTTCGATGGCCTTCTTGGCCCGGTCGATGATAGGCTTGGTGAGTTCAGCCTCGCGCTCCTGGAGCTGCTTCTGGGCATTCTCCTGGAACTCCTGTATACGGGCGCTCATGTCCTGTATCTCGCGCTGTTTGGTCTGGCGGATGAGTTCGGTCCAACCAGCCTGGTTGGCCACATAGTCGTTGTAGCGCTTCTCTGCCTCGGCCTGCATCTGCTTCAGGGTGGTCTCCAGCTCGGTAACCTCGCCCTGCAGCACCGTCTGCACGGAGTCGCGACCCGGCATAATCTGCATCAGTTCCTGCGAGTTGATGTGTCCAAGTTTGAGGTTCTTTTGTGCCATTGCATTGCCGCCAAAGGCGAACAGGCAGATGGCCATTACAATTAAGGTCTTTTTCATTGTCGTAGTATTGTTATTTGTTTATTATCAATTATCTTCCCTTACCCAGAGGTAACGGGGTCTTGCTATTGTCGCGCTGTCGCATCTCGGGATTGGAGGGTTTCTTGCTTCCCTTGTCCTCAGCCCCCTTGGGCGGCTCTGCGCTGGCACCGGGCTTGTATCCGAGGAGCTCCAGCACCTCGTCGCTGATATCGTATTTCTTATTTGAGAAGAGCAACGTGGGACTGGCAGCCTTGTCAAAGACGAAGGCATAGTTCTTCTCATGGGCCACGCGCTCGATGGTCGAATAGACGCGGTCTTGCACCGGTTTGAGCAATTCGGCGCGCTTCTTGTCCAAGTCGCCGTCAGCGCCGAAACGCTGCCGCTGCAAGGCTTTCAACTCTTGCTCTTTCTCCTTGAGTTCCTCCTGACGGCGCTTCTTCAGATTGTCGGGCAGAAGGTAACTTTCCTGCTCATAGTCGGCACGCATGGCGTCAACCTCATCCTGCTTGTCCTGCAATTCCTTCTGCCAGTCGGCCACATACTTGTCCAGACGCTTCTGGGCATTGGTGTAGTCGGGGATGGACTTGAGGATATAGTCGGTATTGACACAGGCGTACTTTTGCGCCCAAGACACTGAGGTCAGCGCGACAAACAGCATGAGTATGGAGAGTGTCTTTCGCATGGTTTAGTCGAGGCTTTGTCCGATGGAGAAATGGAAGTGGCTGCCGCCGATGTTGCCGCCGTCGAAGCCATAGCCCCAGTCGACACCGATAAGGCCGAGCATGGGGAGGTAGACGCGCACGCCGAGACCGGCGGAGTTGTACACCTTGAAGGGCTGGAATTCCCTGAGGTCGCTCCAGCAGTTACCACCCTCGAGGAAACCGAGCACCCAGATGGTGGCATTGGAACTCTCGATGATGGGTTGACGGAGTTCGATGGTGAAGCGGTCGAAGACCGAGCCACCGCCTTCGGTACTGGCACCAACGGCATTGTTGTCGTAACCACGCAGAGGCACAATCTCGCGACCATCGAAGTTCCACGAGGTCAAGCCGTCGCCACCGAGCATATAGCGGCCGAAAGGCGACAAGCCGATATCCTTGTTGTAGTAGCCCATGAAACCAAAGCGGAAGCGGGTGCTGAGCACCACATCGCCCACCAGATTGAGCATCCACGAACCCTTGACGTTAATCTTATAATATTCCACCCAGCGGTACTTCTCCTGCGGCGTGGCACCGGAGTAGTCACGTCCGCTCATCACCGAGAAGGGGGGGGTGACATAGGCGTTGACACTGACCTCCGAACCACTGCGGGTATAGAACGGCGAGTCGAACGAATTACGCGAGAGGGTGAATGCATAGCTGATGTCGTTGGCCGAACCGTCTGTGAAGAGGGTCGTGGAGAAAGAGGAGTAGTTGTTGAGCAGGTAATGCTTGTAGGAGATGCCGTGCGACATGATGAAGTAGTCGTCAGGCCACTTCAAGCGGCGTGTGAAGCTGAGGCCGGCACCGGTGATGGCCATGCTGTAATAGTTCGGGTCTGAACGCTTGGTGTAGGGACTCTGGAGGTGATTGTAGTAAACCGACCCCGTGAGCGACTGTGCACGACGGCCACCAAGCCATGGCTCGGTGAACGATGCGTTGACGGTGTAGTAGTAGGTGTTGGCTGCGGCCTGGAGACTCAACTTCTGTCCGTCGCCGGCAGGCAGCGGCACCCATGCATCTTTCTTGAAGATATTGCGCACGCTGAAGTTGTTGAGGTTGACACCTACCTGACCGATAATCATGCCACCACCGTAGCCGCCTTGCAAGTTCAGCTGGCTCGTCGGGCCTTCTTCCACTTTGTATACAATGTCGACCGTACCGTCCTTGGGATTGGGACGCGGCACCGGATTGATGCTCTCCTGCTTAAAATAGCCCAGCGTCACCAGCTCACGCTGGCTACGGATGACGGCGTCGCGGCTGAAAAGGTCGCCTGGACGTGTGTGCAGCTCGCGCATGATAATCTTGTCGTTGGTAATGGTATTGCCCTCCACCCACACATCGCGGATGCGGGCCTGCTTGTCTTCGACAATACGTATCTCGATGTCGATGGAGTCTCCCTCCACGGCAACCTCCACCGGAGTGACCTTGAAGAAGAGGTATCCGTTATCCATGTACAGCGAGGTGATATCGGTGCCGGAAGGATTGTATTTCAGGTTCTGCTCCAAGACGGTACGGTTGTACGGGTCGCCCTTCTCAATGCGCAACGAACGACGGAGGACATCGTCGGGATAGACGGTATTGCCGCTGAATGTAATGTTGCGGAAATAGAACTTCTGACCCTCATACACATTCACTTTTACCTTCACACGGTCCTGTTTCGCCTTCTTCTTACTGCTGATATGCAGCTCGTCCTGCGGCACATCCCACACCGTGTCTCTCACCACACGGGCGTCACGATAACCCTCTTCGTTATAGTAGGCAATCACCTTGTCCAAATCCTCACGGAAGTCGTTCTCTATATAACGGCTCTTCTTCCAGAAGGCCTTGGTGAAGATACGCCACGGACGGTACCAATACTTGGCATAATGCACGTCGTGCGTCTTCTCCATTTTGTTCTGCAACACAAAGTCGCTGACCTTCTCATTGCCCTCGAAGATAAGCGAGTCTATCTTCACTTTCTTGCCACGGTCCACCTGATAGGTGATATTGACCCGGCCGCTGCTGTCAGGCGTGGTGACAGGTGTCACCGACACCCGCGTATAGCCCTTCTCGATATAGTATCCTTTGATTTTATTGGTGCTGGTACGCAGCAGGTTCTCCGTCACCACGTCGCCTGTCACCAAGTGCATCTCCTCCTTCAGCTTGTCAGCCTCGCCTTTCTTGACACCGGTAAAGCTGAAGTGCTCCAAACGCGGACGCTCGCGCAGCACTATCTTCAGGAAAACGATATTCCCCTGTACACGCGTGACACGGATTTGCACGTCCTCGAACATCCCCTGCTTCCACAGGTTCTCTATGGCCGACGATATCTTGTCGCCCGGCAACTTTATCTTGTCGCCCACCTGTAGGCCGGCGACAAGCTGCACCACTCGGGTGTCAAAGTTCTCGGCACCGTCGAAGGTGATACCTCCTATTTCGTATGTCTTGGGAGTGAGATAGTCGAAGTTGTATCCGTTACCACTTCCTACAACCACCTGTGCATGAACGCCCATGGCACCCATACACAACATAATTGCGAGCAGCAGCTTCTTTATTCCTTTCATCTGTAGCTTTTCTTTATCGGGTCTTCGGATTAATCGAAAACCTAATAATAACTCACTTCCTTTTTATTTATTATATTACTTGGTACTTTTTTTCACATTTTTATTGCATTCACTCCTCATTCTCCACTTGCGACTCCGTCTTCCCGAAGCGACGCTGGCGACGTTGATAGTCAAGCACCGCCACATAAAAGTCCTCGTGACGGAAGTCCGGCCACAGCTGTTCGCTGAAATAGAACTCGGTGTACGCCATCTGCCACAGCAGGAAGTTCGACACGCGCAGTTCCCCACCGGTGCGTATAAGCAGATCAGGGTCGGGATAGTCTCGCGTGGTCAGGTAACGGCGCAGCGTCTCCTCGTCCACATCTTCCGGATTCAGCCGCTCGCGACAGACCTGCTTCAGCGCCTCGGCAATCTCCCACCGCGAGCTGTAGCTCAGCGCGATAACAAGTGTCAACATGCTGTTGCCCGCCGTCTGGTCCATGCATTGTTGGAAACGTTTGCGCGATCGCTCGGGGATGCGGTTGAAGTCACCGATGGTGGCCAGCCGCACTCCGTTTTCCAGCAGCATGGCGGTATTTTCCTCAATGGCGGTGATCAGCAGCTCCATCAACCCGTCCACCTCTGCCTGCGGACGGTTCCAGTTCTCGGTACTGAAGGTATAGAGGGTCAGGTATTTGACTCCCGTCTCCACCGCCGCTTCCACCGCTTCACGCACCGCAGTCAATCCGTTGTGGTGACCGAAAAGGCGCTCCTGCTGCTGCTTCATCGCCCAACGGCCGTTGCCGTCCATGATGATGGCCACGTGCTGCGGCACGCGGCTACGGTCTATCTGTTCCAATGTTGTCATATCCTTGATATTATTAGTTTCTACAACGCTTCGAGCGCATCCACCCGAACAGCATGTCCAGATTCATTCCCAACGAGAGGTTGAAGTAGCTGTACCAGTCGTCCAGCGAGTCATCTCCACGCTTGATTCCCACAGCGTTGGGCACCTCGCTCCGGTCGGCCAAGGCGGCCGCCAACACACCATCCTGCACTTCCGCCAACAGCACCTCCGACCCCACATAAGTGGTACTCACGTCGTCCAGATAGTCGGTCCACGTCTTACGAAAACCGTATTCCGCCGTCAGCGAGACATTCTTGCTCAGCCGCCACCGCATGCCCACACCGAAGGGCATGCACACCTGCGTCAACGGGTAGGGACGACGCTCCGTATACACCGTTGTCCCCTGGCCCTCAGTGCACAGCGGCTGCAACGCCACCCACGACGCCGTCCCGTCAGGAGCGGTGTATTGTGTCTCGGGGCCGAAATGGAACACCGCCACGCCGCCGAAGAGGTATGGCGTCCACCGGCCCTCGGTGGCTCCCGGACCGTAGGGGCGGAAGTTGAACTCCGCCACCAGCGACCCTTCATATATGTGTGAGCGGAACGTCAGATTGCGCTTGGCTATGCAGTCCTCCGACGCCGAAATACCGCCGTAGGCACCGCCGAAGCGCAGCGACCACCGGTTGTCCAGCCGGCAGCGCACACCGACACCGAAAGCGGCGTGCACCTCGCCGAAAGCACTCTGGTCATTCAGGTCGCCCAAATAGTTCATTCCTCCGCCGGCAACCACCAACTCGCTGCGACTCAGCAAGTCGTCGCGCTGCGCCACCGCGGCCAGCGGTAGCAACAGCAGCAATGCTATGGCACAACGGCGCATCACTCACCCCAACATATTGAATTGCATATACCATCCACCTGCATCAGGTAGTCACGCTTGCTGAAGCGGGGAGAATAGACATATCCCGTCACTTCGACAATCTGGCTCCCGTCAGGCGAAAGCAATGTGTAGGTCACAAAGGGACCACCCATGAAGTCGCCGAAGGTGCGCCACAAGCCACGTGTCTCGACGCAGTAGCTGCTCCCCTCATAATCAACCTTCTCCTGCTCTATCTCGAAACGCCTCTCCGTCCCCATGTAGCTGTCCTCGGCCGGACCCGGCACCTGGTGGCGCATCATCGTGTCCAGCCGGTTGAGTATCTTCTCGTTGGCAAACTGGCTCTCGTCACGGTAGGGCATGGTGTGAATCAACACACCCAGGCTGAAGTCTTTGGTTTCCTTGTGTATCCACGCGAAGTCGGGGTCCTCTGTGGCGGTACGGGCCCAGCGGAAGTCCTCGCTGAAGGTCATCGTGAAGCCGAACTTCTCCTTCACCCTGTTCATCAACTCCACGTTGCGCATATCGTGGAAAGCATTGATAATACGCTGGTGCTCATCCTTGTATATCTCTTTCTTTATCACCTTCTCATACCTGCGCAACAGACTCTGCAGCGCACTGTCGCTGCTGGCCGCAATGTCCACCAGCGTCTGCGGCGACGCCCATCGGTCGTGGCTGATATACACCTTGTCCGGATTGCCGGGCGCAACATCGCACAGGATGATGTTGCGGTGCATCATGAACATCTGGGTCTTCCTCAGCGAGCTGACCGGTATGTTCACCACGTCGAACCTAGGCTCGGTCTGCGGCAGACCCGGCTGCGGCTCGAGCAAGATGGAGTCGATAAGCACCTTGCTATCACCGTTGTAGACAGCGGGGTCGGCCGCCAGGAGCACCTCGCAGGTCTTCCCCGACGACGACTTCTTCATTATGGCCTCGTTCTGGCGCGAATGGCAGGCCGTGAGCAGCAACACCGCTGCAAACATGACAGTTAAACTACGTTTCATATCTCTAAAATGTTTTATTTTGTCTTCATGCTCTTCTCTCCACCGGTGGAAGTCGCGGATCGACTGTGCCAGGTCGGTCTCCGGCATCGCCAACTCGCGCACCGCTTGGCTGTTGTCATAGTATTCGCGCACCATCAGCTGCCGCACATTGTTGGTCGAGAGCTCGGTACGCACCCCCAACCCTCTCACCATGTCGCCCAGCCACCCCGCCACGCGGAGCAGCCCGTCGGGCAGCGTCAACACCCGCTGGCGGTAGCCCATCACCTGCGCCTGCAACTCATACAACTCCTTGATAGTATGACACTCACAGCTGTTCACCGCAATATAGCGGGCCCCGTTGCGACCCCTCGTGAGAGCACTCTCCATGGCCGCCGCCACATCACGCACATCGACGAAAGCCTTGCCGCCACGCGGGGCAAACATCAGTCTCCGGCGATAGCCCGTCAGCAACATCCTGCCCGACGACGGCTTGGCATCCATTGGCCCTATCATGAAACCCGGATTGACCATCACCACATGCCAGTCGGGATGTCGCCCGGCGGCTTCGCGCAGCACCCGCTCGCCCTGCAACTTGGACTGGGCATAGAGGCTGCCGTCGAACGGAGCCCTGACCGGCTCCTCCTCGCCGGCCGGCCGGTCGGCGGTGCCATAGCCGATGGTGTTCACCGTCGAAGCATGCACCAACCGACTGATTCCATGTCTGTTCATGGCACTCACCAGCGTCCGGCACAGCTGGGTGTTCACCGCCTCGTAGTCGCCGAGGTGCAACAGGCTCATGTCGGTCACCCCGGCACAGTTCACTATGGCGTCGCATCCGTCGGCGGCGGCCACCACTGTGTCGCGGTCGGTGATACAGCCTTCAACCACCATGGTATCAGCGGTTTCAAGGCATAGCGAACTCCTCCGGCGCACCAAGGCCACCACCGCGTGGCCCCTGTCCGTCAGCCGCTGCAGCACATTATGCCCCAGCAGTCCCGTCGCTCCGAGCAGCAACACTTTCATATTTTCTATAACGCGCCCCCGGTCGTTTTATTGTATTTCCCCCCGCCACAAATCTCACCTCCCCCCAACCCGCCACGCACCTCCATCCAGCACCGACAAATCATAAATAATGTTAAAAACACTCCCCCTCTGTCATAAAACGCCCCCTTTTTGGCTATTATATATAGAAATAATAATTTAGCTAGGCCTCTGAACACAGACCTGACATACAAGCATGAGCGGTTCCGCAGCCTGATGAAGCGCTACGGCCGGTGGGTGTGGTACTGGAGCTACCGCCTCACGTGGGGCGACGATGTGCGGAGCCGTGACCTCACGCAGGACACGTGGCTCCTCGTGTGGGACAACCTCTACCGCCTGCGGACCGACGCCTCTGTTGCCGAACTGCGTGCCTGGCTCAAGGCGCTGGTGCGCACCGCCGCTTCGCGGCGCTGGCGGCAGGACCGGAAGGCCGCCGCCGCAACCAACGACGACATCGATGCCGACACCTCTCTCCGCCAGATGCGCGAAACACTCGACGAACTCATGGCCTACCTCCCCGACGATGAGCGACGCCTCATAACGCTCCTCCTCGACGGCTACCGCATCAACGAAGCCGCCCAATTACTTGCCATCTCTCCCGCGGCCGCCGCACAGCGGCACCACCGCGCCGTCCAGCACATGAAAGAGATTTCCAAACAACACAACATACACTTGCAATGAACGAGAAAGAACTTGAAACCCTACTTGACACCGTCGCCGACATCGAATGCGAGGTGCGTCGCGAAGCCGCCGGCCGCTGCCGCCGCACGCGGCGGGGCAGGACCGCCGCCTACCTCCTCGCATTGCTGCTCGTCGGGGCCGGCACCGCCGCCGCCTTGCCCGCCCACCGCTACGACTATGTCCTCGGAGCCAACGCCTCACACCCCGACGTGACCTATCATAACACCATGGTGATGTTGCAGAGCCTATGAAACGTCGTCTGCTCATATTCCTCCTGCTGGCCCTGCTGGTCTCCGCTGGCGTGACGGCGTGGCACTTCCGCGCACGCCTCTTCCACGGCGACTCCAGCGAGGTATTCCAACACTACCGCAACACCCCAGGCATCATGGCCGACTACATCAAAAACCTCCATCTTGACGACTCCACCGCCATCTCTGTCACCATCCTCCAAGCAACCGACAGCGCTGCATGGGAACTCCTCTTACACGACTTCTGTCTGGAAAGACAAGACAACGACACGACAAACGAAACTGCTGTCACCCGCAGCGTCTTCTCTCTTTTCCCCTCCGGACATCCCGGCATGCCTCCCGACAGCAACATGTCGTCCAACACCTTGCTTGTATGCTCCCACACCCTGCACGAAATCATGCTCGCCGACATAACCTCCGACGACCTTCTTATACCCATAATGAAATATAAATTCTATAGTAACAAAGATAAAGAAAAAAACACGTATTTCAAACAATAAACAAACCTATGAGAATCAAATTTATTCATGTAGCGCTTATCGCCGTACTGGGAACAACGGCCGTCAGCTGCCAAAAAGAGGAAATTGTCATTCCGCAAAACATTATTGCTGAAACAACAGCAAAATACACCATCAGCTACTCCATTAATGGAGTTAACTACAACGCATTGCTACACAATGATACTGAGCTCGATGCTTTATTGCATCAATTATTGGCTCTAGCTCGCCAAGGGAATACCATTGTGATATCTGATAATGTGTTATCCTCCAGAACAATACCGACCAAGGAAAAAATAATCTACACAACTAATAATGAAGACGAAGCATTCCGCTGGGCCGCAGACAGAATAAAAGAAGGATATACCGTGGAAATAAGTTTTAACGAACACACCGGCATCTTTACCTGTACAGCTGTTAAATAAAGTTAAAAGTGCATCCCCTCGCGGGAAAAAAGCCACACAAATTGGGTATTATATATAGGGGGGGGTATACTTTCGACCCCTCCAAACCGACAAACACCATGAGGAAGTTCACCTAGACAGGCCTCCCGAGCGGAGGCACCCGGGAATGGGTGTGGCGGCAGGAGGAGCGAATATTGACACAGAAACTCCCACCTGCCTCCCTGCACCCGAAACACAGATGCAATAACATTGCATGCTGGAATGTATAACGCAGCAAGGGACATGTTATTGCACGGCAACAACAAAATAAAACAATAAAATCGTTAAAATCACGTTATAACATTAAAATTCAACACAATGAAAAAGACCATTACCTTGGCCGCCCTGCTGCTGGCAGCCTGCGGCATCGCTATGGCGCAGGGCTACACCACCCTCGGCGTCGGCATCAACAGTCCCAACGGCACGTTGCACGTGCACAACAGCGAAACACATTTCTATGGCCCCGGCGTGGAACCGCCTCTCCCTTATGGCCGAAACGACGGAGACTCCTCTCGCTCCGACCCCCTCGACCCCACAATCTTTCAATACAGCCAAAGCACCTTCCACCTGACCAACTACTTTACAGGCACTGCGCTGACCGACGGATTTGTCATCGAGAGCTATAACTATGAGACCACCCTGACCCAAAAAGAGAGCGGTGATTTGAAGATAAAGAACCACAACGCGGAGCTGATACTCACCTCCGGCGGCAAGGTAGGCATCGGGACCGTCAACTCCTCGTACAAGTTCAATGTCGACGGCGACATGCACGCCTCCTCGTTGTCCCTCAGCAGTGGAATCACCTGCCAGGGGAACGCCCAGATATTCGGAGTCTTGGCGGTCGGCAGCGGCCTCTACTATGGTACCGATGGCACCCTGACTGTCGGCAGTGGCTTCTCCTGTGCCGCCGACGGAGCTTTGAAGGTGAAGAGCCTGAAGGTGACCACCACCGACTGGCCCGACTACGTCTTCGGCGACAGCCACCGCCTGATGCCTCTGCCCGAAGTGGAAAGCTACATCAATGCCAACGGTCACCTGCCCGAAGTGCCCTCGGCCGAGGAGGCCGAAGCCAACGGCGTCGACCTCGGCGAGATGAACAAACTGTTGCTGCAGAAAGTTGAAGAGCTAACCCTCTATATCATCGAACTGCAGAAACAAGTGGAAGAATTGAAGTCAAATAAATAAAAAAGGAATCAGCCATGAAAGTAAAAGCATATTATTTCTTGGCAGTGCTATTGTTTGTTGGTTGTGACAAACCTCAGACATGCCCTGTTTGGGATACTGATGAATTCAATACTGTTGCCTCAGCACTATGCAATTATAAAGAAGATTCTTGTGAGAATGCAATGGTGGCGGGTTGGATGTATGAAAAACATTCTACTGCAGAGGAAAGTATCCCATATTTTTATCTGGCAGATACAAAAGATGATGCCTCACAATTTATCATTGTAAACACATATGGTTATCCCGAATGGAATCCCGACGCATTCAGGGGCGTTAAACTGTATATCACTGGAAGTATCAGACAGATATCATTACCGGAAAACGGTTATGGATCCACTGCCCCATGCCTGTTCCCTACATTAATTGACACAATCAAAAACGTCTAACACTATGAAATCGAAGTATTTTTGGAGCGCCCTTTTTGTGTTAATTACGATAACTGGAGCCAAGGGGCAAAGTATGCAAGTAACCACATCTGAGGCCATTGACATAGCAGAACAATACTTAATAAACAGAAATGAAATCAACCAAAGGAATACTGCTAGAGTTATCCCTTATGAAGACAGTGAAGGTAGATATCTATTTTATGAGATAGAAGAAAGTGGTAATACGGTTTTAGTATCGGGGCACAAAGGATGTATACCAATACTTGGCTCTTTTAAAACATCGGATAATTCTTTAATCGAAGGAATACTATCCGGAAACTTACCCTTAAACATAGTTTATTTTATAAACGGTTACATCGAGCAACTGGAATATGCATTTGAAGATAGAGACACTAATCGGTATTCTTTAGAAGATAGAAATACCACAAACGAAAACACAACAATAAATGAGAGAATAAGGGTATCAGAGGTATTACCGCTTCTTTCGACTAGGTGGGGACAATCCAACTCGAATGACCCTTATTCTGTGCCAAATGCTTACAATTATCAAACACCCCCGAGTGAAGGTTGCTTACATTCTCTTGTCGGATGTGTAGCTGTTGCCATGGGACAAGTAATGAAATATTGGCAATATCCCGTATTGGATACCAAGTTGTTTACCCAATTTGATTGGTGCAACATGAGTAATATTCTCGTGTCGACAGATCCTGATTATGAAATACAGCGAGGAGCAATAAGTTATTTGTTGTATCATTGTGGTGTATCTGTAGATATGGATTTCGGTTGTGAATCTTCCGGTGCGAGTATGATAAATGCTAAAAATGCATTAAAAGATATATATGATTATGAAAGCGGTATTTCTTTAAAGTACAAATATCTATACACTGATGATGATTGGAGAGATATGTTACAGGTAGAGTTAAACAATAGTCGTCCGGTAATATACGCCGCTAATAGATATGAAGAGATCCTTGAATGGCCCGGACATGCCTTTGTATGTGATGGCTATCGTGACAATGAGTTCCATTTCAATTGGGGATGGAATGGGGCGTTTGATGGTTATTTCACTATTGACAGCCTTAGGCCAACTAATGATAGATTTTATAAATACAATCATTCTGCAATAATTAAAATAAGTCCGAGAGATAATTCCGATATATGTGAATACAATCTCAATTTAGGCTATTTTTATGAGTCATTTTATTCTATCTCTTCCCATTCAGGAGTTCCCCCATATCAAGTCACTCCCCAAACAATGACCAAACTTGTCAGCGCAGGTCCGTCGTCTCCCATATCCTGGCGCACTATCCCGTATGGTGCCACAGCCACCTATCAGGCACACGAGGAAGTTCTGCTTCAGGACGGTTTCACGGTGGAAGAAGGGGCGGAATTCACGGCACAAATCGTTCCCTGTCCCAACTGTGAGAATAGGGGTGAAGGCGTGGTCGAGGAAGGACTTGGCGACTCTAATGCCAATCCGCAAGGAGCTGACACAGAAGAGGTCCTTAATGCCAGACCATCGTTCCCCGTGTCCTTGACCGACCTCTACCCCAACCCCACCAGTGGCGAGTTGACTGTGACGGCGGAGGGCGACGTGCAAGCTATCGTCATCTACAACACCATGGGACAACCCGTCGGCGGCTGGAACATGCTTTCCATGGCTGGCGGACGCGTCACCCTCGACGTCTCACCGCTGCCAGCCGGCAACTACCTCCTCACCGTCCGCACCATCGACGGCAAGACCCGCACCGGCAAATTTGTGAAACAATAACGCCCAGCCACGCGGCACCGTCACCAAGAAACTCGTCGTCCGACGCCGCTAGCCTATCTCCCGCCCTGCGGGCGAAATCCATAAATCCTGTAAATCCACACACTTATGGATTCATGGATTACCGCGCAGCGGGGAGCTTCCCGTCCTGCGGGCGAAATCCATAAATCCTGTAAATCCACACACATCTGGATCTATGGATTGCCG
>CAMJJD010000029.1 GCA_946406015.1 uncultured Bacteroidales bacterium | reverse complement strand
GCTACCAGCCGGGCATGGACCTGAAGCTGCTGCAGGGCGTGATGACCAAGAACATACGTGACGAGTGGGAGCACAACCTGTCGCAGCAGGTGTACCTGAGCGCCGACCTGTGGACCCGCATCCGCGAGGCCAAAGACGAGATGGTCAACCTGGTGAACTCGGCGGCGGTGAGCCTTGCCGACACCACCGACCCGACACGTCTGGCGGCGAGCATCTTCGCCTCGGCGGCCGACCGGTCGCCCGTGGACGGCGCCCTCGAAGCCATGCACCGCGAACTGCACGAACTCTTCGGATGATAGTAACGGCGAATCGCTCGAATTAAACGAAGCTACGCAGGTCAATTATATGCAAATTACTCGAATGCTACGCAAATCCCATCTCCTCCTACTGTCAACATTACTCCTGATAGTGGCATGCGCCAAGCAGGGCTACCCCACCGGCGGCCCGAAGGACGTGGCGCCTCCCACGGCCGTGGGCGCCAAGCCCGCCAACGAGACGCGCGACTTTGCGGCGCACCAGTTCTTCATCGAGTTTGACGAATATGTGGTGCTGAAGAACCCTGACGACAACGTGCTGGTATCGCCGCCGCTGAGCCAGAAGCCCGAGTACACCACCAAGGGGCACGGCGTGCTGGTCCGCCTCAAGGACACGCTGCGCGCCAACACCACCTACCTCTTCCAGTTCAAGGAAGCCATCGCCGACTTCACCGAGGGCAACGTGCTGCCCAGCTACGAGTATGTCTTCTCGACCGGCGACCGTATGGACACGATGATGCTGGCCGGCAACGTGGCCAACGCCCGCGACGGCAAGCCGTGGAAGGAGACCCTCAGCGTGCTGGCCTTCCGTCCGGGCGACACAGTGCCCGCCCTCGTCACCCGCACCGACAAGGAGGGACGCTTCGCCTTCCACTACATCCCCGAGGGACGCTACCGCCTGATGGCCGTCGAAGACAAGAACAAGAACCTGGTGGCCGACTCGACCGAGGCGGTGGCTTGGGACACCACCTTCCACGCCGCTCTCGACAGCGTCGACAGCAGCCGTATGGCCAAGCTCCATATCTCGGCTCCCGACCGGCGCGCCCAGCGGGTGCTGAAAGCCGACTTCACAGCCCGCGGCCACATCGTCGTCAGCACCCTGCTGCCCATGCACCAGCCCACCGTGACAGGCGAGCCGCTGCAATGGCGCCTCAACGAGCGGCGCGACACCCTCACCCTCTGGTGCCTCAACGAGCAATGCGACTCCACGGTGCTCGTCCTCGCCGACGAGGGGCTGCAGGACACCCTCAAGCTACGCTACCGTGCCCCTTCGGGCAAAGGCCGCCGCTCCAGCGCCCAACAGCCAAAGGAGCCGCTGATGCGCAGCCTCTGCGACGGCAGCCGAGCCTTCTACGACAGCCTCATGCTGGCCTTTGCGGCGCCCGTCACCCCCGCACGCGAAATCCTGCAGGCCGAGGTGATGAGCCTGAAAGACAGCACGGTGGCTTATTACCCCATTCTCCTCGACAGTAGCGGCATGCGCGCCCGCATCATGGCCTCGCTACGGTCGGGCGAAGAATACCGCCTGCGGGTGGAGGACAGCCTCTTCTCCGACCTCTATGGCCATCCCTCCGACAGCCTCAACTTCAAGCTTACCCCCAAGGACTACGCCACCCTGACCCTCAATATCAGCAACCGGACGGGACAGCCCCTGCTCATCGAAGTGCTCGACAGCAAAGACACCGTCGTCCAGCACTCCTCGCTCCAGTCGCATCACTCCACACTCAAATTCATCCACCTGCCGGCCGGCGAATACCGCCTGCGGGCTGTCATCGACTGCAACGGCGATGGCCGCTGGACCACCGGCGACTACACCCTCGGGCGCCAACCCGAAGGCTACCGCATGTTCGACAAGACGCTCCAACTCCGCGAGAAATGGGAAATGGAGGAACGATGGATTGTGGACGAGAAAACCAACGAAGGCGTGAAGAGGCGTATCGATGCCGTCGAGCGCAATGAAGCGAAAGGAAGTGACGAGATGATGAAGGGAAGCAAAGAGGTGAAAGGAAGTGAAGGAACGACGGGTGGTGAAAAGACGCAAAGAACTGTCGGGGCGAAAGGAAGTGAAGATGTGAGAAGGAGTATCGAAATGAAGACTCTGGATAAAAAACAATAACCCAATACTGCCTGTGCAGAAGAAGCTACTCTCCGGACTCTTCTGGCTCCTGCTGGCCAACCTGCTTGTCAAGCCCCTCTGGCTGCTCGGCATCGAGGTGGGCGTGCAAAACGCCGTCGGCAACGAGGCCTACGGTTTCTACTTTGCCGTCTTCAACCTGAGTTACATCTTCAACATACTGCTTGACCTGGGTGTCACCAACTTCAACACGCGCAACATCGCACGCCACCCGCAGCTTATCGGCAAGCACCTGAGCGGCATCCTGGGCATCAAGCTGTGCCTGCTGGGGCTATATGTGGTGGTGACCTTCACCGTCGGGGCTCTGCTGGGCTACGGCAGCCAGGAGTTCCGCCTGCTGGCCTGGCTCTGCGTGGCGCAGGCGCTCAACTCGCTGATCCTCTACCTGCGCAGCAACTTCGAAGGGCTGCTGCTCTTCAAGTGGGACAGCCTCTTCTCGGTGCTCGACCGGGTGCTGATGATTGTCATCTGCGGCTGCCTGCTGTGGGGCCCCAGGCTGTCGGTTTTCGATTTCCACTTCACGGTCTTCCACTTCGTCTACGCCCAGGTGGCGGCCTACACGCTGACGGCGTTGCTGGCACTGGTGGTGATAGGGCGCAAGACACACCTGCGACGCATCCGGTGGGACCGTCGTTTCTTCCTTGTCATCCTGAAGAAGAGCGCTCCTTTCGCCCTGCTGGTACTGCTGATGGCCAGCTACAACCGGCTGGACCCCATCCTGCTGCGCCGCCTGGCCACCGACGCCGACGCCGGCATCTATGCCGGTGCCTTCCGCCTGCTCGACGCCCTGACCATGGTGTGCTATCTGGTCAGCGTACCGCTGCTGCCTGTGTTTTCGCGGCTGTGCCGTGAGGACAACGGCGGGGAGCTCACCGGCACGCTCCGCCTCGTCTTCTGGCCCTTGATGCTCTTTGCCGTGGGCAGCGCCGTGGCCTGCTCGCTGCTGGCCGAGCCGCTGATGCAACTGTTCTACCATGAGGGCTATGCCCCTTATGTGCCGGTCTTCCGCGTGCTCATCTTCGGGCTCGTCCCCATCGGCATCACCTACATCTTCGGCACCCTCCTCACCGCCGGCGGGCGCCTGCGCCAACTCAACCTGCTGGCCACCGCCACCTTGGCAATCAACATCGCAGCCAACCTGCTGCTCATCCCGCGGCTCGGCGCCGTGGGCTCGGCCTGGGCCGCCCTCACTGCCCAGACCTTCATGGCCGTAGCCCAGCTGCTGCTGGCCGTCCGCATCTACCACCTCCCCGCAGCGGCCTTCCTGCCATTGAATCCACGCAATATTTACAGCATATTATCGTTATTGATAGATACAAATCACAAAGAATAGACAAATGAAAGCATACGTATTCCCCGGCCAGGGAGCCCAGTTTGTGGGCATGGGCAAGAACCTCTACGACGGCAACGACGAGTGCCGCGCCATGTTTGAGAAAGCCAACGAGATTATCGGTTTCCGCATCACCGACCTGATGTTTGCCGGCACGCCGGAGGACCTGAAGCAGACCAAGGTGACGCAGCCTGCCATCTTCCTGCACTCGGTCATCCTGGCCAAGTATATGGGCGAGCAGTTCAAGCCCGACATGGTGGGCGGCCACTCGCTGGGCGAGTTCTCGGCCCTGGTGGCCGCCGGCGCCATGAGCTTCGAAGACGGCCTGCGCCTGGTCATCGCCCGCGCCAACGCCATGCAGAAATGCTGCGAGAAAACCCCGTCGACCATGGCAGCCGTGCTGAAGCTCGACGACAAGACCGTGGAGGACATCTGCGCCTCGATTGAGGGCGAGGTGGTCGTACCGGCCAACTACAACTGCCCGGGCCAGCTGGTCATCAGCGGCACCAACGAGGGTGTGGCCCGCGCCTGCGAGAAGGTGAAGGAGGTGAAAGGCAAGGCCCTGCCGCTGGCGGTAGGCGGCGCTTTCCACAGCCCCCTGATGGAGCCTGCCCGCGTGGAGCTGGCCGAAGCCATCGAACATACCGAGTTCCACACGCCCGTCTGCCCCGTCTACCAGAATGTCGACGCCCTGCCGCACACCGACCCTGCCGACATCAAGAAGAACCTGCTCATGCAGCTCACCTCGCCGGTGCGCTGGACCTACACCGTGCAGCACATGATGGCTGACGGCGCCGACGAATTCATCGAGGTAGGCCCCGGCACCGCCCTCCAAGGCATGGTGAAGCGCGTCAACCCCGAGGCCAACGCCCACTCGGCCGAGTAGAGCTGTCGGAGTTATATCTCAATCAAAACCAAAAGAACCATCAGAATCCAGCGTGGATTCTGATGGTTCTTTTAGTTCTGATTGATTTATGGGATGGTGTCCTGGTTGAGGTCAGTTTTGTTTGGGCGATTTGCTGAGGGCTTTGGCGGCGAATTTCTCAGTGTCGATGATGAAGCGCTCGTGGGTGCCTTCGCCGATGGAGCCGCACTCGTCGTAGGCATTCACACGGAACACCAGTCGACGGCGGTCGACCTCGACCAATTCGGCGTCGCACCAGACGCGCATGCCGATGGGTGTGGCGGCGGTGTGGGCCACATTCACCAGCGTACCCACGGTGCCCTGTCCGGGGTCGAGGTGGGGCAGCACGCATTCGTTGCAAGTCTTCTCAATCAAGGCTATCATCATCGGCGTGGCCAGCACGTCGACCAAGCCGCTGCCCACACGGGCGGCGCTCATCTCGGGAGTGACCACCTCTTCCAGGTGGCCTGTAATGCCTGTTGTTACCATATCGCTAGTTATTCATACTGCCCACAAACTGAGCCACCCAGTCGTTGTCCCTGTTAGGGGCGTCGTGCCAGTCGGTGGTGTCGATGGTCACCTCCAGCAGCTTGGCCGGCCCTTCGCAGAAGAGTTCCACACTGTCGGCCACGGCAGGTACCAGCACGCATTCGCCCACATGCATCGGGACGATGGTCTCCATGCTCTTCACCGCAGCCAGCCCGTCGACACAAAGGTAGAGGACGAAGGTGTCCGTCTCCTCGAGGTTCTTCCGCATGGGGGTGTCGAAGTCGATGAGGCGGGTGGTGAAGTAGGGGCAGTCGGCCAGCGTGACGGTCTGGTTGCGCTGGGGCTGGTAGCGGGTGGCGGCGAAGGCGGGACCTCCCGCAGAGGATGAAATGCCGCGGAAGTCGATGGCATCCATGGCCTCGGCGGTATGCAGCTGGCGTTTCTTGCCGTCCTTGTCCACGCGGTCGTAATCGTAGATGCGGTAGGTGCAGTCGGAGGTCTGCTGTATCTCGGCCACCATGAGGCCCTTGCCGAGGGCGTGCACGCGGCCGGCGGGGATGAAGTAGACGTCGCCGGGTACGGGCTGCTCGGCATGGAGCAGGTCGGTGAGGTGACCGTTGGCAAGGGCGGCGGTGTATTCCTCGGGCGTGGTGTCGTGGCGGAAGCCGCTGATGAGCTGTGCGCCCAAGTCGGCCTGCATGACATACCACATCTCGGTCTTGCCGCGCGGCATGCCACGGCGTTGCGCCAGCTCGTCGTCGGGATGCACCTGTATGCTGAGGTCGCGGGCGGCGTCGATGAGTTTCACCAACAGGGGGAACTCGGTGCCATAACGGTTGTAGACTTTGTCGCCCACCAGGTCGCCCATATACACTTCGATGACCTCGTTGAGGGTGTTCTCAGCCAGAAAGCCGTTGGCGACGACGCTCTCATGGCCTTCGACCGACGAGAGGGCCCACAACTCGCCGCAGTTGGGCAGCGGGTCGTAGTTGAAGCCGTAGTCTTTCAGACGGTTGCCGCCCCAGATGACATTCTTGTAGAGGGGCAGGAACTTTAACGGGTAGAGCATGGCTTGCATTCTGAATTAGTAGGAGCGTGTCGTATGGCCGTTGGTGCGGTTGTTGCCGCGCACCTTGATATTGGACTTCACCTTGGAGCCACGGTTCGACTGGTGACGCTCATACATTTCACCGTTGCCGCGCTTGGTGCCCAGATGCTTGTCACTGCTGCACGAACTGACGGCGCCGCACATGGCCAGCACAGCCACAAGCAGCATGACGGGGGTGCTTTTCTTCAGAAGATTCTTCATATTCGTTTTGTTTTATCAATTATCAATCAAGGTCATCTCGTCGACCAGATGGCGTGCGCCGGCATACTTGTCGATGATGAAGAGGCAATAGCGTATGTCGAGCGAGATGTTGCGGCAGTAGGCGGGGTCGAAGAGCAGGTCGCTCATGGTGCCTTCCCAGCAGCGGTCGAAGTTGATGCCCACTAGCTGGCCGTCGGCGTTGAGCACGGGCGAGCCGCTGTTGCCGCCGGTGGTGTGGTTGGTGGCAATGAAGGCCACGGGCAGCTCACCTTTCTTGTTGGCATAGTGGCCGTAGTCTTTCTTCTGCCACAGCTCTTTGAGCCTCGGCTCCACGCGATAGTCATACACGTCGGGGTTCTCCTTTTCCATGATGCCGTCGATGGTGCTGTAGGCGGTGTAGTAGGTGGCGTCCTTGGGGCGGAAGCCCTCCACATGGCCATAGGCCACGCGCAGCGTCAGGTTGGCGTCGGGGAAGAAGTTGCTGTCGGGATACTGTTCCATCATGCCGCGGATGTAGGTGCGCATCAGGCGCTGTATGTTGTCGTCGGCAGTGTTGTACTGCTGGCGTTTCTTGTCGCTGTAGCAGTAGTCGTAGGCCTGTGCGAAGAGTTCTACGGCGGGGTCTTTGGCTATGGCGTGGATCATCTTCTCGCGCTTCATACCCAGCAGTTTCTCCAACTTCTTGGGGTTGTTGAGGGCCGACTTGTCGTATATCTTCTCCAGAGTGGCCTCCACCTCGCTGGCGGTGGTGTGTTTGAGGTTCATGTAGGGGGCGAAACCGCGCTCCCACATGTAGGTGAAGCATTCAATGAATATTGCTTTGTCTACGGGCGAGTGCTCCTCAAAGTCCTCGAAGTATTTACGGCTGTCGTTGAGCATCTTCTCCACACGGCCGTCGTCGCCCCGACTGGCTATGCCCCTCAGTTCTATGGTGCGCCGCATGAAGTCGCTGGCCAGCACAGCCTCGCTGAAGTAGGTCCACTCCAACTCCACCTCGCGCATCTTGGCGTAGTTGTCTTCCATCTGGTCCAGCACGTCGCGGTACTCTGGTTTGTCGGCGGCCCACTTGCGGAACTGCTCCTCCTGCGCTATCTTCTGCTCCACGCCGTGCAGACGCTCGATGCCGAGGGTCTCGCCCTGCCACTTCTTCCAGCCGTTGGCGATGCTGGCCACGCGGCTGGCGTATTTCAGGCGCTGGCCGGCGCTCCGGCGCATGGCGGCGTTGTAGTGGTCGAGGCGTATGGTGCGCAGCGCTATGCGCACAGGGTTCGTCTGGTTGGCGGCCATGTCCACATAGTCGTGCGTCACATAGCGGCGTGTGGTGCCGGGGTAGCCGAAGACGAAGGTGAAGTCGCCCTCGTCGACACCCTTGAGGCTGATCTCCAGGTGCTTCAGCGGACGGTAGGGCACGTTGTCCTTGCTGTAGGCGGCAGGCTTGTTGTCCTTGCCTACATAGACGCGGAACATCGAGAAGTCGCCTGTGTGGCGCGGCCACATCCAGTTGTCGGTGTCGCCGCCGAACTTGCCTATGTTGCTCGGCGGGGCGCCTACCAGGCGCACGTCGGTGAAGACCTCGTTGACGTACATGAAGTACTGGTTTCCGTAGTAGAACGGCTTGACTATGGCCTTGTAGTGAGTGCCCTCCACGGCCTTGGCGCAGACAGCTTGTATGTTTTTCTCCACGATGGTCTCGCGGTCCTGCTCGGAGGTCTGGTCGGTGACGCCTTCCAGCACCTGCCGCGTCACATCCTCCATGCGCACCAGTCGGGTGACGGTCAGGCCTGGACAGGGAATTTCCTCGCTGCGGTTCATGGCCCAGAAGCCATTGGTCAGGTAGTCGTGCTCCACGGTCGAGTGGCGCACGATGTAGCTGTAGCCGCAGTGGTGGTTGGTCAGCAGGAGGCCTTCTTGGCTCACGAACTCGCCCGTGCAGCCGCTACCAAACAGTAGCACGGCATCCTTGAGCGAAGCGTTGTTCACATCGTAGATGTCCTGTGCCGTGATGTGCATGCCGGCTTTCTGCATGGCGGCTTGGTTGCGACCTAGCAGCATCGGTATCCACATGCCTTCGTCGGCGCGCATGGCCGTGGGTACGAGCAGCAGGGTGGCGGCAATGAGGGTGATTAGTTTCTTTCTCATATCTCTTTAGTCTATTTGGGGTGCAAAGTTACGTATTTTATCCGACATGGCCAAATCAGACCTTCTCGTCGGGCAGTTTTATCTCTTTGAAACGGCGTTGGCGTTGTTGCCATCGCTCGCGGGCATATTGTTGCATGTCAGTCACTTCGTCGCTCTCGTCGATAATCTCCAGACCGAAGATGGTCTCGATGATATCCTCCAGGGTAATGATGCCTTGGAACGAGCCATACTCGTCGATGATACCGCCGATTTGCTCTTTATGCTTCAGCAGGTTGTCCCAAATGTCGGCCACACTCATCTCCTCGTTGAAGAGGGGGATGGTGCGCTTGATGTCGCCGAGGGTCTTGCTGAAGTGGTCTTCGGCCAACTCCTCCAGCGCCTCGCTGCGCAGCACGTAGCCGGTGATGAAGTCCTCCTCCTCGGCATAGACGGGGATGCGCGAGAAGTGGCTGTACTCGTCAGAACGGTAGAACTGCTTCAGTGTCATGCTCTCAGGTGCCGTGGCAGCCACCACGCGGGGTGTCATCACGTCGTAGGCCTTTATCTCTCCCAGCTTGATGACATTCTGTATGATCTTGTTCTCATCTTGGTCGATAACCCCCTCGTCCTCGCCCATGTCGGCCATGGCGGCCACCTCCTCGCGGCTCACCGCCGTCTCCTCGTCGTCTTTCTTGGCGATGAGCGTGGTGAACCACTGCACCAGCACCACCACGGGATAGAGGATGACGATGAGGGCACGGATGACATAGGCCGTGAAGCCCATCAGGCGACGCCACTGGCTGGTGCCGATGGTCTTGGGGATAATCTCGCTGAACACCAGTATGAGCACTGTCGTCACACCGCTCACCACTCCGAAGGGGACGCTGTCGAGCACCAGCGCGGCCTGACGGCCCACGCCGGCGGCACCGATGGTGTTGGCGATGGTGTTCAGACTCAGGATGGCCGCAATGGCGCGGGCGTTGTCCATCTTGTACTTCTTGAACAGCGTGGCGGCCTTGTAGCCCTCGTCCTCGCGCATGGTGATATAACTCAACGGGGTCGACATCAGCACCGATTCAAGCACCGAGCAGAGGAACGATATCGACATCGCACCCAGAAGGAATACTATCAGTAAAGTCATTCGTTAAACCGTAAACTGTAAACTGTAAACTTTATTCCACCCATCCCACTACGTCGCCTTTCTTCACCATCTGGCCCTGCTTGACGCAGGTGTCGACCACGCGGCCGCCCTTCAAGGCTGTCAGCGGCACGATGGCGTAGGAGGCCTCGATATTGGCCAGCGTGGCGCCTTCCTTCACCTCGGTGCCGGGGGCCGGCGCCGTCGACTGGTCGTCGAAGCGCACTTCCCACAGCATGCGGCCTGTGGCCGTGGCCACCAGCGGCGTGGCACCCGGGTGTTTGGGGGTGATATAGTTGAGGGCGATGCTTTCGGCCGTGGCGGGAGCCTTGGGGGCATCCTTCTCGGCACGCAGCTGCGCCACCTCCTTGTTGAAGCGCTCCTTGGCCAGACCGCTCTTGTAGTCGCGATACTGGCGGTCGTGCATGGCTAGCTCGAACAACTCTTCGTCGTCCTCACCGCGGTCCCAGCCGTTCTGCTCCATCTCCTTGATGTATGCGGGCAGCGCGTCGGGATAGGCGTCTTGCGGCACACCTGTGTAGAACTCCATTCCCTGCTGCTTGGCCAGCTCGACGATTTCGGGGGCCAGCTGGCCGGGCAGCTTGCCCGCACGGCCCAGGATCATGCTCCACGAGTCCTTGTCGATCTGGCTGAAGCGCGGCTTGCCCTGCGCCATGGCCAGCAGGTTCATCACGGCGATATTCTTGGTATATTGGCTGAAGGGGGTCACCAGCGGAGGATAGCCCAGCATGGGCCAGATATGCTCCACCTCTTGGAACAGCTGCACCGTCAGCTCCTCGAAGCTCACCTCCGGCTTGCCGTTTTTTTTCAGCGCCATATTGATGGCTCCGTGCACGCCCCGCAGGTCGCTCATCATCGAGCCCATCATGCCGCCCGGCAGGCCGCAGCCCACCAGCAGCGACGAGCTGATACGGTTGCCGGGGTTGATATAGAGACCCAGGAAGTCGTCGATAAACTCTTGCGTCAGCTTGCGCGCCGCCATATAGGCGTCCATATTGATGTCCTTCACCGCAAAGCCCGCGTCCTTCAGCATGGCCTGCACGCTGATGACGTCGGGGTGCACCATGCCCCACGACAGGGGTTCCATGGCACAGTCAATCACGTCGGCGCCCGCCTCGGCCACCATCAGCGTGCTGGCCATCGACAGGCCGGGGCCTGTGTGTCCGTGGTACTGCACCACGATGTGCGGATACTTGGTCTTTATCTCTTTCACCAGACGGCCCAGCGTGGCGGGACGCCCCACGCCGGCCATGTCCTTCAGGCATATCTCGTCGGCTCCGAACTCCACCAGCTTGTCCACAATGCCCATGTAGTACTCCACCGTGTGCACCGGCGAGTGGGTGATGCTCAGGGCGGCCTGCGATATCATGCCGGCCTCCTTGGCATACTTCACACTCAGCTCCAGGTTGCGCGGGTCGTTCAAGCCGCAGAACGAGCGCATGATGTCCACACCCTGCGCCTTCTTCACCTTGGGCATCAGCTGGCGCACGTCTTTCGGCACGCCGTACATACGCAGACCGTTCAAGGCTCGTTCCAGCATGTGGGTCTGTATGCCCGCCTTGTTAAACTCCTTGGTCCAGGCACGTACCGCCTTGTTCGGGTTCTCACCGTACATCAGGTTCACCTGCTCGAAGGCGCCGCCGTTGGTCTCGATGCGGTCGAAGCAACCCATCTCCACAATCACGGGGGCAATACGGGTCAACTGGTCGACGCGCGGCTGGTACTTGCCGCTGCTCTGCCACATGTCGCGGTACACCAGACTGAATTTTATCTCTTTCTTCATATTTAATACACTGATATAAGAAACATTATCCCAATTTAACATATAATCGGAGTAATGCAAAGATACGACTTTTTATTAATATACGCGAATAATTTTAGGTACCGGTTGCCAGTTTCCCCGTCGGCAATGGTCCAGCAGGTAACACGTTGCCCTCGGTAGGGACACGGCGTGCCGTGTCCGCAGCAGGCTTCGGTGTCTTTTTTCCGTCACTTGCGGACAGGGCACGCCCTGTCCCTGCAGGGGTACGTGTCGTCCTGCTCCCCGCTGCGCGGCAATCCATAGATCCAGATGTGTTTGGATTTACAAGATTTATGGATTACGCCCGCAAGACGGGAGGCATTCATGTGTGTGTTTTTTTGGGGGGCATCTGGCAACCCCTTCAAAGACGGAAGAGGGTGCGGGCCAAGGCGGTGGTCGTCTCGGCGACTTGGTCGAGGGTGATGCCGCGCAGGTCGGCGATGCGCTGTGCGATGAGGGGGATGTAGGCCGGTTCGTTGCGCTGGCCGCGGTGAGGCACCGGACTGAGGTAGGGGGCGTCGGTCTCGAGGAGGAGGCTCTCGAGCGGGACAGCCTGCACGACGTCGGCGAGGGTGGCGTTCTTGAAGGTAACCACGCCTCCGATGCCGAGGTGGAAGCCCATCTCGACGGCACGGCGGGCTTCCTGCACGCTGCCTCCGAAACAGTGCATCACGCCGCGCCAACGCGGGCGGTTGAGGTCGCGCAGCAGGCCGAACACCTCGTTATGGGCCTTGCGGATATGCAGGCATACAGGCAGGTCGAGCTCCTCGGCCCAAAGCATCTGGCGCTTCAACACCTCACGCTGCTGCTCCTCGTAGGTGCGGTCCCAGTAGAGGTCCATGCCTATCTCACCCACAGCAATGAAGGGAATGTGTGAGTCATAAAGGCGGTCGTGAACGTGCCGGAGTTCCTGCTCGAAGTCGTCCTTGACCGAAGTGGGATGGAGTCCAGCCATGGGGCGGCAGCAGTCGGGATGCGCCTGCAGGAAGGTGTCAAGGTGAGGGGTGGAGCTGCTGTCGATGTCGGGCAGAAGCAGGGTGGTGACGCCGGCGTCGAGGGCACGCCGGAGGGTGTCGTCGCGGTCGGCGTCGAAAGCCTCGTCGTAGAGGTGGCAGTGGGTGTCGACGTATATCATCAGTGCTGCTGTATGAGAGCTGTCAGCTGGTCATAGAGACGCAGCAACTCGGGCTGGTCGGCAAGTTGACGGCGTTGGGAGTTGAGGGTCTTCTCGTCGCGTCGTATGGCGGGACCCGTCTGCTGCAGCCACAAGTCACCATAGTCCCACTTGCGGAGGGTCTGCTCAGCGAGGGGGCGCAGCATGTCGAAGTCGATACCTGTCTGCCGCATGAGACCCTGAGCGGTGGCGTTGAGGGCGTTGACGAAATTGCTGACCCATACGGCGGCCAAGTGGACGCGGAGACGCTGGTTGTAGTCGAGGCGGTAGAGGCAAGGACTGATGAGCGAGGCAAAGTGCTCAATGTCGTCGGTCACGCCGGCGTTGTTGCCTTCGATACAGAGTGGCAGGCGGCGGTAGTCCATGGCGATGTCGCGCACGAAGGTCTGGGGCGACCACAGCACGCCATGTCGGCGGCTGATGGGCTTGAGGACCGAGAGGGGGGTGGTGCCGGAGGTGTGTAGGACGAGGGCGCCCGGGAGACGCAGGTCGAGGGCCAAGTCGTAGAGTGCGTCGTCGGCGACAGCGAGGAGGTAGACGTCAGCGACCTCGTCAAGGCGCTGCCACTGATTGACAGGCTGCGCGTCGACGCGGCGGGCGAGTATCTGCGCATGTTCGAGGGAGCGAGAGAGCACCTGCCGGATAGTACATCCGGCGGCATGAAGGGCGAGGGCCAGATGGGTGGCCACATTGCCCGAGCCAATGATAGAAACGGTGGGGAGGGCTGTAGGCCCTGCCGGGCTAGTATTCGTCTTCTTCAAAGAAAAAGTCCTCCTTGGTGGGATAGTCAGGCCAGATATCCTCTATGCTTTCATATTGGTCGCCTTCGTCCTCTATCTCCTGCAAGTTCTCCACGACTTCCATAGGGGCACCTGTACGTTGCGCATAGTCAATCAGTTCCTCCTTTGTAGCGGGCCAAGGTGCGTCTTCCAGTTTCGATGCTAATTCTAATGTCCAATACATACTCTAAACGTCTATTTTTTTTGCAAAAGTACAACTATTTCCGATTCCAGCAAATAAATTTTATTAACTTTCACAATCAACTGATATACAAGTCTTCCTTCCCCCCTTCGGCTACGACGGCGTGGCGAGCGAGGACGAAAAGGAAGTCGGAGAGGCGGTTGAGGTAGCGGAGAAGGACGGCGTCGACGCTGGATTGGTGCGAAAGTGTTACTACACAGCGTTCTGCACGCCGACAGACGGTGCGTGCCACGTGGCATTGGGCTCCGGCCATGGTGCCGCCGGCGATGACGAAGCTGTGCAGCCGGGGCAGCCGGTCGGTGAGGGTGTCAATCTGCCGTTCGAGTATCTCCACCTCGTCCTCCGCCAACTGTGGCAGACGGGCATAGAGCGTCTCGTCCTCTGTGGCCAGAAGGGTCTGGATGGTGAAGAGATTGCGCTGTACGGACTTCAACTCGTCGTAGTAGCCATCCTGACGGGAACGGAACATCTCGGCCAGAAGTCCGATGTGGGAGTTGAGCTCGTCCACGGTGCCGTAGGCCTCGACACGAACGTCGTCCTTGCTGACACGACTGCCACCCACGAGCGAGGTGGTACCGCCGTCGCCTGTTTTGGTGTATATCATATCTTCTCTACGCTTTTCACTTCGGGAATCACTTTCTTCAAAGCCTGCTCGATGCCCTGCTTGAGGGTCTGCATGGCGTGGGGGCAGCTGCCACAGTGGCCTTTGAGACGCACGATGACGACACCTTCGGCGGTCATGTCGACATACTCCACATCGCCGCCATCCTGCTGCAGGTAGGGGCGTATCTGGGCAAGCGCATTCTTTACTTTCTGCTCAACGATGGGTTTCTCTTGGTCGGTCATAATCTTATGTTTTAGAAGACAGGAGATAAGAGGGTAAGGAGATAAGGCAAGTGTACCTGCCGCAACCATTGTTGTATACTATTATCTATTCTCCTTAACTACTGTCTCCTTGTCTACTTATTTATCTTCAACTTGTATTTGCCGCAACAAATGTTGCATACAACACTATTGTCTTAACTACTTATCTCCTTACTTTATCTTCAGCTTGCAGATTTCCTTGATGGTATTCTGCGCCAACTGGTCGAAGGCGTCGCGGACGGGGTCGTTGGTGACGGCGGGATTGAAAAGGGCTGCGGGTTTGCCCGAGTCGCCGCTTTCGGCGATGCTCTGCACCAGCGGTATCTCGCCCAGCAGGGGTATACCCATCTCTTCGGCCAGCTTGCGGCAGCCACCCTGGCCGAAGATATAGTATTTGTTCTGTGGAAGTTCGGCAGGGGTGAAGTAGGCCATGTTCTCCACAAATCCCAGCACCGGGATATTGACTGCCTCGTTGCGGAATAGTTCCACGCCACGCACCACGTCGGCCAGGGCCACCTGCTGCGGGGTGCTGACGATGATGGCACCGCTCACGGGGATGCTCTGCGCCAGGGTGAGCTGTATGTCGCCCGTTCCCGGAGGCATGTCGACCACCAGGTAGTCAATCTCGTCCCACCAGGTCTCGCCCAGCAGCTGCTTCAAGGCGCCGCTGGCCATGGGGCCACGCCAGGCAAGGGCTTTGTTGGGGTCGACGAAAAAGCCCACCGACATCAGCTTGATGCCGTACTTCTCGACGGGCAGCATGTAGGTCTTATCGCCCACATGGTGGCCGTAGATCTCTTCGCCCTCGACACCCAGCATGATGGGGATGGAGGGACCGTAGATGTCTGCATCGACAAGTCCCACCTTGGCGCCTGTCTTGGCCAGTGCGATGGCCAGGTTCACCGCCACGGTGCTCTTGCCCACTCCGCCTTTGCCCGAGGCCACGACGATGGTGTGGTGGATATGGCTGAACACCTCCTTGAACTCTTCCTTGGGGTCAGGCTGCGGCTTCGAGGTGAGGTTGATCTCCACCTCCGCCTCGCGGTCCACCAGTTCGTGGATGGCGGCGATGCAGTCGTCGCTCATCTTCTTCTTCATCGGACAGGCCGGCGTGGTGAGCACCAAGTCGAAGGAGACCTTCTTGCCCTCCACCTTGATATTTTCTATCATGCCCAACTCCGTCAGGCTGCGGCCCAGGTCAGGGTCGTTCACATGCCCCAGGGCCATCTCTATTTGTGTCGTTGTAATCATTGTTCGAATATTTCTTTGAGCGTTTGTTCCAATTGGGGACCCCGCAAATTACGTGCCAACACCTTGCCGTCGCGGTCGACGAGCACGGTGGCCGGGATGGAGCTGATGCCATACAGCCTGCCACCCGCCGAACTCCAGCCTTTGAGGTCGCTGACATGGTTGGGCCACAGCAGGTTGTCTTTCCGTATGGCCTGCACCCACTTCTCGCGGCTGTTGTCGAGCGACACGCTGAACACCTCGAATCCCTTGTCATGGTATTTCTGATACACGCGCACCACGTTGGGGTTTTCCATACGGCAGGGACCGCACCACGAGGCCCAAAAGTCGATGAGGACCACCTTGCCACGCAGGTCGCTCAGACGGCGCACGGCGCCGGTGGTGTCGGTCATCACGATATCGGGGGCTTCCATGCCCACCATCACCACCGACCGCAGCTTCTGGTCGAGGTGCCTGACGAAATCATTCCGGCCATAACGGTCGGCCAAAGCGTCGCGTATCACCTTGTACAACGGGGCGTACTGCTCGAAGGCGCTCTCGAAGTATGTAACCAGGAAGGCGCTCATCAGCAGGTGCTTGTTCTCACGCAGCAACGACTCTATGCGGTCGGGCAACGACGTGGGGTCGGTGGCGTCGGACATCATGTTGTTGAACCGGGCATACAGCTCCATATTCTCCGACCCCTTGACCGAGGTCATATAGAACTGATTCTTCTCCGCGCGGTAGTCGACGTCGAGCGTCACCTTCTCACGCGGCAGCAGCATACAATGCAGGCCGGCCGCACGGTTCGTCATCGGCTGGAGCACGAAGAAGATGGGCTCGGTCGCCTGACGCGTCATCTTGACCGTCCCCTTGGCGTCGAGGTAGAGGGTGTCCGCTGGCACCAGCCGTCCGTCCAATGCCTCGCTCACCACCAATCCGGCGCCGGGCTCGAGGCCCGTCAAGGTCAGCGTCAGAGTGCTTTTCTGCCCCATCACCGCCATCGGCAGCAAGGCCGTCACTAACAATATCAGCTTTCTCATAGTTTCCTTATTTTATTCATATCATCGTCCTCCCGCAGCAACAAGCGGTAGTACACTGCATCTCCATACAAGGCTTGTCCCACAAAGGCCGCCAGCATGTTGGCAATCAGCCCTCGTTGCTTCCGCAGGCTCTTCGTATCCCGCGCCACTCCCATCCGCTCGCCTCTGCTCACCAGCGCCTCCATCAGCGGTTCGCCCACACGGAATTCCCGGCAGAAACTCTCCTGGTCGGGATAACGTTCCGTCAGCTCGCCAACATGCTTTCTCACATAATCGAAGGCCGTTGTGGACAGCAGCCGTCGCGACACCAGCTGGTTGTAGTAGATGAACGAGGTATCGTGGCGGTAGGGAAACAGGTGGTCGGGGTTGATGCCACCTCCACCATACACCGTGCGCCCTCCCACCGTGTAATAGGGCGTCGTGTCCTTGACATTGGCCACTGCCGAGTCGGCATAGGTTTCATCGATGAGCTGCTGCACATAGTCTCGGTAGTACTCGTCCGTGCCGTCGTCATACGGCCGCTGGATGCACCGGCCGGAGGGGGTATAGTAGCGCGCCGTGGTGAGCAACACCGTGCTGCCGTCGCTCAGGCTGTATTCGGTCTGCACCAGTCCCTTGCCGAACGAACGGCGGCCCACCACCGTGGCGCGGTCGTTGTCCTGCAGCGCACCTGCCACCACCTCGCTGGCCGAGGCCGACCCTTCGTCGATAATCACTGTCACACGGCCTTTGGCGAACAGTCCGCCACCGTGGGCCGTGAGGTCACGGCGCGGCGAGTGGACACCCTGCATATAGACGATGAGGCTACCCATCGGCAGCAGTTCGCCGGCAATGGCCACGGCCGCCTGCAGCGACCCGCCGCCGTTGCCTCGCAAGTCGAACACCAGATGCCGCATTCCCTGCACCTTCAACTGACGCACGGCCGTGCGGAATTCGGCATGGCTCGTCGAGGTAAACGACGTGAGCAGCACATAGCCTGTCGTGTCGTCAACCATGCCATAGTAGGGCACCGACCGCTGGTCGACCACCCCGCGGTGAATCTTGTAGCTGTAGGGCTTCATCGCAGCAGCGGCAACATCGTAGCGCTGCACACCGACCGTGACACTCGTGTAACGGGGGCCGCGCAGGTGCGCCACCACCGAGTCGGCCGGCAGGCCGGTAACGCTGTCGCCGTCTACGGTCACTATCCAATCGCCAGGCAACAGCCCGCTGCCTTCGCTCGGCCCGCCGGGCATCACCTGACCCACAAAACTCGAATCTCCTTCACGATGTATCACCAGCCCCACCCCCTCGAAATTGCCGCGCATCATCTCGGCCGTCCGCTCCGACTCGCGGGCCGAGAGATAGGTGCTGTGAGGGTCCAATTCACTGAGCATCACCCGCACAAGCTCTTCGCTGAGCGAATCCACGTCAACCATGTCGACATACTCCTTCTGCACCAACCCCATCACCTCGTCCATCTTCCCCTGCAGGGGTGTCAACTCACCCCGACGGGAGAATGTGTTGGCACACATCAACCCTATCAGCACCCCCAGCAGCATGGCCACGAGCACCAGGATGAAATTGCCCTTCTGTGTCGACTTGTCGTTCTTTTCCATAACCTCACCCAATAACGCCGACACTATTTATTTATTATTTTGTACCCAACGAAAAACTTTTTTTAACACCATTTAGGGGGACCGGAGATGGCGTCGGCAATGATTTGTGCGTGGTCGAAAGCCAAGGGCGGCAGGGCGGCGAGGGGCCACCAGCGGAGCTCGGCGGCATCGTCGCCGGCGGTGGCCTGCATACCGTCGTACACCCTGACGGCATAGGCCGCGGTGACGGTGCGTCCCCGCGGGTCACGGCCCGGGGCGCTGTAGACACCCACCAGATGCAACTCGTCCTCGACGACTTCGATGCCAGTCTCCTCCATCAGCTCGCGCACGGCGCAGTGCTCGATGGTCTCGTCCATCTCCATGAAGCCTCCGGGCAGCGCCCAGGAGCCTTTGAAGGGCTCGTTGCCACGACGTATTAGCAGCACTTCGCCGCAGGTGTTGGTGACCACACAGTCGGCGGTCAGCATCGGACGGGGATAGGGGTAGGTGTACATTTTAGTGGTCAGTGGTTGGTGTTAAGTGGTTAGTGTTTGGCAGCCGGAGGGATGGCGGCACGGCTCTGGTTGACGACCCACACGCCGGCGAAGACCAGCAGGGCGGCGACGACCTTGGTGACGGTCAGCCGGTCCTGCCCCACCCAGATGGCCACGGCGATGGCGATGATGGGCTGCAAGTAGCCGTACATGCTCACCAACGTGGGACGGATGCGCTGCTGTCCGATGGGTATCAGCCAGTAGGCCAGGAATGTGGAGAAGAATACCATGAATCCTATCTCCCACCACACCGTTGTGGGGACGGCGGCGAAATGGGTCGACGGGAGTAGCGGCAGGCTGAAAGGAAGTGATATCAAGCTGGCGGCCAAGAACATCCATTTCATGGAAGTCACGGGCGAGTAGCGCGCTATCAAGGGTCGGCAGGTGCCGAGGTAGAGGGCGAAGACGATGTAGTTGGCGAAGCAGTAGACAATGCCTATGGGTTCGGTCTGCAAGGCTCCGTTGCCGCCGAAGGTGCTCTGCAGGATGAGCCACAGGATGCCGCCGAAGCTGAGGGCCACGCCGAGGGCTTTCTTCCAGGTGATGGGCTCACGAAGGAAGATGGCGGCCACGAACATGGTGAAGATGGGCGTGGAGGTGCTCATCACCGATAGGTCGACGGGGGTGGTGTGGCCGCTGGCATAGAGGAAGGTGAGCTGCGGCAGCAGAAGACCCAGGATGCCGGCGCCGACCATGCGCAGCAGGTCGCGGGGCGGCACCTTCTCCTTCGGCCCGAAGAGCGACACCAGCCAGAACAAAGCCCCCGCCACCAAGGCGCGCATCGAGAAGAGCACGAAGGGCGCCACGGTGCCGTCGATGGCGATGTCGCGGCACACCACCACGTTGATGCCGAAGATGATGTAGGCCGCCGCACTGGCCAAGTGTCCGATAGTGATTTGTTTATCTGCTGCCATAATGCTCCGTTGCGATTGCAAAAGTACGAAAGATAAGCGGATTGGCAAAATAATTTTGCCAGTTGGAATTATTGTCGTACCTTTGCACCGTCAAACAACGCATAAAACAGACACCATGAACATACTCCTACTGGGTTCGGGCGGCCGCGAGCACGCCATCGCTTTCAAGATAGCACAGAGCACCCTGTGCAACCGCCTGTTCATTGCTCCGGGCAACGCCGGCACCGCCGGGGTGGGCACGAATGTCGACCTCGACATGGCCGACTTCGCCGCCATGGGCCACTTCGTGCTGGAACAGCATGTGGACATGCTCGTCGTGGGTCCGGAAGCACCGCTGGTGGCCGGCATCGCCGACTATTTCCACCAGACACCCGAACTGCGCCATGTGCTCGTCATAGGGCCCGGCAAGGAAGGTGCCTGCCTCGAAGGCAGCAAGGACTATGCCAAGGCGTTCATGATGCGTCATAACATCCCCACGGCTCGCTACCAGACCTTCACACGCGATACGCTGGCCGAAGCCGAGGCGTTCCTCGACACGCTGCAGGCCCCCTACGTCCTCAAGGCCGACGGACTGGCCGCCGGCAAAGGGGTACTCATTGAGCCTGACCTCGCCACCGCCAAAGCCCACCTGCGCGAGATGCTCGATGGCAAGTTCGGCGCTGCCAGCGCCAGCGTGGTCATCGAAGAGTACCTCAGCGGCATCGAACTCAGCGTCTTCGTCCTCACCGACGGACAGCACTACCTCCTCCTCCCCTCGGCCAAAGACTACAAACGCATCGGCGAGGGCGACACAGGCCTCAACACCGGAGGCATGGGCAGCATCAGCCCCGTGCCGTTCGCCGACAAAGAGTTCATGAAGAAGGTAGAAGACCGCATCGTGAAGCCCACCGTGCGCGGCCTGCGCGACGAGAAGATAGACTACCACGGCTTCATCTTCGTGGGCTTGATGAATTGCGGCGGCGACCCGTATGTGATTGAATACAACGTGCGCATGGGCGACCCCGAGACCGAGAGCGTCTTCCCGCGCATCAAGAGCGACGTGGTGGAGCTGCTGGAACATACCGCCCGCGGCACCCTCGACCGTGCCAGCCTCATCGTAGACCCGCGGTCGGCGGCCTGCGTGATGATGGTGGCCGGCGGCTACCCCGAACACTATGAGAAGGGCAAGGTCATCACCCTCGGCGAGGAGGCACCCGACGTGACGGTGTTCCACTGCGGCACCAAAAAGGGAGAAGGCGACGCGCTGCTGACCAACGGCGGCCGTGTCATCTGCACCACCGCCCTGGCAGCCACCCTGCCCGAAGCCATCCTCAAGAGCTACAACCGGGCCGCCACCATCGAATGGGAGGGCAAGTACCTCCGTCGCGACATTGGACAGGACCTGCTCAAACTGATGCAGGAATAGATTTAGCCTCGTAGGTCTGGAAGACGATGAGCCAGTCCTCGGCAGAAAGCGTGACGCTTTCGCCGAGGGCTTCGTTTAATGTAGCCTGCCACCAGCGACGGGCATGGAAGCCGTCGAGGGGCCAGCGGAGACCGGTGCCGCTGATGGCGTTGTCGGGGTTCATGGAGAAAATGGACACCTGCTGGCGCGGGAAGCTGCGGAGGGTGCGGCTGCCCCGCATGGCGACGAAGCGGCCGTGATCGGTGAGCATCTCGATGTCGGCGCCGGGATGCTCCTCGGCGAAGGTGACAAGGTAGGAGATGTTGCCCAGGGTGTGGTCCTCACGGCGGCCGGTGGCACCGAGAATCGTAACTTTTAGGTCGGAGGTCGGAGGTCGGAGGTCATAGGGGGCTCCGTCTTCCGCCTTCCGCCTTCCGCCCTCCACCATGGCGTAGTCCATGGCTTTGTGGAGGTCGTTGTAGTCCTGCTCGGACACCTCTAACCATCGGTCGCCAAGTGTCCTTTTGTCGGCTTCCGGCAGGGAGTCACCATCTCCGACAACCACGAACGGTATCTTTTCTTTCCACTTTCCGCTTTCCTCTTTCCACTCGCTGTAGGCGCTGTCGCAGCAGACCACAAAGTCGGCCTCATGCAGGGCGCGGAGGGGCACAGGGTGCGAGGGGAAGTCGCCCGCGGCCAGGATTACGATATGCTTTCTTTCTTCCATCGGATAATACCCAATATGACAAACACTTCGTAGACGACGTACATGACGGCGGAGGCGGTGTAGCCCGTGGTGAAGTAGATATAGGCGAGGATGGGCTCGCTGACCAGCCAGCACAGCCACTGCTGCCAGTACTTCTGCGAGAGCATCCACATGCCCACGATGCCAAGGGCCGCCGAGAGGCCGTCGAGCCACGGCAGGGTGGATTCACCCAGCAGGGGGAGGAGCCAATAGAAGAGCAGGGTCAGCGCCGCTGTGGCGGCGATGAGCCAAGGCCAATAGCGCAGCGGACAGGAACTGATGGAACGTTCTTGGAGGTCGGAGGTCGGAGGTCGGAGGTCGGAGGCGTTATTTCCAACTTCCGACTTCCGTCCTCTGCCTTGGATAATGCCACGCCACACCAAGATGCCATAGATGGATATGGCGAAGTTGTAGAGGCAGATGCCCATGTTGGCATACCAGCCGATGCGGAAGTTGATGACGGCATAGAAGGCTGCCATCAGCAGACTCGACGGCCAAAGCCATCGGCTTGCCTTGTACTCGCTGAATACAAAGACCAGGCCGATGGCTGCGCCGACGACATCAAGAGTTGAAAGTTGAAAGTTGAAAGTTGAAAGTTCAAAATTCATCATTCAGCAATCAGAATTTGTAGATGATGCGGCCCATGAAGTTGATGCCGGGCTGCTGGAGCCAGCCACGACTGTGATAATAGTAGTTGGTCGAGGGATCGCTGTAGTCGTCAACCCAATCGCCCACCCAGGCCGAGAGGCGGTACTGGTGGTTGAGTACGTTGTTGACCAGCAGCTGGGCCTCTATCTCGTTGGTGCCACGGAGGTGCCAGGTGTAGGAGGCACGGAAGTTGAGCAGGAAGTAGGGGTCGATGGCGTAGCACTCGCGGCCCGTATTGTCGGCATACTGCTTGCCGACATACTTGCCGATAAGCTGCAACTTGGCGTCCTTGCAAGGAGTGAAGGTGGCTATGGCAGCGCTGATGACGGAGGGCGAGAGGGCCAGCGGCGTGTTGGCAGTATAAGTTACCATAGTATTGTCTCCATCAGCGAAGTCGGTGTAGGTAAAGTCGATAGACTTGTTCAGGCTGAGGGTGAGATTGGCATCCATACGGAACCAGTTAGCGACCTTGTAGCCGCCCTCCAGCTCGAGGCCGATACGGTAACTTTTATCAACATTCTCCATCAGAGCGTAACCACTGCTGCTGAGGTCGCCGTTGGGGGTCAGCTGGTTCTTGTAGAGCATGGCGTAGGCGTTGGCGTTGAAGGCCCAGCGGCTGTAGACGGCCTGGTAGCCCAATTCGAGGTCGAGCATGGTCTCGGCCTTGATGGTGTCGCCGTTGGCATGGCAATCTTTGATGTCGCTGCGGGTGGGCTCACGGTTGCTGATGCCGGCCACGAAATAGGTACGCTGGTGGTCGTTGATACGGTAATTGACACCAGCCTTGGGATTGAAGAAGAGGTAGTCGTTGGCAAAGTCAGCCAGTGTGTCGGCATCGTCGGTCACACCGTCGAGGGTATAGTGCACCATACGCAGCTGCAGGTCGGCGTAGGCGTTGAGTCGGTCGTTGAAGTCATAGGTCCCTTTGACATAGGCCGTATTGTCGATTTTGTGGCCGTCATAGCTGTACCAGTCAGCAAACGGGGTGTCGAAATGGGCCGACGTGTCACGGCACCAGAGCACGTTGCCATAGTGCTCACCGTCGAATATCAAGGCGTTGTAACCCACCGACAGTGTCGACTTGTCGCCGTTGTAGCGCAGGGCGAGGTTGCCAGTGTATGCATTGTTGGCCATAATCTTGCGGGTGATAAAGTCGCTCCGACCGGCAAAGGGCAGGTTGAAGGAGCTGAACTTCTTGTTGACCTTATAGTACTCATCGTAGCCGTAGCCGTGGGTATAGTCGAGGGCGGCGTTGAGGCTCCAACGGCTGGTAAGCAGGTGCGACACATACAGCTGGTAGTGGCGCTGCCAATAGTTGTCGGTGGCGTTGGGATAGTACATCACATTGCCGTCCACGTAGTATTCACCGGCGCTGTTGTAGTGGGGGTCGGCATCGAGGGTGGCACTGTCGGCGCCGTCCCAGGTGATGCCGGTGTTCTGCCGTCCGATGATGGTGAGCAGCTTGACGAGCGTGCGTTTGCCGTACCAACTCACACCGCCGAAGAAACTCTGTTGGTCGGTCTGGCCTCCGCGCAGGAAACCGTCGGAAGTGAGGCCGCTGTAGGCAAAGTCAAAGCTCAAACCGCTCTTCATGATACCCGTACCGGCACTGACGCTGTACTGGTTCGTATTCCACGAACCATAACCGAAGTCAGCCTGCCCGTAGGGACTGTTCTGGGCGTTGAGGGTCTGCATGTTGATGGCTGCGCCGAAGGCAGGGCTACCACCGGTCGAGGCACCCACACCACGCTGTATCTGCAGACTCTGTGCCATACCACCCAAGTTGGGGATGTTGGCCCAGAAGACGCTCTGGCTCTCAGGGTCGTTGAGCGTGATACCATTGATGTTCACGTTGATACGGGAAGCGTCCACGCCACGGATACGGAGGCTGGTGGCACCCACGGTACCGTTCTCCGAACTGGCCACCACCGAAGTCTGGGTCTCCAACTGATAGGGGATGCTCACGGCGGCGCGGCTCTCATCGAGGGCTTCGCGCGAGACAGTGCTCGTGGTCAGCGGAGTCTTGTTGCTGACGCGCACGTCCTGGATAATCACCTCGTCCAGCTTGCGGACGGTGTCCTGGGCGGAAATTGAAAATTGAAAACTGAAAATTGAAATGCCGAATACGAGGCAGGCTATCATCTGCCGGCGGCTGATTCTGGTGGCCTGATGTAACAGATAGCGGCCACAGCTATAGATGTGTTTTACCATATTCTTTCCTTACGCGGGCATTATCCCGATCAAGTTATAAGGGTGTATTCTCAGCAATTTATGCGAACATAAACGCACCCCTTTCGTGACTCTCCACGATGATTATTTGCTTGCCGCGCTTCCGCGGTGGTGACCCTGCTGCGACTCGAACGCAGGACCTAGAGTTTAGAAGACTCTCGCTCTA
>CAMJJD010000028.1 GCA_946406015.1 uncultured Bacteroidales bacterium | reverse complement strand
GCATGGCGGTGTGGGTGCTCAGGTAGCCGCTCCAGCACATGCCCATGGCGGTGAAGACGGCGATGGCGTTGTTGGTGATGATGCCGTCGGCGATGAACTTGGGCACCAGGCCGATGGCGGCCCCCACGGCGCCCAGGGCGGTGATGGGGAACGAGACCAGCGCGCCGCTCTCGAAGCCGAAGAGCCAGTAGAAGATGAAGTTCACTTTGTCGGCCAGCCAAGTGATAACCGGCACACCCTCGTAGGCCACGCCTTGATAGGAGCCGTCGGCTCCCGCGGGACCGAAGGTGAGCATCATTACGATAGTGCTGATACACAGCACGCCAGGGATGATGGCCACGCCGATACCGACGCCGCTCTTGCCGCCGTCGAGCATGGCGTTGAGGAAGCGTTGGAAAGCATTGCCTTCACTCTTGAATGAGATGTTTTGTTCGGTGCCTTCTTCCTCTGTGACGGGGCAGTCCATCTCAGGATAGCTCTTCAGCGTGAAGCGCTGCATGAGACGGGTGCTCACAATGCTGCCGATGACGGCGCCTAGCAGGCCTACCAGGGCTCCCTTGCCGAAGCCGAGGCCGGTCATGAAGGCAATCACCACCAGCCCCATACCGAAGGCTGTGCCGAAGTTGGTGAGTGAGACCAACTGGTATTTCTTGAAGTAGCGTGCGAAGTTGTTGTCTTTGGCCAGCGAGATGATGGCGGGGTTGTCGCTGAGGAATGTCATCACGGCACCCAAGGCTGCCACACCCGGCAGGTTGTAGAGCGGCTTCATCAGTGGGCGCAGGATGTTTTCCATCAAACGGACCACTCCGAACTCGGTCAGCAGCTTCGAGATGGCGCCCATCAGCACGCAGATGGCCATGATGTAGAACACCGTTTCGAGGAGCAGATGGTAGGCTGTCTGCATGAAGGTGTTCAGCATGTTGGGAAGCGTCATGCGGTAGGCCAGGAAGCCGAAGAAAGCGAAGAAGCAGACGAGGAAGATGAGTGCCTCGAGGCTGCGGCTGGTGGTGAACTTCAGACGGCGCGGTTTGCCATTGTGGCGGTTAGGGTCGGTCTCGTGGTGGCGGAACACCTGCAAGGGGTCGATTACCGACAGCATGGAATTGAGAAAACCGCGGTGGTTGCCGTTCGAATTGTTTGTGTTGTTCGTATTGTCGCTCATAAACAAATGTGTTGTCTTAACTGCTTGACTTCTTATTTCTTGAACATTTGGTAGTAGTCCATCGTCCAGGTGGCGCCGACGTTGAAGTTCCATGTGGCCACGGTGACGGGCTGGTTGGTTGTCGCGTCGGTGAAACTGTCGGTCATGCGGCAGGCGTAGATATGCAGTCGCACATTCTTCTGCTCGCTGGGGAAATATTCAAATCCAAGGCCATAGCGTGCCGAGGTGTGTCCGGCGGCCAGCTGGTGGTCCATGGCCACCGACGAGCCCAAGTTCTCACCCGATTTGTTCTGCTCGTACATGCCCTTCACAAAGATGTTGAACTGCGGTGTGAAATAATAGTTTGCGCAACTCACGATGCCGAAATTCTTGCCCCAGTCGTCAATGGCCAACGCGTGATGGATGAAGTCGACATATAGATCCCACTTGTCGTACACCAATTTGTTGCCTATCATTATCATATTAAGGTAGTTGTTCCACTTGTACTCTACCATCGAAGTGCTCCACAGGGTGTGCCAGTGGCCCATGTTGCCGGCCCAGTAGAGGTTGTACGACACCAATCCTGCATCATAGTTGAGGTTGTTGTAGTTGACATAGGGCGAGTTGGAGACCTGAGCCATGAAGGTGTGGTTCCCGTCGTCGGTGATATAGGCGCCGCTGAAGGCCAGCTGGAAGCAGTAGATGTTGCGCCAAAGGTTGGTCGGAAAGTAGACGTCGATGGGGGCGGCGTCGTACTCGAATCCACCCAACGCCATGGCGTCCTTGCCGAACCGGAGACGCCAATTGTTGGTGGGTTTATAGTCAAGATACAGGAAATCAGTGTTGTCAAAGAAGGTTACGGAGCCTTCGTTGGCCACGATGCGCTGCATGAAGTAGTAGGAGAAGCCGCTACCCAAATCGCCCCCCAGCTTCAGGTTGAAGTATTTCCCGTGGAATCCCAGGTTGGGTCGCGCGGCGGTGTCGGTAGTGGTGTATTCGCCGTCGGCACGCACTTCCATCTTGAATTTGTTAAAAGCTTTATCCCAACTCAATTGGGCTTTGGCCGATGGTGTGGCAAACAAAGTAATGGCTATTGCTGCAAGTAGTATTTTGGTTCTCTGCATATTGTGTGTATTATTCATTTCGGTGTTCTCGATGCAAAGATACAAAATAAATGTGAATCGCGCGCATAAAATAATATAGAATCGTGTGCGAAATGCCCCACGCTGCACATCCACTCCGAGTGACGATTGTTTTCCCATGCAGTTTCCCCAGTATTCCTTCGTTTCTTTTCGAAGAATTGAAGTGAAAATGGCTGTGGTTGAGCGTGAAATACGATAAAACAAAAGGGTGGATTCTGTTGGACTCCACCCTTGGTAGTTGGTGTGTTGATATTGTCAAGTGTCTAGGCTCATAGGTGCTCGGTGAAAGGTGGTGAGGCTTTTCATCCTTCGCGGTGTTCTTTCCGGAGCAGGTCGTTGACTGTCTTGACAGGATTGAAGGTGGCTATCGGAACTTCGACGAAGAGGGTGATCCAGTTGGCCATGGCGCCGTTCCATAGGCCGGGGAGTTCCTGTGACTTGAGAATCTGGGCTCCTTTGCTCTTCTTGCTGATGAATCCGGTCATGGGGTCTATATACTGGCGCAGGTCGAAGTAGCGGCCGTGGTAGTTGCGTGTGCTGCAGACGAGGTCGACGGGGTTGAAGTGAGTCGATGCCTGGAAGATGGCTTCTTGTTGCGGGTCATTGTGGTTCACTTGGGCCGATTCGACAATCTGAAGACTTCTACGTCCCATGGAATCAATTGTGTAGAATGGACCACCGCCTGGCTCGCCGAGGTTTTTCACCATGCCGCAGATGCGCATGGGGCGGTTGAGGAGGGCGTGCAGGTCGCGGGCTGTGTAATCATCTGGTACCATGATGTTGAGCTCCTCTTTGGCAAAGCGGGCAATTTTGCGGAGCATCTTTTCGTCGGGATGGCCGTCAAGGGTGCGCAGGTGTTCGAAAGATTTGGCTTTGAGGTCGAGGAGAAGCCCCGCGAGGACCTGTTTGTAGATGACGGTAGCGTGTTTCATCCAGTCGGGCACCACGTTGTCGATGTTCTTGATGAAGATGAGGTCGGCATGCTGCTCGTTGAGGTTCTCGATGAGAGCTCCGTGTCCGCCAGGACGGAAGATGAGTCGGCCGGTGTCGTCGCGGAGGGGTTGGTTCTGCTCGTCGACGGCGATGATGTCTGTGTAATGCTTTTGCTCCGAGAAGCTTATATTCAGTCGGATGCCGAAGGTGCTCTCGTAGTAGTTCTTCACCTCGGCCAGTTTGCGGCGGAAGGCGGTGCGGTGTTCGGGCGAGATGGTGAAATGCAGGTTGACGGTGCCGTCGGAAGAACGGGCGTAGAGGGCTCCTTCGACGATATGTTCCTCGAGCGGTGTGCGTTGCACTTCGCCGTAGCGGTGAAATTTGAGCAGCGCTTTGGGTAGGTTGCCGTAGCCGAGGTATTGCTCTTTGAGGAGGAAGTTGATGACGGTCGAGTAGTCACCGCGCTGGAGGTAGTCTTCTATGTCAAGGTCGGCTTCGGCCATCTTGGCTTTCAGATCGTTGAAGAAAGCGAAGGCGTGGATGTTTTCCAGGAAATCTTTTACACTGGGAAATTCTTTCTCGAAGTTGCCGCTGACACCGAAGTATGTGGCAGTGAAGGTGTAGAGGTCTTTGAACATGCGCGTGGCAGCTCCCGAGGCAGGGACGAATTTCAATAGACGTTGTCCTTTGCCGAGCGAGGTATAGAGGCGTTGATAACGAGCTATCTCTTTGTCGTTGAGTACATGGATGCCTCCGTTGGCGGGCGTGGCTGCATTGTCGAGCCGCGTCTTTGGGAACCCTTCCTTGAAATGATCAATCTGTTGTTGTACTTTTTCAACAGTAAGACCCAGTTCATTAAGTTGAACCAGGTCGTTATCGGTTGGTTTAAATACCATGATGTATGTTATTTATAACGGATGTCTGCGGTTAGGATGACTTGTGTGACTTTGGTTTCTCCCTCCAAGGTGCGGACGGTGCCAGTGCCAAGGCGATAGCCGCCTTCGGCAAGGTTGAGAGTGGCCTTGATGGAGTAGATGCCGGGGGCGACAAAGGAGGTTGAGAATGTGCCGGTGCCGTCGGTGACTCCTGAGCGGTAATTGTAGTCGCTGGGATCGCAATTGTTTTGGTAGAGTTCCACAGTGGCGCCAGAAACGGGGGCTTTTGTGACTTCGTCAATCACCTGAACGTCCAAATAGCAGTTGGTATCGTCGTCGCACGAGGTGAAAAGTGTGGTGGGTAAGAGGCTGATAAACAGCAGAAGGCACAGACGGTTGATTTTTTTCTTCATAAAAGTGTGTTTTTTTGTCTTAATATGTCTATTTTTCTTCTTACTTTTGCAATTGCAAAATTAGTAAAAATATTCTATATAACATGAAAAAAATCACTTTTGTGGCGTTTTTTTTGCTGACGATTTGTCTGGGATGTTCACAATCGGTTGTGGCACAGGGGAAATCTAAAGGCAAAGAGGTGCGGGTGGAAATGGTTACCACGGAGGGCAGAATGGTCTTCGTTCTATTCAATGACACGCCCCTGCATCGTGATAATTTCTTGAAATTGGTCAATGAACACACGTATGACAGTCTTATGTTCCACCGTGTCATCAATAGGTTTATGATACAAGGGGGCGACCCTGAGTCACGCCATGCACGATCCGGCCAAATGCTTGGTGAGGGATCGCTGGGATACACGGTGCCGGCAGAGTTTCGGAAAGAGCACTTCCATCGCAAAGGTGCTTTGTGTGCCGCTCGACTGGGAGACAATATCAATCCAAGAAAGGAATCGTCATCATGCCAATTCTACATTGTCCAAGGGCAGCTGGTTGATCCCAAGATGCTGGATATGATGGCACAACGTTACGGCAAGACATTCTCGGAGGAGCAACGCAAGGTTTACGCTACCGAGGGTGGCACGCCGCATCTGGATGGAGACTATACGGTGTTTGGACAACTGATTGAAGGTATGGACGTTTTGGATCGGATAGCCTCGGTGAAGACAGACCGGTCTGATCGTCCGCTGAATGACGTCCGGATACTCAGTGTAAAGGTGATTAAATAAAACTATCAATTATAGATGAAAACTCTTATTACTCAGTACATCGAAGAGATACGGAATGCCCGTATTGAGGATTTTAAGGATAAGGCTGCCGAGGTGGAGCAGTTTCGTGTGAGGTTCCTTGGCCGCAAGGGCGTTATGAATGAGCTGTTTGAGCAGTTCAAGGCGTTGCCCAACGAACAGAAGAAGGAGATGGGTATCGCTCTTAACGAGTTGAAGAACGCCGCGATGGCAAAGGTTGAGGAGTTCAAGAATTTCGTTGAAGAGAAAATGGATACTGACGGCTGTCATGATTTGACGATGCCAGCTGACTTTGCCCAGCGGGGGTCACGTCATGTTCTATCGGTGACCATGAACGAGATAGCTGAGATTTTTGCACGTATCGGGTTTACGATTGAAGAAGGTCCGGAGATAGAGGACGACTACCATGTGTTTACTGCTCTGAACTTTGCCCTCGACCATCCCGCCCGTGACATGCAGGACACTTTCTTTATTGAAAAAGAGCCGAATGTCAACAAGCCAACGGATGTGCTGTTGCGTACACATACCTCTGGCGTTCAGGTTCGTGTGATGGAACGGCAGAAGCCTCCTATCAGAGTAATCATGCCAGGCCGGGTGTTCCGTAATGAAGCCATCAGCGCCCGAGCTCACTGTATTTTCCATCAGGTGGAAGGCTTGTATGTCGACAAGAAGGTTACATTCGCCGACCTGAAGCAGACTCTTCTCTATTTTGCAAAGGAAATGTTCGGTCCCGATACGCAGATTCGTTTGCGTCCCAGCTATTTCCCATTCACCGAACCGAGTGCCGAAATGGACATCTCGTGTAACATCTGCGGGGGTAAAGGCTGTAATATCTGCAAAGGAACAGGCTGGTTGGAAATCTTAGGATGCGGTATGGTGGACCCCAATGTCCTTGATGCCTGTGGCATTGATAGCAAGGAATATACGGGTTTCGCTTTTGGTATGGGTGTGGAACGTATGGCGATGCTCAAGTATCAGATTCGCGATTTGCGTCTTTACTTTGAAAATGATCTTCGTTTCTTGCACCAGTTCGACAATATCATCTGATGGGACGCATCGCAATAAATGGGATGCGTTTCTATGCGCACCACGGCTGTTTTGACGAAGAGCGTGCAATTGGCACTCACTTCGTTGTCGATATTTGGATGGAGGTCGATACCAGAACGGCTGAAGTGTCTGATAACATTGCTGATACGGTTAACTATCTGGAAGTTTACCAAGTGGTGAAGCATGAAATGGAGACCCCGTCCAATTTATTGGAACGGGTGGCCCGCAGGGTGGGGGAGGCTGTTCTGTCGCAGTTCGCTGATACCATGAGTGTTGTGGTGAAGATAAGCAAACTGAATCCGCCGTTGGGAGGCCAGATGGAATCGGTCAGTGTCGAGGTGGAGTTGCCTTAGAGCAGTCCGTTGTCATGAAAACTGTAATAGTCGGCCTTCCCGTTGCTTGTCAGGGCTATTATTAGATGCTCTGTTACATTGATTTGTAAAAGTTTACCGGCTTCGACCAGCTGCTTCGTCAGGTTCCGGTCGGCGTTGCTTGGCTGTAATCCTCCTGAAGGGTGGTTGTGTAAGATGGCTATATTTACTGCCTTGTTTTCCAGTGCACCGCGGAAAACAATGCGGGGGTCCACCGTGGTCTCAGTCTGTCCACCCATGGCGATTCGTTGACGTGCAATCACTTTGTTGCGTACCGACAAATATACTGCCCAGAACTCTTCATGGTCGAGGTCAATCATGAGAGGGGACATGTAGTTGAAAACATCGCTACTATTATTTAGAATCAGTTCATTAGCTGTGCTTATCTCGCTTTGCATGCGCCATCCTAGTTCGAGTGCCGCCATGAGTGTGGTGGCTTTGGCGGCACCGAGGCCTTTGATGTGGGATAAACTCCTGTAGTCCAGCTGTGAAAGAGTTGTTAACTTGTTGCCGGTAATTGCCAGGACTTCTTTTGCCACGTCAACGGCGGTTTTGCCTGGAAGCCCGCTACGTAAAAGTATGGCGATAAGCTCAGCATTTGAAAGCTCTTTTTTGCCGTGGAGCAGCATTTTTTCACGGGGTTTGTCCTCGTCGGCCCACTCTTTCACAGTAAGGCAATTTTTTTTGTCCATATTATTCTGTATATCTTGAATTTCGATGCAAAGATACATCTTTTTTTTTAATTTTGTTTGCCATGTCAATATTTTTTGTTACTTTTGCACATTCAAAGAGAATAAAGTAAAAATAATTAATTTATATCTAAACTATGCAGAATAAAGGACTTATCAGATTTTTGGCATGGGCTTTCGCGTTGGTTTGTTTGTTCCAATTGTCGTTTACTTTTGTGACCAGCAGCATTGAAAGCAAAGCTAAAAAAGCAGCTGAAAACTACATCAAGAGTGAGCAGGCGCAGAATTTCGTTGCTAGCCGTACCGACAATAATGTGGAAGCTCAGATTCTTGTGGACTCCCTCCGCAATGCACAAGAAACTCGTTACCTTGACTCTATGGCCTCTGAGAAGGTCTATTTGGGTTATACGTATCGTCAGTGCCAAAGCCGTGAAATCAATCTTGGTCTCGACTTGAAGGGTGGTATGAATGTGATGCTTGAGGTGTCGACTGTAGATGTGGTTCGCGCCTTGGCCGATCACACAGAGGATCCTCTTTTCAATCAGGCTATCGACAATGCGTTGGCGGTTCAGAAGAAGAGCACCAACCGTGACTTTGTCTCTCTGTTTTATGACGCCATTACTTCGCTTGACCCCAATGTCTCGCTGGCTTCTTACTTCAGCGGTCAGTTGCGTGACAAAATCAAACTGGGTGATAAGAACGAGGATGTAATTAAGGTTGTCAAAGAGGAGGCCGCTGGTGCCTACGACCGTACCTACCAGATTCTCAGCCAGCGTATAGATAAGTTCGGTGTTGCTCAGCCGACCATCCAGAAGCTTTCTGCTTCGGAGCGTATTTTGGTTGAGCTGCCAGGTGTAAAGGAACCCGAGCGTGTGCGTAAACTCCTACAGGGTACTGCCCAGTTGGAGTTCTGGCAGACCTATGACAATACCGAGGCTATCCGTTTCTTGGATGCTGCTAACACATATTTGGCTTCAATCAATGCCAATGTGGAATCGGACACTGTCGCCGAGGTGACTGAGGAAGTCGAAAAGGACAGTGCTACGGCTATGTTGGAACAACTTTCCGCAGACAACGCCGCTTCAGCCAACCAGGCTGCCGACCGTGAGGCTTTTGCCAAGAGTAATCCTTTGATGGCAAAGCTTCAGCTTTATGTGGATCAGAACATGCAACCTCTTCAGGGACCCATCGTGGGTTTGGCTGCCAGTAAAGACCGTGCGGACATAAGCGCCATGCTTCAGGTGGCCGCGGAGAAGAAGGTGTACGATCCCCGCACCGTGAAGTTCTTGTGGTCGGCAAAAGCTGATGAGCACTTTGGTCCCGATGTGTATGTCCTCTATGCAATCAAGATAACCTCTCGTGATGGTTCGGCATTGCTCGATGGCGGTTGCATCAGCGATGCACGTCAGGATTTCTCGACTGTTGGTGGCAATGAGATTTCGATGACTATGAATAGTGAGGGTGCTCGCGAATGGAAACGCATCACCGGTGAGAATGTCGGCAACTGCATTGCCATCGTTCTTGACGACCAGGTTTACTCGGCTCCCCGTGTTAACGGCGAAATTGCCGGCGGCCGTTCGTCCATCACTGGTGACTTTACTCTTGAAGAGGCAAAGGATCTTGCCAATATTCTGAAGAGCGGTAAACTTCCTGCTCCCGCAGTTATCGTTCAGGAGGCTGTTGTCGGACCTTCGCTCGGACAGGAATCCATCCGAAATGGTTTGCTGTCGATGGTGCTGGCATTTGTTGTCGTGCTTATCTACATGGTTGTATTCTACAATCGTGCCGGATGGGTGTCTGTGGCAGCCCTTATTACTAATGTATTCCTTCTTATAGGTATTTTAGCATCAATAGGTGCAGTGCTTACACTGCCTGGTATGGCTGGTATCGTTTTGACAATGGCCATGGCTGTTGATGGTAATGTGATTATTTATGAGCGAATAAAGGAAGAACTCCGTTCTGGAGCTAGCATGGTCAATGCTGTTGAGAATGGCTTCAAGAATGCTTATTCGGCAATTATCGACGGACAGGTGACCACATTCCTGCTGGGTTTGGTTCTTATCATGTTCGGCTCCGGTGCGGTACAGGGATTTGCAGTGACTCTCTGCATCGGTATTGTTACTTCTCTGTTCACTTCGATCTTTATTACCCGCTTGATTATCGATAGTAATTTGCAGCACAAGCGCAAGATAAACTTCTCGTTCCCCTTCTCGGAGAATTTCCTGCGTAATGCCCATATCAACTTCATCGGCAAGCGTCGTACTTTCTATATTATCGCTGGCGTCGCCATTGCAATCTGTATTGCCAGTTTCTGCATCCGTGGCTTGAATTTTGGTATTGATTTCACGGGTGGCCGTACGTATGTGGTGAGATTTGACCAGCCGGTCAATGCTGTCGACGTTCGTGCCGATTTGGCAAAACAGTTTGAGGAAGCTCCCGAAGTGAAAACTTACGGTCCTAGCAATCAGGTGAAAGTGACCACCAAGTATAAGATTGCCGAGGATGGTGATGCAGTGAAGAACGAAATCGTCGAGAAGTTGTATGCTGGAACGAGTAAGTATTTCGCCACTCCGGTCAGCCTTGATGAGTTCAAGTCGACGGAGACCAATCCGGTGGGTATCATTCAGGCAGATCAGGTGGGTGGTACTATCGCCCATGATAATTTGGTCCATTCTATTTGGGCGGTTATCGGCGGTCTGCTCGTGATGTTTGTCTATATTGGACTCCGCTTCCGTAGCTGGCGTTTCGGAATAGGCAGTGTCTCGGCCTTGGCTCATGATACTGTTTTGGTAATTGGTATATTCTCGTTACTCTATGGACTGTTACCCTTTAACTTGGAGGTTGACCAGTATTTCATTTCGGCTGTCTTGACAGTTATCGGTTACTCCATCAATGCCACGGTGGTTATCTTTGACCGTGTCCGTGAGTATCGCAAACTGTATCCCAAACGCGATCTCAACACTCACATGAACGATGCTATCAACTCTACTTTGGCCAGAACAGTGAACACATCGGGTACTACATTTGTTACGCTTTTGATGATGTTCATATTTGGAGGAGAAGTGATCCGTGGATTCATCTTCGCCTTGTTGGTCGGTGTTCTGGTCGGCGTGTTCTCGTCGCTGTGCATCGCTTGCTCGATTGTATACGAAATCTCGGGTAAGCAGAAGACCAAAGAGTTGGCATGACCTACTTATGAGGATAAATAAAATTAATCAATAATCTCTTACATGTAAACGCAATGAGAATGTTTAGAAAAGTACTATTGACATTCGGACTCTTGCTGATGGCGGAAATGGCTGTTTTCGCACAAGGTACCATGAAAGGTACTATCACCGATGCGAAGACGAAAGAACCATTGCCTTTCGTTAACATCGTCGTCAAGCAGGACGGTAAACAGGTACATGGCGGTCAGACGGACTTTGACGGTATTTATACCATTAAGCCCTTGGCTGTCGGCAAGTACGACATTGAAGTCTCCTATGTGGGATACAACCGCTATGTGCAGACTGGTATCAATGTGAAGGCCTCGGGCTTCACAGTGGTTGATGTCGCCCTGAACCCTTCGGCAACCACGCTGGAAGTCGTCGAGGTTGTGGCTGACAAAGTACCAGTCATTGAGATTGGCTCAGCTGAACAAGGTGCACGTCTGTCGAGTGATGACATTGCTCGTATGCCTGGTACCTCGGTGGAGAGTATCGTGGCATCGGTCGGCGGTGTCGGATATAGCGATGGTGGTACCGGTACGGCCCGTGGTGAAAGCGGCATGGTGACGATGCAGGGTAATGTCCGTAAACGCACGGGTATCTCTGCTCCTAAGGAGGCCATCGCCGAAATTCAGGTTATTCTGGGTGGTACCCCCGCCAGCATCGGTGAGGCTATCGGTGGTTCGCAGATTATCACGCTGAAACCGCCAACCAGCCAGTTCCAAGGTGTGGCACGTTGGGAGACATATCTTGACTACCGTTATATCCACACGTTGATGGTCTATTTAACTGGTCCTGTGTATAAGAAGAATTTTAAGCAGGCCGACGGTTCTACTGTTGAACGCACGTTGATAGGTTTCCGTTTCAATGGACAGGGGTCTTATGAGAACTCTCCGTTCTATCGTGTGAAGGGTTACCGCTATCAGATTGTCAAAGATGACATTGTGCGCCAGATAGAGCAGAACCCCCTGTCGTATGATCCTCTGACAGGTGGTGTTAACTATACGGCAGAGACCCAGTTGCGCAAGGAAAGCTTCTATGAGATCACTCGTCTCTCGAAGAAGAACTTCGGTGGCGATGCTTCGCGTGTGCCGAACCTGCAGTACTTCAGCATCGGTATGGAGGGTGCTTTGGACTTCCGCTTCTCCGACTACGCCACCCTTACGTTGACCGGAGAATTTAGTGCTTCCCACTCCCCTTCGGCTTCGCTGTCGCCTTTGTCGATGCCGTTGTCGGGTTCTATGGTGGGCGAAGCCATGAATATGGTTCTCACTGTTGACTTCACGCAGCGCTTCCCCGATGCCGATGTTTCCAATGAAGACGAAGCTAAGGCGACCTCCCCCATTAAGAATGTAATGTACAATATCACCGGTATGGTCAACCGCTATACTAGCAAATCGTACAACGAGAACTTTGGTGGTGATATTGACGATATCTTCAAATATGGCTATATCGGTAAATTTATCACAGAGAAGGTCCCCACATATGAATTACGTCAAATAGATTATAATGGTATTAATCAGTGGGCTTTTGTGCAGAACAACTGGAGGGACCAAGTGACTTATGTGTCTCCCAACGACCCCGTGAACGGCTATACGACCTACAACCCCCTGCTTGCCAACTACAATGAGCAGCTCTTCTTCAGTGAGGAGTTCCGCGATGTGCAGCCTTATCTGACTACGCGTGACTATATCCTTGGTTATAAGGGTCTGTACAACGGTGACTATCCCTCGAATATCTATGGTTTGATTTCCAACGTCGGTGTGCAGAGCGCCTCCTACGGCAAGTCTCAGAACGATTACTTGTACTTGCAGGCCAAGGCGTCGGCTGACGTGAAGGGTCATGAAATCGAGGTGGGTGTCCAGTACGACCAGATGTGGCAGTCGTCCTACTCGCTGAATGCCTACGAACTCTGGACTATCATGCGTCAGAATGCCAACCGCCATATTTCGCAGATGGACTTTGACAATCCTATTTATGAGCAGCGTGGTTCGCAATTGTATGTGAACTATCCCCGTCTGCTTGATAGCGACCAGCAGTCGCCATTTGACGCCGCCTTCCGTCAATACCTGATGGAGAACGGCTTCACCAATAGCGACGGTAGCCCGATTGACGACTACTCCTGGATTGATGTCGACCGCTATTCTCCCGATGACTTTGTTGCTGCTGGCGGTATTAGTATGTTCTCCGCCGATGAACTCTTCAATAGCGGCAATGCGAAGGTCGGCTATCTGGGTTATGACCACACTGGTAAGAAGTATAATGGAGCCAACTGGAGCCTTGACCGTTTCTTTAATTCCGACGAACGTCTGCTTCCTGCCTTCTCGCCCATTTATGTCGCTGGCTATATTCAGGATAAGTTCTACTTCCAAGACCTTATCTTCAACGTGGGTGTCCGTGTTGACTACTTCAACGGCAACCAGTACGTGATGAAAGACCCCTATTTGCTGTATGAATCCTACACTGTGGCCGATATCCGTGCCAATCGCAGCCTTATCAGCGGTGGCGATATCTATCTCGACAATGCAGGTGACGACTGGGTGCCTTACGTGAACTATGTTCCCGATGAGAGTAATACCACCATGCCGACCATTGTCGGTTATCGTGATTCCCAGGGTAAATGGTATGATGCCACTGGTGCCGAGGTCTCTTCGCCGAATGAGGTCAGTGGTGTCTCCGGTAAGCCCACGCCCTATCGTACAGGTGGTGACAAGGGTGGTCAGTCGGCCATGAAGAATAATACCGTTTATTCCTCTGCTTTCGAACGCTATACTCCTCAAATTGTGGCTATGCCCCGTATCGCCTTCTCCTTCCCCATCGGTGAGAAGTCACAGTTCAAGGCCAGTTACGACATTATTGCCCGTCGTCCTTCGTCGGGTTGGGAAGCCAGTTATCTTAGCTACCTCTACATGACTCAGATTTCATCTATCACCAACCCCAATCTGAAGCCGGAACGTATTACCAACTATGAGCTCGGTTTCCAGCAGGCACTTAACCAATCCTCTGCTATCAGTGCTTCTGCTTACTACAAAGAGACTCGCGACCTTATCCAGCTTGTGCAGTATGCTGGTGCTGATCCTAACCCCAACTACTATAGCTACGATAACAAGGACTTCCGTACCATTAAGGGTGTCACTCTCGCTTACGACCTTCGTCAGACGAAAAATATCCGTGTGAATGCCAACTATACGCTGCAGTATGCAGAGGGTACTGGTCTTTCTTCTACGACGATGACTGAACTTATCAAGGAAGGTTACACAACTCTGAAGATGCTTAACCCCATCAGCGACGACCGTCGTCATGAGTTCAAGGCCAACGTTGACTTCCGTTATGCTAGCGGTCCCAAGTACAATGGCCCTGTTATCACTCGTGTGGTGACTGATAAGGAGACTGGTGAGAAACGTAAGAAAGAAGTGAAGCTCCTTGAAAACTTTGGTGTCAACTTCTTGGCTGTTGCCCAGTCGGGTCGTCCTTACACCAAACAGTTCTCCAACTCTCAGGCGACCATCGTGGGTGGCTATCGTGGCGCTCGCATGCCCTGGGGCTTCTACTTCAATGTTGTTGCTGACAAGGTTTGGAGTTTCAATGTCGGAAAGCGCGTGACTCAGCTGCGTGCTGCTGTTACGGTGAACAACTTGTTTGACATTCGTAATATCGTCAATGTATTCAATGTTACGGGTAACCCGGAGGACAATGGTTATCTGACCGACCCCGAATCGCAGCAGGTTATCAACGCCTACCTCGATCCGCAGGCTTTCCGCGATATCTACACTATCATTCTCCGCAATGGCACCTGGAACTACTGCAGTCCCCGTACCATTAAAGTTGGCTTGACCTATATGTTCTAATCTAACAGCGAAAAAATCAATCAAAATGAAAAGTTTATATAGTAAATTAGTTTTGATTTCCTTGTTGCTTGTCACCGTGTCGACATCTGTGTCGGCGCGTGAGTGCATCGAGTGCAAGAAAACCAATGCGAGTAAAGCCACAGTACAGGCTAAGGCTGCTGTCTGTAAGAGAGCACAAAGTACCGCCGAGCTCAACATTAACAATGTACGTGCATTGATTAATGGATACGGTAACATGTGGTATGACGGTAGTGTGGCCAAGTATCACCTGCCTAAGAACAGCAATACCTGCCCGCTCTTCTGTGCAGCTTTGTGGATTGGTGGTACTGACGTGAACGACCAGCTTCGTATCGCTGCTCTGAAATTTGGTAGCGACGGTGATGACTACTGGCCCGGTCCTTTGAGAATCAATGGTACGGCTTCTGTCGACCTGCCCATCTGCAACCAGTATGACAAGCACTGGATTATCACCAAAGCCGAAGTCCTGGCTCACAAGGCTCACTTCGAGTATGGCGAAACCGGTGCGCAGACCATTGACGGTTATAGCGCCGGTGACATCCCTGATGTCATTCGCGAGTGGCCTGCTCATGGCAACAGCGACGACCTGACCTCTTTCCTTGCACCTTTCTATGATGCAAACAAGAATGGCGTCTATGAACCGGAACAGGGTGATTATCCGTACTATGACTTTAATAACGACCTTTGCCCCCGTACGCTGAAAGCTGAGTGGGGTGACGCCTACACCGAGCATGTTCTCCCCACCCCCGAGGAAAGCTCCGCTCACCTCGTCAAGGGTAGTCTTTTCTCCGACCAGGTCCTGAAAGGTGACCAGACTATCTGGTGGGTCTTCAACGATAAAGGTAATACCCACACTGAATCCAAGGGTGAGGCTATCGGTCTCGAAATTCGTGCCCAGGCTTTCGCCTTCTCGACCAACGACGAGATTAACAACATGACATTCTATTCCTACGAGATTATTAACCGTTCCACCTATGAGCTGCGCGAGACCTACTTCAGCCAGTGGGTTGACCCCGATCTGGGTTATGCTTGGGACGACTTTGTGGGTTGCGATGTCCGCCGCGGTCTTGGTTATTGCTACAATGGTAAGCCTCAGGATTCTCCCGGTTCTGGTAGCTACTCCGGTCTGCCTCCTGCAGTCGGTATCGACTTCTTCCAGGGCCCCTATATGGATCCCGATGGTGTTGATAATCCCAAGATTGATATTCCGAAGATTTTGAGCGACAGCTACACCAACCTTTCGGTGAAGAACCTCCTGCAGAACTACCGCCGTACCGACGAGTCGGGTCAGGTCTATTATGACACCATCTCCATCACTGACGATGCCGACCTCTTCTTCGCCCTCGACCCCGCCAGCTGGTACTTTGTCCCGGGTGATGCCATAGGCAACTGCGCCATTAACGGCGTCAACTTCGGCAATAATATTGTCGACGATGAACGTTTCGGCATGCGCCGCTTCGTCTATTACGACAACTCCCTCAACGCCATCTACGGTGAGCCTATCAAGGCTAGTGACTACTACAACTACCTGCGTGGCTACTGGAAGAATGGTCAGCGTATGAGATATGGTGGAAATGCTGTCTCCACAGGCACTGATCCTGCCAACCTCGACTGCGACTTTATGTTCCCCGACGACAGTGACCCCTGGCATTGGGGCACGGATGGTGCTATCCCCACCGTCAATCCGGATGACTGGCGTGAAATCACCGCCGGCAACAGCCCGGGAGACCGCCGCTTTATGCAGTCGGCAGGTCCCTTCACCCTGAAATCTGGTGCCTTGAACTATATCACCGTCGGTATCCCCTTTGCACAGGCTTCCAGCGGTGAAGGTCAGTGGGCATCTGTTTCCCTGCTGCGTGAAATCGATGACGTTTGCCAGGCTCTGTTCGAGAACTGCTTCAAGGTTCTTGATGGCCCCGATGCTCCCACCGTGACTGCTCAGGAGCTGAGCAACGAGGTTATCCTCTACCTCAATTATGAAGACCGTTCTTCCAACAACTACAACGAGAAGTACCGTGAAGTCGACCCAGCCATTGTCCGTAGCTATACCGATGCCAGCGGCAATACCCATCTTTACGACTCGGTCGCCCGTAGTTATATCTTCGAAGGCTACCAGATCTATCAGTTGAAGGATGCCAACACCTCCATCGCTGACATCGAGGACCGTAACAAGGCCCGCCTGATTGCCCAGTGCGATGTCGAGAACTACTACGACACTATCCTGTCTATCGACACCGTCTGGACTATCACTTCGGCTGGTGACACTGTTGTCCACCATATCGACACTACCTGGAATCCCAATCCCAGCCTGCCCATAGGCCGCTTGGTTAACTACACCACCAATTCTCAGACTGGTCTTTTGACCGGTACAGTGATGGTTGATGGTTCCAACAAGGGTATCCAGCACGTCTTCCGCGTCACTACCGATGCTTTCGCCACCGGTACCAACACTTCGCTGGTGAATAATAAGGAATACTACTTCATCGCCATCGCTTATGCCCAGAACCGTTTCAAGGAGTACTCTCAGACCGAGGCTGCTTTCCTCGATGGTCAGAAAGAGCCCTATCTTGCCGGTCGTAAGAACGAGCGTGGTGGTAGCATCACCCCCATTACCGTCATCCCGCACAACCCCGCTGTTGAGGACGGTGGTAAGATCGCCCAAGCCGAATTTGGCATGTGCCCCAACATTATTCGTATCGAGGGTTACGGTAACGGTACCGCTACCGGCCTGCGTCTGACTAAGCAGTCCATCGAAGAGCTGATGGGTGCCCCCAATGTCGAAGGCAAGGGTCCCGGAACTTATGTCAATTCCATTTCCACATCCGGCAACCAGGTTGACCGCTCCTATGTCGACAATCCTTGTATCATTGCCCATCCCCAGTATGAGGAGAACTATGGTCCCGTCAATGTTCGCGTCATCGACCCGCTCAAGTTGAAAGAAGGCCGCTTCAACATCCTCTTCTGGAATGCCATCTATGATAATAACGGTAACATTACCAATGTCAATAACGACACCGTCGGTGGTGGCGTTAACAAAAACACCCGTTGGTGCATTGTCAATGCCGACGGCGGTCCTGTCTATGACACCTTCACCCGTGTTTGGTCTCACTTCTCCATCTCTCGATACAACGAGCAGATATTCCCCGAGCTCGGTATTGCAGTCTCTCTGCTGAATCCGCAGCCCGCGGCTTCCAGTATCGATATCTCCAGTTACACCACCACTAACTACTTCGCTGGCAAGTTCTACCAGGGCTTCGTGAAGGAAGGTGCTCTGCTGGGGTCCTCGATGACTTTTGCCGACCAGAACAAGCAGTGGCTTGGTGGCCTGCCCGATAACGACTCCTATTTGACCTACAACTGGATCCGTTCCGGCAGCCAGTTCTCCGCCAATGCGTATGAGGCCTTCATCTCCCCCAACTCGCCCTACAGCATTAACGAGGCCTATCTGGATGAGGACTTCTTCAAGGCCTACAAGAGGACTTCCAACTCTCTAAGTTTGAATATCGACTCGACTGAAGGTATCGACAAGACTCAGGTTTACGAGAGTGTTGTGGGTGGCACCTGGGCTCCCTATGGCTTGGTCTCCACCATGCCGTTCCACCCGGGCTTCAGCTTTGCCCCCTTCATCACCGCCGACAACCACATGCTCGACAGCCTCGGTGTCAACCGTAATCAGTTGGAACGTTTGCTGATGACCAACATCTTCAACAAGGCTCTCAACTACAACGAACTCGCCAAACTGCCCAGTGTGCGCATTGTCATCACTGCCGACCAGAGCAAGTGGACCCGCTGCCCGGTAGTCGAAATGTGCGACGACTACACCCTCTCCGAGGGCAATGCCCGTCGTTTCTCTCTCCGTCGTCACGCCTCCGTCAATAAGGATGGTCTCACCGCCGCCGAATGCGCCAGCCAAGGTATCACCTATACTGCTGGTAGCACCGACGACCCCGAGTATATTTCCGCCGACGGTATGGGCTGGTTCCCCGGATACGCCATCAATACGGTCACTGGCGAGCGCTTGAACATCATGTTCGGTGAAGATTCCCGTTACGTCCAGTATAATGGCCGCGACATGATGTGGAACCCTGTCAACAACACCATGGAAGGTACGCAGAACTATGTCCTCGGTGGTCGCCATTACATTTATGTGATGAATGCCACCCGTCAGACCTTCTACGACCTCAACGATGCCGGAAATGTCAACCTCAATCAGTACACTACTTATGTGACTCCGAGCTACGACGCTGGCCGTTGGTCGATGACCATGCTCCGTTCTGTCGAGCGCATGATGAACTCTAACCTCTATCCTGCCACCGGTACTAAGATGCTCTACAAGGGTGTCGTCAACCGTGCCGACAACTTTGTCCCTGTCCGCGACTCCATCGCCATGCTCTATGCCTCCACCGCTTGGGTCAACATGCCCTTGGTCAGCTCGCGCTATGAGTTCACCAACCCCAAGGACATCCCCTGCGATGTGACCATCGATATCGATGTGCGCACTCCGTACAACAAGTTTATGAGCTTCAACGGCACTGATGCTTCCCGTACCGGTAACACCGCTATCAACAGGAATATGCCGGTCTACCAGTTCGTCATAAACTCCTCCGATGCAGTCCTCGAGAATCTGGCTACCGACAACAACGCCCGCCAGAGCTATGTCGACTCCATCCTCAGTCTCATCAATGTGGTTCCCAACCCCTATTACAGCTACTCCAACTATGAGACCTCCAGCCAGCTCGAGACCAAGGTGCGCTTCATCAACCTGCCCACCGGCGTCAACAAGAGCGGCAAGAAGGAAGGCTGCTACATCCGTATCTACACCACTGATGGTACCCTCGTCCGTACCCTTGGTCCTACGCCTGTCAACAGCACTACCTACGACTGGGATCTTCACAACCAGACGGGTATCCCCATCGCTGGCGGCATGTACCTGATTCATGTCAGCGTCCCTGGCATTGGCGAGCGTGTAATCAAGTGGTTCGGCACCATGCGTCCGGTCGACCTCAACTCTTTCGGCTTCTAAACAGTGTAACTCCAAACGACAAAAACATTACAGAAAATGAAAAACATATTTAGAATATTTGCTGTAGTTGTGGTCCTCTCGGCCCTCACGTCACAGTCGGCCTATGCCGGCAACGACGAACGTCGTGGCACAGCCGGTGCATCCGAGCTGCTCATCAATCCCTGGGCACGTAACACAGGCTGGGGCGGCGTCAACGTGGCCAACGTTCGTGGCATCAGCTCCATGTTCTCCAACGTGGCAGGCCTTGCCTTCGTCGAGAGCATTGAGGTGGCCTACTCCAACACCATGCTCTATGGTGGCAAGAGCGGCCTCAGCAGCGGTGCTTCCATCAACACTTTCGGTCTTGCCGTCCGCATCTTCGAGCGTGGCGTGGCCGGTTTCTATGTCATGTCCATGGGCTTCGGCGACATCGATGTCACCACCTACCTCAGTCCTGAGAGTGGCAACGGCACCTTCTCGCCCAGCTACATGAACATCAACGTGGCCTATGCCCACAGCTTCACCAACACCATCCACGGCTCGGTTCTCTTCAAGGCCATCACCGAGAGCACCGACAACGTCAGTGGCTCCGGCTTTGGCATCGACGCTGGCATCCAGTATGTCACCGGTGAGGACGACGAACTCAAGTTCGGTATCTCTCTGAAGAACTGGGGTCCCTCGATGAAGTTTGGCGGCACCGGCCTCTCTCTCCAGATGGTCAACACCGCCGGCAACAACTTCACCGTCGAGACGCGTGCTGCCGAGATGGAGCTCCCCACCTGCCTTAACATCGGCCTCTCCTACGACTTCCTCTTCGAGAAGTGGGATCAGCGCCTCACCTTGGCAGCGGCCTTCACCTCCAACGCCTTCCTGCGTGACAACTACACTGTCGGTGTTGAGTACAGCCTGCTCAAGATGTTCCAGCTCCGTGCGGGTTACATCATGCAGCCTGGCCTCTGGAACGGCAACGCCGCCACCGCCAACAACGGCATCTGTGCCGGTGCTTCGGTCGATGTGCCTCTCTCCAAGGAGGACGGCAAGACCGGCATCACCATCGACTACTCCTTCCAGTCGGCTTCGCCCATGCGTGGCACCCACTCCATCGGTGCCAGCCTGCGCTTCTAAGAGCAGTCGCACATAATCCCTAAGTCGGGAAAGGCTTGTCACAAGCCTTTCCCACTTTTTAAACGCTTAATAAAAACAGCACATCATGGCAGAAATCAAATATTACAGCGAAGAAGGTCTTCAGAAATTGAAAGACGAACTTCACCACCTCATCGTCGTCGAGCGGCCTGCCGCGTCGGCCGCCATCGCCGAGGCCCGCGACAAGGGCGACCTCTCCGAGAACGCCGAGTACGACGCCGCCAAGGAGGCTCAGGGACACCTCGAAGCCCGCATCAGTAAGCTCCAGGAACTCGTCGCCAACGCCCGTCTCCTCGACGAGAGCAAGATCGACACCTCCAAGGTGCTCCTCCTCTCCATCATCACCATCCGCAACACCAAGAACAAGATGGTGCAGCGCTACACCATCGTCCCCGAGAGCGAAGCCAACCTCAAGCAAGGCAAGATAAGCATCACCTCGCCCTTTGCCTCCGCCTTCCTCGGCCACAAAGTGGGCGACGTCGTCGAAGTCAACGTCCCCGCCGGCAAGATGACCTTCGAACTCACCAAAATCGAACGTTAACCATGGCCAGCATCTTCTCTAAAATTGTCGCCGGCGAAATACCGTGCTATAAAGTCGCCGAAACGGAACATTGCTTTGCGTTCCTCGACATCAACCCCGTCGTCCGCGGACACGTCCTCTGCATCCCCAAGCAAGAGGTCGACTACATCTTCGACCTCGACGACGACCTCTTCTGCGAGCTCCACCTCTTCGCCAAGCGCGTCGCCCGAGGCCTTAAGAAGGTCTGCCCCTGCATCAAGGTCGGCGAAGCCGTCGTCGGCATCGACGTCCCGCACACCCACATCCACCTCATGCCCCTCAACCAGCCCGGCGACCTCAACTTTGCACACCACGTGCAGATGACCCCCGACGAACTGCAGGAGCTCGCCGCCCGCATCGCTGCTGCCATCGACTAGCACCCGGCGCAAGACCGTCTTGGCAATGGACGCACCCCTGCCCACCCATACACCGTCCACTCCCTTCCAAACTCCTTTTTGGGGCAAAATAACATATTGTATGGATGCGACTTTTCGCATCCATACATTTTTTTATGCCAATCCTTGCAGCGTGCTGGCACTGAGCTGCTTGTGTGAGATTCGACGCAATCGGGCCACCGGTGTATAAGTTAAATGATGTTAAAAGTGCTACTTGCCTCGGGAAAAAGGCTCCACTTTTTGGCTATTATATAGTAGAGGCCCTCCTTTTTTGCGCCAGCCGACACCTATGCATGACATCGACTACCAACGCCGCACCGACCGCTACATGGCCCTTCTGAGCCGCCACGAGAACACCCTCTTCTGGCTGTGCTTCCGTCATACCCGGTTCCGTCACGACAACATTATCGATCTCATGCAGGACGTCCGCGAGCGTCTCTGGCGTCATTTCGACAACTTGCCCGCCACTGCCACCCCGGCCGAAGAGAAACGGTGGGTATGGTTGCACATCCGCAGCGTGCTCCGCGACGACCATCGGAATCGGAAGATGCGAATTGTCCCCATCGACGGCCTTGCCGACCTGCCCGACGACGACAGCACCTCTTCCATGTTCATGCTCCTCGACGAGCTCCTCGCCCTCCTCCCGCCCGACGAACGGAGTCTCCTACAGGCCCTCTGCCAAGGCATCACCCCCGAGGAGCTGGCCGCTGAAAGGCACCAGAGCCTCCACACCGTGCAGAACCTTATCAGCATCGCACGCCAACATCTGCGGCAAATCAACGAACAATACAACAAAGACTAGACCTATGAAACAGCCCTTCCCGCCTGATGTCGACCTTATCCTCGACCGCGCCATCGCCGATGGCCGACGACGACGTTTCCTGCGCGACTGCCAGTCCGCCGCCGTCCGCCGCCTGGCGCGCTGGCGCCGTGTCCAGACCCTTGTGGTCATGACCCTCTGCATCATCGGTCCGGCCACCGTCTTCCTGGCCTGCATGCCGGTTCCCGATGGCCGCGACATGCGTACTGCCGCCGCCCACCGTACGGTACTCGAACAGTCCAATATGTTAATCTCCGTCGTATGAGCAAGAGAATGTGGCTTCTGACCTTGGCGCTGTCCTTTCTGGCTGTGCTGGCCGCCGTGGCTTGGCGCTGTTGGCCCCGCACCGTGCCGCTGAGCCAGTGCAGCGAAGTCTACCAGCGTTACCACGACACCCCCGGCATCCAGGCCTCCTTCATCAAAAACAAGCAGATCAACGACACCCTCCGCCTCGACATGACCATCCTTGAAGCCGAAGATAGCCTCGCCTTTGCCAACCTGCTGAAAAGCATGGGCAAGAGCGACGAATACATCACCGACATATTATCATTGGGAGGAAATACGGATAAATGTTACTCGGGGACATTCCGCAGGGGAGAATTGGGTTCTTTAGGCGATTCTGATGATGCAAACAATGAAGTGCGGTCTGTTTTCCCTGTTCGCATGACTGTGGCAATCTTCCATACCCGCACAGCGGAAGAATTAAAAGCTGTATTGCAGAAAAGCTACTATAGTAAGATAAAGATAGAAGACAGTATTTGAAACACCTACAAAATTATCCGTTATGAAAAAAGTAATCAGAACAGTTGCACTCATAACAGTGCTGAGCATGGTGGCCACCGGCTGCCAGAAAGAGACATTTGCCGATTGACAGGCTAATATGGTTATGCCAAGTGAGACCCTTAATGTGGTCTACACCGTCGACAGAACAACATACTCGGCCTCGTTCGGCAATGAGTTGGAATGGCTGGCATTCCTCGACCGCCTGTTTGCTTTGGCCGAGGAGGGGCGTTCCGTCAGCTTCCGTGACGCCGGATCCCCTGTCAATGCCAAACAGAACAGAGAGGTAGTCACCTACACCACACGCGACAAGTCTGATGCCGAGAAATGGGCAGATGTTATGCAAAAGAAAGGATATGATGTGTCCATTGACTTTGATGCAAACACCGGTGTCTATACCTGCACGGCTGTTAAATAATGATCCCCGTGTTACTTTTAGTCCCATTTTTGGCTCTAATATAATATAACAAAGGGGGAAAACAACCCTTCCAACCGACAAACACCATGAGGAAGTTCACCTAGACAGGCCTCCCCAGCGGAGGCACCCGGGAATGGGCGTGGCGGCAGGAGGAGCGAATAATGACACAGAAACTCCCACCTGCCTCCCTGCACCCAAACACAGATGCAATAACATTGCATGCTGGAATGTATAACGCAGCAGGGGACATGTTATTGCACGGCAACAATAAAATTGAATATAAAACGTTAATGATTTAGAAATTAGCAATATGAAAAAAATAATTGTAGCATTATGTCTGCTGGCAGCCTGTGGCATTGCTGGCGCACAAAGCCCCACCACTCTCGGAGTCGGCATTACCATCCCCCAGGGCACACTGCATGTGCACAACAATGAAAAAGAATTCAATGACCCCGGAATTCCACCCATGGATCGGGAGGGAGAAGAGTCCGACTCGCTACGCCTCGACCCCACGGACCTATGGCACAGCCAAAGCACATTTCACCTCACCAATTACTTCACAGGCACCTCGCTGAACGACGGATTCGTCATCGAGAGCTATAACTATGAGACCACCCTGACCCATAAAGAGACCGGTAATTTGAAGATAAAGAACCACAACGCGGAGCTGATACTCACCTCCGGCGGCAAGGTGGGCATCGGGACCGCCAACAACTCGTACAAGTTCAATGTCGACGGCGATATGCACGCCTCCTCGCTGTCCCTCAGCAGTGGAATCATCTGCCAGGGAAACGCCCAGATATTCGGTGTCTTGGCGGTCGGCAGCGGCCTCTACTACGGCGCAGACGGCACTCTGACCGTCGGCAGCGGCTTTTCCTGCACCGCCGCTGGCGCCTTGAAGGTGAAGAGCCTGCGGGTGACCACCACCGACTGGCCCGACTACGTCTTCGGCGGCGGCCACCGTTTGATGCCGCTGTCCGAAGTGGAAAGCTACATCCAAGCCAACGGCCACCTGCCCGAGGTGCCCTCGGCCGAGGAGGCCGAAGCCAACGGCGTCGACCTCGGCGAGATGAACAAACTGTTGCTGCAGAAAGTCGAAGAGCTGACTCTCTATGTCATCGACCTGCAGAAACAACTGGACGAACTGAACTGTGGTCGGCGACCCTGTGAGGCCAAGTCAAACAAGTATAATAATAAGATATGAAAATCAAACAATTAATTCCGCTTGTGCTGTTGCCGTTCATGATGTTTTCCTGCAAGGAGAAGCTGTGCGACACTCCGTGTGAGTCTCCCTATGCTCCGGAGACTGCCTCTATATCATGGACAGACTATAATAGTGTAAGAACCATTCTTGACTATTTCCACTGTCATCCTTCCACAATAAAAGAACATGCTGGAGACACCATTAAAGTGAAGGGATGGCTGTATTATGGGGAGCCTGGTGTTGATCCCATGATATGGCACGAGTCAGAACTGGATTATTCTTATGGATTCACACTAACGGCCAACAGTGACCACAATGGCTATTATGACCAGGGTCGCACAAATACGATTCGGATAGGATTGGGTGGAGAACAGGAGACGGACACTGCGTTACTTGTTTTCTTCCGGGAACACTTGGATGTTTTTTCCCAAAAACAACTCTTCATAACTGGCAAAATCAGATTTTTGGATATCCCTCCTATCAAGGGGTGTTGCTATAGATGGGTCAGTCTTAGTGCTATCGAAATTGACACAAATACAATACAATAAACGATGAAAAAAAACATATTTTTACTCTTTATATTGCTCCCGTTGAGTATTATAAAGGCTCAACCATATACCGTTAGCAATGATGAGGCAATTATGGTTGCAAGAAATTGGATTCGGATGAACTACCCTCAAAGAGATTCCTCTGTCTTAACACAGTATATACTGAGA
>CAMJJD010000027.1 GCA_946406015.1 uncultured Bacteroidales bacterium | reverse complement strand
GCCGCATCGAGCTGAGCGTGGGCGTGGGCAGCACCTACTTCATGGAGATTGCCAAGATACGCGCCGCCCGCCTGCTGTGGAGCAAGATCATCGAGCAGTACAAGCCCGAATGCGACTGCGCCTACAAACTGTTCATCAACGCCACCACGAGCCGCTGGAACCAGTCGCTCTACGACCCTTATGTGAACATGCTGCGCTCGACCACCGAGGCCATGTCCTCGGCCGTGGCCGGCGCCGACTCGATCAGCGTGCTGCCTTTCGACAACGCCTACAAGGAGGCCGACGACTTCGGCTACCGCATCGCCCGCAACCAGCAGCTGCTGCTGAAGGAGGAGAGCTATCTGGACAAGATTGTGGACCCCGCGGCCGGCAGCTACTACATAGAGAACCTCACCAACGAGATAGCCAAAGGTGCCTGGGAGCACTTCCTGAAAGTGGAGCAGGCCGGCGGCTACTGCAAGGCCCTGCGTGCCGGACTGGTGCAGGACGAGGTGATGGAGACCGCCCGCAAGCGCGACCTCGACATCGCCACCCGCAAGACCACCATCCTCGGCACCAACCAGTATCCCAACCTGCTGGAGAAGATGGGCGAGAAGATTGAGAAAGGCGGCTGTTGCTGCTGCGGCGAGAAGGGCGACGAGGTGAAGATGCTGCCGGAGTACCGCGGCGCCGAAGCCTTCGAGCAGCTGCGCCTGCAGACCGAGAAGGCGGCCCGCCGTCCGAAGGTGTTCCTGCTGACCTACGGCAACCTGACCATGCGCAAGGCCCGTTCGGGCTTCGCCACCAACTTCTTCGGCGTGGCCGGCTACGAAATCATCGACAACCCCGGCTTCGCCACTCCCGAAGAGGGCGCCAAGGCGGCCCTGGAGAGCGGCGCCGACGTGGTGGTGCTCTGCTCGAGCGACGACGAATATGCCGAGCTCACCGAGCCCGTGTGCAAGGCCCTCAAGGGCAAGGTGAAGAGCCTCGTCCTGGCCGGCTTCCCCAAAGAGATGGTGGAGACCTACAAAGGCTACGGCATCGACGAGTTCATCCATGTGAAGACCAACGCCCTGGAGTGCCTGCAAAAGTTCCAAAAGCAACTTTTGTAGAGTGTTAAGTGTTTAGTGTTAAGTGTTAAGTTAAAAAGCATGGGCGAAAGCATTCTGAAAGAGAAAAGCTTTGATTTCGCACTAGAGATTGTACACACTTACAAACAGCTTCGTGAGAACGGAGAGTTTGTTATGTCGAAACAACTGCTAAGGTCGGGGACAAGCATCGGCGCCAATATTGCAGAAGCCAATATGGCACAAAGCATGGCCGATTTCTCTTCCAAAATGTATATCGCATTAAAAGAAGCCAACGAAACTCTTTACTGGTTGGAACTTCTTTCCAGAGCCGAATTCCTGGACACTTCACATGCCAACAGCATTATCAACTCCTGCAAGGAGCTAGTAAGCATGCTGGTGGCGACAACAAAGAAGACTGCACCGCGTCAGCAATAACTTAACACTAAACACTTAACACTAAACACTACCTTGACAAGACTCGACAGATACATACTAGGGAAGTACCTCAAGACCTTCTTGCTGGCCTTGGCCTTGATTATTGTCATTGTCATCACCTTCGACGTCAGCGAGAAGCTCGACAAGTTCATCTCCCACCACGCCACCTTCGGGCAGGTGGTGACGGACTACTACTTCAACTTCATCCCGGGCTTCGTGAACCTCTACAGCCCGCTGTTCATCTTCATCTCGGTGCTCTTCTTCACCTCGAAGATGGCGGGCAACACGGAGATTATCGCCATCCTGGGATCGGGCATCAGCTACCGCCGCCTGCTGCGGCCCTACTTCTACGGGTCGCTGCTGGTGGCCTTGGTGGTGCTGCTGCTGGGCAACTTCGTCATCCCCCTCTCCAACCGGCATCTGATAGACTTCGAGGAGCACTACGTCAAAAGCAAGGCGACGAGCTACTACAGCAACCTGCACTTCCAGGCGCAGCCCGGCGTGCAGGTGTATGCCGAGAGCTACGATGTGAAGAAGGCGCGCGGCTTCAAGTTCTGCCGCGAAGAGATGGATGCCGAGGGGCACATGCGCCGGCGCGAGACGGCCGACATCATCACCTACGACACCGCCAAGAGCCTCTGGCAGAGCACGGGCTACACGCTGCGCACCATCGACAGCCGAGGCAACGAGACCCTCGACCGACAGCCGACAGCCGACCTGGATTTCGGCATCGTGCCGGAAGACTTCGACCTGCTGTCGAAACGCATCGAGACCATGCCGACGCCCGAGTTGCTGGAACACATCGAACGCGAGACGATACGTGGCACCGGCACCGTCAAGGAAGCCAAGATAGAACTCTACCAGCGCCTGCTCAACCCGCTGGCCATCTTCGTGATGACCTTCATCGGGGTGGCCATCGCGTCGCGCAAGACACGCGGCGGAATAGGCATGCACCTGGCCATAGGCATCACGCTGGCCTTCGGATTTATCGTATTCATGAAAGTGACCACCGTCTTCGCCACAGGCGGCAACCTGTCGCCCTTCATGGCCGTGCTGCTCCCGCAGCTGGTCTTCGGCGTGGCGGCGGTATACCTGATTCATAAAGCACCCAAATGACCATCAAAGAGACAGAACAACAGATTATCGACGAGTTCAGCAACTTCGACGAGTGGCTGGACCGCTATGCCTACCTCATCGACCTGGGGCGCGAATGCCCGCAGATTGACGAGAAGGACAAGACCGAGCAGAACCTCATCAAAGGCTGCCAGAGCCGCGTGTGGCTCAGCTGCTCCTACGACGACGGGCTGCTGCACTTCCGCGCCGACAGCGACGCCGTCATCACGCGCGGCATCGTCACCCTCCTCATCCGCGCCCTCGACGGGCACACCCCGCAGGAGATACTCGACGCCGACCTCGCATTCATCGACACCATAGGCCTCAAAGAGCACCTCTCCCCCACCCGCTCCAACGGCCTTACCGCCATGGTGAAGCAGATGAAGATGTACGCTCTGGCCTATAAGGTCAGTGCTAAGTGTTAAGTATTTAGTGTTCAGTTGGCTGACGCATCAAAAAAAAATCACTTGACACTTAACACTTAACACTAAACACTTAACACCAAATAAATGGAACCCACCCAAGAGACCATCAAAAGCGCAGTCGTCAACTGCCTGAAGAACATCTACGACCCCGAGATACCGGTGAACATCTATGACCTGGGGCTCATCTACAAGGTGGACGTCGACGAGCAGCTGAATGTGAAGATACTGATGACCATGACAGCGCCCGACTGCCCCGAAGCGGAATACATGTTCCAGGAGGTGAAGCAGATGGTGGAATACATCAGCGGCGTGAAGAGCGTCGACGTAGAGCTCACCTTCGACCCCCCATGGTCGATGGATATGATTCCCGACGACATCAAGGTGGAACTGGGATTCATGTAGTATGACCCTGCTATCGTTCATAGGCAAGAAGAGAGGCCAGGCTGCCGGCTCGCTCGACCGGCAGGCGTGGCGGCGTTTCCGGCGCAACCCGCTGTCGGTGGCCAGCCTCGTGGTGATAGGGCTTTTCGCCCTGGTGGCCATCCTCGGCTACCTCATCACGCCCGACCCCACACCCTTCTGCAACCAGCAGTACCTTGAGCTGGCCACCCTCAAACCCGGCAGCAAGGGCACCTTCCTCCTCACCGACATCCAAGGGCCGCTGAAACGCAACATGGTCAAAGGCACACAGCTGCCCTACACCGCCACACCCGTATATAAATATGAATATACGGGCGACAGCCTGACAGCCTACCCCTACAACGGCGAACCCATTGTAGTGCCGCAGAGCGAGGCGCGCATCGAGCAGCGCACCTTCCTCCTCGGCACCGACGCCTATGGACGCGACGTGCTGAGCATGCTGATGATCGGCTCGCGCGTAAGCCTGAGCGTGGGCTTCATAGCCATCGCCATAGCGCTGCTCATCGGCATCACCCTCGGCGCCCTGGCGGCCTACCACGGCGGATGGGTCGACAATGTCATCATGTGGATCATCAACGTAGTGTGGTCCATCCCCACGGTGCTACTGGTCATCGCCATCACCTTCGCTCTGGGGAAAGGCTTCTGGCAGATATTCGTGGCCGTAGGCCTGACGATGTGGGTCGACATCGCCCGCGTGGTGCGCGGCGAGGTGCTCGGCATCAAGGAGAAAGAGTATGTCGAGGCCACCCGGGCCCTCGGCTACAGCACCTTCCGCACCATCTTCCGCCACATACTGCCCAACTGCCTGGGCGCGGTGGTCGTGGTGGCGGCATCGAACTTCGCCAGCGCCATACTGCTCGAAGCCGGATTGAGCTTTCTGGGTATCGGCGTACAGCCTCCCATGCCGTCGTGGGGCATGATGGTGAAGGACAACTACGGCTACATACTGCTCGACAGCGCCTACCTGGCCCTGCTGCCCGGCCTGGCCATCATGTTCATCGTGCTGGCCTTTATGCTGCTCGCCAACGGCCTGCGCGACGCGCTGGATGTGAAGCGGTAATGTATAAAAAATATTAAAAAGTGAAGTTTTTTCTTGTATGTCAGAAAAAGTTCGTACTTTTGCACCCGATTTGGAACGCAAATATTAACCCAAAAACAATAAAAAACAATGAAGAACATTTTCAAATTTTTAGGCATCGCCGTCCTCGCTTGCGGCATGATGGTTTCCTGCGGTAAAGACAATCCCGAAGAGGGCACCGACACCACTCCCGTGACCCCTCCCGCCCCCCAGCGCAGCTTCACCGTCACCTACGGTTCCACCAATCTGGACATCACCTCTTTCCAGGCTATAGACAAAACTGATGAGGGTTATCTTACTGTTTATGGCTACGAGAACGGCGAGCAGAACAGCCGTTTCGTCCAGGGCTTCCTGGAGTCAACGGTCGTTGCAAATGCTACCTACGAAAGCACCGGTGGCGACGTCATGAACTATCGTGATCCCTCCGTCACCTATTACGATGCTGACGGTGTCCTGAGCCGTGATGGTTCTGCCGCTACCTATTATGGTCACTACACGATTCCCGCAACCTTCATCGAGAACGTGACCGCCATCGATTTGAACGCCCTGACCATGTCCGCCAACTGGACGGCCAAAGTCATCCTGCTTGCCGATTATGTTGCCAACCAGGGCAACATGGACGCTTGCGCCCAGACCGACTTCAGCGGCAACATCAACAACATGACCTGGGTTTGGAAACAACAGTAATTATTGTCTGATGCAATAAAAACAAAGTCTGTCCGAAAGGGCAGACTTTGTTTTGTATTAAGACGTGACGCCATGAAAGCATACTGGATTCTTTTACTTCTAGTGGTCAATATTTTTGTAGCCTGTGACCGCCAAGAGAAACAGATCAGGAAAAACGCGTACAATTATTCTTTTTCCATGGCAAACTATAACGTAGACCAAGCTGCGCCGTATGCCACCAATGAAACAAAAAACACAACACTCGTGATGGCCAAACGGCTGATAAAATCAGTGGGAGAAGAATATATTGCATCCGACAAACCGGCACAAATTGAGATAATGGAGGTAAGCAAACTCAGCGACACCACCGCATACGTTGTATATCGTAAAACTACACCGATAAAAGATTTCACAGACACGCTTCAAATGCGCAAAAGGGAGGGAGTTTGGCTGGCTCATGCAACAATACCCATAGTACAAAAACAACAATCGGAGAATCCCGATTCATAAAAAAACATAAATATGATATCAATTTGTTGCTATTAAAAAAAAATGATGTACCTTTGCAACGAATAAATAAAGGACAAGAAAAAATCAAGTATCATATAACAAATTAAAAATCATTAGAAAATGAAAAAAGTCATGACTCTCCTTGGTAGCGCTATTTTTATCGCTGCCTTGACAGTTGCCTGCGGTGGCAACAACAATGCCAACAATGACACCATCGCAGAAGAAATGGATGCTATCGACACCGTCCTCGTCGAGGAAGTTGCCGACACCACTCCTATTGAAGAAGAGGTTGTCGCTCCTGTGAAGAAAACCACGACTCCTAAGGCTCAGAAGAAAGAAGACCCCACCGCCAAGAACGCCAACACCAGCGGAAGCAAGCTCGCAGGTGTCCAGCAAGTTAATGCCCCCGGTGCCGACATTCGCAAAGATGAGCAAAAAAAGGAAATGCAGAAAGCTGCTCAGACCTTGAACGTCAACAACCAGAGCGACACGAAGAAGAAATAAGAGACAACCTTTGTTTCAAACAACAAAGAGGGGCCCTCTGTGCAGAGGACCCCTCTTCTTTTTGCTGTCAACTGGCCGAGGTGTTGCAGCCTAGAATTTCAACTGTCCCACTGTCCCAATTGTCCCACACCAATAAAGAGTACGATTAATTACTCACCTGGATAAATACTATTTGGGGGACAGTTGTGACGGCGTGATACCAGCGCGAGAGCAAGACACGAGCAGAAAGGTACTTCCTCCGTGAAAAGCAGGGGTTGGCACGGAGGAGGTAGAGAGAAGATAGGGAGAAAGCACGGAGAAGGTAAGTGGAAAGTGAAATGGGGTAAAGTTTACTGTTTACAGTTTACCGTTTACAGAAAACGGTGAGTTCTTTGAAATGTTGAGAATAATGGAGTGCTAGCGGTTGGACTCGGCCTGGCGCACCTCGAGACGGGCGACGACAGAGTCTTGGATGGCTTGGTAGGCGTCGAGGTGCTGCGAGTAGTAGTCGAAGCTGCGCTCGACCTGCTCGCGGGTGATGCCGTGGAGCTCGAGGATGCTATCGTAGCCACGTACCACATGTTCAGGCAGGCTGTCGTAGCGGTAGCGCGACTCAACGGCATAAACGCCCTCCTGCATGTAGGCGTCGGTGAGGAAGGCAGTCATCTGTTCGCTGTCAAGCACGCCCTCGGGCAACGAGTCATGGTGACACGCGACGACGAGCAGCGACAGCAGCGGAAGGATTAGCAGGGAGTTCTTTTTCATAAAGCAAAAAAAAGACAGGTCCGCGACGGTGCGAACCTGTCATGTCATTCTGCAAGGGATTAGTTCTTCTTGCTGAGTTTCTTGGAGAGCTCGTTGGCACCGGCTTTGATACCTTCGTTGGCGGCATCCTTAATGGCGGCAGTGGCTTTCTCCTTGACGCAGCTGTTGAACTCGGCTTCCATAGCGGCCTTGAACTCCTCGTTGTCCTGATAGGCAGCGTAGCTCTGGGCGAGGATGCTCTTGATGCAGCTCTCAACGCTGGCGGCGTCGGTCTTGTAGCAGTTGCACTTGGCCTGGCCAGCCTCGCGGGCGGCGTTCAGCATAGCCTCGTGCTCGGCATCGCTCATAGTGGCGGCCTCGACGGGAGCAACCTCAACGGCCTCCTCAACGGTAGCCTCGACGGTGGAATCAACAGCCTCTTCAGCGGTCTTGTGACCACAGGCAACGGTCATAGCGGCGACGAAAAGGGCGCAGCTAACAAAAGACAGAACTTTCTTCATTTTACTGTTTTTTAAGGTTATACAATTATTTCTTATTCACTTTCTGAAAGGCAAAAGTACGACAATTTAGGTATATGGCAGCGGAATATATTGTTAAATGATATTAAAAGGCGAGGGGCGGATTTTTCCGTCCCTCGCGATGGGTGTGGGAGTAACAGGGATCGAACCAGTGACCTCCTGCTTGTAAGGCAGGCGCTCTGAACCAGCTGAGCTATACTCCCGCTTTGAGGGTGCAAAAATACACACTTTTCGCCATATAGCCAAATTTATTTCACAAAGGACTGCATGTCAACCAATTTACGATACAATCCACCGGCAGCAAACAGCTCGTCGTGGGTGCCTTGTTCCACAATCCGGCCATGATCGAGGACCACAATGCTGTCGGCATGACGTATGGTGGAGAGTCGGTGGGCGATGACGATGGCAGTGCGGCCACGCATGAGGGCTTCGAGCCCTTGCTGCACCTGGAGCTCCGACTCCGAGTCGAGGGCCGAGGTGGCCTCGTCGAGGATGAGGATGGGGGTGTTGCGCAGCACGGCGCGGGCAATGCTGAGTCGTTGACGCTGGCCACCGCTGAGGTTGAGGCCGCGGTCGCCGATGACGGTGTCGTATCCGTCGGGCAGAGCCATGATGAAATCGTGGGCGTTGGCCACACGGGCGGCCGCCTGTATCTGGTCGAGGGTGTAGCCTTCCGAGCCGAACGAGATGTTGTTGGCCACCGTGTCGTTGAAGAGGATGCAATTCTGGCTGACGAGGCCGAAGAGGGCACGCAGCGAGTTGATATTGGCCGCCTTGACGGGCACACCGTCGACGGTGATAGTGCCCGAGGTGCAGTCGTAGAAGCGAGGCAGCAGGTCGACAAGGGTGCTCTTGCCGGCGCCGGAAGGGCCTACCAGGGCAATGGTCCTGCCTTTGGGGATGACAAGGCTGACATGATCGAGCACCATCACCGGTGTCTCCGGGCCCTCCGGAGTGTCCGGTTTCTGCATATAGCTGAACGACACATCGTGCAGCTCGATGGCCTCATGGAAGCCGTCGAGCACTGTGGCGTCGGGAGCCTCGAGGATGACCTCGTCAGCGTCGAGCACTTCGAGGAAACGCGCCGCCGAGGCGGAGCCCTTCTGCAGGCTGTTGTAGGCCTTGACGACCGCCTGGATGGGCGGTATGAGGCGTGCAAAGACAATGACGAAGAAGATGAATACCGAGGGATGGATGATGCCGTCGATGACCTGCCATCCGCCCACGATGAGGATGATGACGAGCGCCAAGGTGCCCAGTATCTCGGAGAGGGGGCTGGAGAGCTCGCGGCGGCGCGTCACCCGCACCATGGAGCGGGCGTAGTCGTCGTTGAGGCGGCGGAAGCCACGCTCGCGACGGTCCTCGCGACCGAACGACTTCACGGCACGCAGGTTGGTCAGCGACTCGTCGAGCCATGCAAAGAGCACGCCGAGGCGCGACTGTCCCATCTGCGAGGTGCGCTTCAGGCTGCGGCCGATGCGGGCAATGAGCCACACCCCCACAGGCAGCACCACCAGGAAGAGCACGAAGAGGCGCCACGACACGAAGAGCAGCGTGAACGAGAAGACGATGACGTTGATTGGGTCCTTGACGAGCGACTGGAGGGTGCTCACCACGCTCCACTCCACGTCGAACAGGTCGTTGGCCATACGGCTGATGAGGTCGCCGCGGCGCTTGCGGTTGAAGTAGCTGATGGGAAGGATGGTGACGCGGCGGTAGATGTCGTTGCGCAGACGCTCGATCATACCGTTGCGTATGGTGCTGAGGAAGGCGAGGGCGAGGTAGCGGAAGATGTTGCTCAGCAGCGAGCAGGTCAGGTATCCGCCAGCGACAGCCAGCAGACAGGGCCAGAGGCCGAGCGAGTCGCGGTAGGCATGGAGGTGCCAGAAAGCCCAGTCGGAGATGCCCCGCTGGCTGAAGGTGAAGGCCGGCTCGGCGGCAGGCACATCGCCCATGCCGAAGAGGAGTTCGACGAACGGCACTATCATCACATAGGAGCCCAGATTGAAGAGGATGTGCAGCACATTGAAAAAGATGTTGCACCCAATCTGCCATGGGAAGAAGCGCAGGTAGCGGAATATGCGGAGGATGGGCTTCATGCTGGTCAGTCGTTAATCAGGCGGATTTGAGGTTGCTTAATGTCGGTGCCGCCACGCACAACGAAGCGTTCGGCACGGAGGCCTTTCTGCCGCAGACGGTCGCAGGCAGCTTGGGCCTCCTCGCGGCGCGGACACTCGATGGCAACATGGACGCGGGGATGCTCGACAAGCCACGCCGCCAATGCGTCGACGACCGCCGGCTCGGCAAGGGGCATGGCCGACACGCTGTCGGCACGGTTGGCCGTCCGGCCGTCCAACTCCCTGGCCCTGCCGCACAGGATGACCGGCAGCGGACCGTCGAAGAGCACCGCCGTAGAGTATTGCTCAGAAAGCATCAGCACGGTATCTCGGCGATCCGGAGCCATGTGCAGACGACACAGCCGCATCGGTTCGGGCCTTGCGGCGGGATAGAGGTCGAACAGGTATATGTCGCTGCTGCGGGCCGTCTCGGGCTTGGCGGCGAAGTAGGCCTGGCGCCCGTCGGCAGTGACGCCGAAGGAGACGGCGTCGTCCTCACCGTTGATGGGCAGCCCCAGGTTGGTGGGGCGGTTGCCATAGGGGTCGGCGAGGTCGGCGAAATAGACATCGTAGCCACCGAAGCCCTGCCAGCCGTCGCTGAGGAAGTAGAGCGTGCGGCCGTCAGCAGCCAGGAAGGGACCCTTCTCGTTGCCGGCAGTGTTGACGGTGGTGCCCAGATTCTCGGCGCGGCTCCAGTCGCCGTTCTTCAACCGGTGGCAACGCCACAGGTCGATGCCGCCGGCACCGCCCTTGCGGTTCGAGGCAAAGACGAGCGTCTGCCCGTCGGCGCTGACCGACGGCTGCGACTCCCACGTGCGGTCGCCGTTCACCTGCGACCCCAGCACCTCGGGTTCCTGCCACACGCCGTCCACGCGGCGCACACGGTAGATGTCGCTGTTGGCGTAGCCGCCGCTGTTGCGTATGATGGAGAAGTAGAGTTCCGAACCGTCGGCCGTGAGGCTGACGCCGCCCTCGGGGTCACCGCTGTTGAACGGCCGAGGCATCTCGGCTCCTTTGCTGAAGGTGGTATCGCCCAACCGCTTGCTGCTGAAGAGGCGCCATTGCTTCTGTTCCAGCTCACGGCTGTAGAAGGTGCGCTCGGTCGAGGCAGGCACCTCGCGCAGGTAGTAGAACGTCTGTCCATCGAGGCTGAGATAGGGCAGCATCTCGTTGTAGCGCGAGCTGACGCCCTCGACGCGCTGCGGATCGAAGGGGGCCATGTTGAGCATCGCTTCGGCCAGGAAGCGCGACCAGTAGAGGTAGTTGGAGGCTTCTTCGTAGACAGCCATCCATGCACCGTTGTCGGTGCCGTTGGCGATGGCGAAATAGCGGTCGAGCTCGGCCACGGCGTCGTCGAACCGGTCGTCGGTGTAGTGGACGAGCCCCATGTAGTAGTGAGCCAGCGCGTCGGGGTAGTCGGGATTGAGCTCGATGCAACGGGGGAAGTAGCGGCGGATGGCCGCCGTGTTGAATCCGTCTTTGACGGCCGTCATGCCGAGCCAGAACTGGACGTCGGCCGACCGCGGATTGCGTGTGGCGAGGCGGCGCAGTCCCTGCGCCGCCTCACGGTACTGCCGTTTCTCATATTTCGCCAACGCCTCGCGGTAGGCTTTATGGTCGGCAGGCTTCACATCTTGGGCCTGAAGCGGATGGGAAGTGAAAAGCGGAAAGTGGAAAGCGATGACCATCCATATCAGCGTCATCCATCTTCGCCCCCTCACCGTCTCTGCCCGGGATGCCACAGGCATCCCTCTTACTTTCCACTTTCCGCCTTCCGCTTTCATAACTTGCTGGGGTCAATCTCGAAGTGCGCGTCGGGACCGTTGCAGGGGTTTTTGCAGGCAATGGCGCAGTCGGCGCATGAGGTCAACTCGCCATGCAGACGCTTCTTCACCATGTCGCCCACGGCGTCGCGCAGACGCTCGTCGAAGGTGATGCCACGTATCACCTCGTCGCAGAAGGCGTAGCTGAGCATGGTGACGGCCGTCCGCTCGCTGATGCCGCGGGTCTGCAGGTAGAACTTGGCCTGCTCGTCGAGCTGGCCGATGGTGGAGCCGTGCGAGCACTTCACGTCGTCGTTGTATATCTCCAGGAAGGGGCGCGTGTCGACATGCGCCTTGTCGGTGAGCAGTATGTTACGGTTGGTCATGTAGGCCTCGGTCTTCACGGCGCCGTCCTGCACCAGCACATGGCCGTTGAAGCGGGCCTGCGCCGAGTCGTCGACGATGCCCTTGTACAGCTCGTGGCTGTAGCAACGGGGCTTGGCATGCTCCACAAACACGTAGTTGTCGCACCGTTGGTCGCGGTCCATCAGATAGAGTCCGTTGACATCGCAGCGGCACCCTTCGCCCTGCATGCGCACCACCACGTTGTTGCGCACGTGGCCGCCACCCAGGGTGACGGTGCACATCTCGAGGCGGGAGTCCTCCTGCATGACGATGTTGGCATGTGTCAGGTGGCGCGCCGGGGTATTGGGGCCCTGCAGGCGGTAGAGGCGCAGGTGGGCGCCGGACTCCACGACTATGTTGAAGTTCTCGACATCGGGCATCGTCCGGTAGCCGTCGCCTTCGCGAAGCATGAAGAGCGGCGCGTCCTGCCCGTTGCAGAGCACCATCACCACCTCGCTGCCACGTCCGATGGCGAGCTGCTGCTCGGGCGCGGTGCAGCACCAGTCGTCGCCCCAGTAGCGGGGCAGTTGGTCTTTACGTATCATTTTCCCAGCTCCTCCTTAATCCAGTCGTAGCCTTTCTCTTCCAGCTCCAGCGCCAGCTCCTTGGGGCCGGTCTTCACGATGCGGCCCTCGTAGAGCACATGCACGAAGTCGGGCACGATATAGTCGAGCAGACGCTGATAGTGCGTGATGACGATGGTGGCGTTGTCCTTGGAGCGCAGCTGGTTGACGCCGCCTGCCACGATGCGCAGCGCGTCGATGTCAAGACCCGAATCGGTCTCGTCCAGGATGCTCAGCGTCGGGTTGAGCATCGCCATCTGGAAAATCTCATTCTTCTTCTTCTCACCCCCACTGAAGCCCTCGTTCACCGAGCGGTTGGCCAGATTGGTGGTCATCTCGACCACCTTCTTCTTCTCTTCCATCAGCTTGAGGAACTCCGAACCACTCAGGGGGTCGAGGCCGTGGTACTTACGCTGCTCGTTGACGGCAGTGCGCATGAAGTTGGTGATGCTCACCCCCGGAATTTCAACCGGGTACTGGAAGCCGAGGAAGATGCCCTCGCAGGCCCGCTGGTCGACAGGCAGGTCGAGGATGTTCTTGCCATTGTAAATGACTTCGCCTCCGGTGACGGTGTATTTGGGATTGCCGGCCACCACACCCGCCAAGGTGCTCTTGCCGTTGCCGTTGGGTCCCATGATGGCGTGCACCTCACCACGGTTCACCTCCAGGTCGACACCCTTCAGTATCTCGCGGTCACCTATCGAAGCATGCAAATTGCGTATTGAAAGCAGTGACATATCTTTATTTAATATTTTGAACCTTAATATATTATTATCCTTCGGCCACTAACGGCCAATAGGCAAAGATACATAAAAAAAACGAATTGTCAACGAATTCTATTCCTTTTCAACCGCTGATGAGTTCCAGAAGAGCCGCGACAGGCGCCCGGCGCACACCGCCGCATCGGTTTGGCTCCTGCAGGAAATATATCGCACACGATTTAATTAACTTTTTTCAACACTTCCACCCCACCCTTCGGCAACCCACGTCCAAAACGCCACTTTTGGAGAAAGCAAACACAACCTACTGATAGCCACACAGCTAAGATGCAAAAACGCACCAACTACGTCATTACCACGACATTGACCCGATCGCAGTCGGACCAACATCGGAGGGACTACGGAGGGACTACGGAGGGGTTACGGAGAGGATACGGAGGGTTTACAGATTAGGTCGTGCACGACCTATATGCTGTCCCGGAGACGGGTTTGAGGGGCGGCGGCATTATTTTTTTTGGATTGTTGTCCGCAATTCAGAAAAATTGTGTAACTTTGCATCCGATTATGAAAACGCCAATAGCAACACTGACAACCGATTGGGGCGAACGGGGCTTCTTTGCCGGGATGGTAAAAGGGGCGCTGATGAACCTCGTGGAGGGGGTGCAGGTGGTTGACATCACCCATGGACTGAAGGCGTTCAACGTGATGGAGGCCAGTTTTGTGGTGCGCCACGGATGTCTGGGGTTCCCCGCCGGCACAGTACACCTCATCGACGTGGCCTCGCAGCAGCCATTCATCGCCCTGCGGGCCCGCGGGCAGTACTACATCTGTTCCGACAACGGCCTGCCGGCCTTGGTTTTTGGCGACGAGGTGGAGGAGGCGGTGAGCATTCCCACGCAGGCGGGCGGCATATACAACTTCGCGGCCTACAACCTGTTCGTGCCCGTGGCGGCACGGCTGCTGAAGGGGGCGCCGCTGTCCGACATCGGGCCGCGCCACGCGCAGCTGCTGCAGCGGCCCCGCGCCAGCTACATCCAGCAGGGCGACTACTACCGCATCTATGTCCATTATGTGGACGACTACGGCAATGTGTATCTCGGCATGAGTTACCGCGAGTTTGAGGAGTTGCGCCAGGGGCGTCCGTTCGTGCTGCAGGTGAAGGAGATGACCGTCAGCGAGGTCAGCCCTTCCTACGCCCGCGCCAACGGCGGGAGCGACCTGAACCTGCGCCTCACGGTCTCGGCCACCGGCCAACTGGAGCTAGCCCTGCAAGACCACTCGCTCGCCGGTCTGGCCGGATTGAAGGTCAATGAGAGCGTATTGCTGAAATTCAAAGGTTGAAACCATTGTACAGAAACGCGGCGTGCCGTGTCCGCCAGCGATGGTATTGTCTGCTGCGAACACGGCACGCCGTGTCATTATCTAAATTTTTATTTATGCCTTCGGGGTCTTCCAGCTGAAGTAAACCTGGACGCCGGCCATCTGGTAGATCTGCCAGTGTCCCCATTTGCCCATGCCGCTGAAGTCGGTATCCCACTTGAGGTTGAGGGCGAAGTTGGCGGCGATGTGCTCGGAGAAGCGGTAGTCGAGCTTCACTTCGAGGTCGAGGTCGGTCTCGAAGAGACGTTTGGCGAACCAGCCCTTCTGCTCCAGGTCGGCCCACGTCTCGCCATCGGCGAGGGTGTACTTGGAGTTGGTGCCCATCTCGGCAGCAGTGCCCCAAGCCATGTTCTCGGGTTTCTTGTAGTCGTAGAAGAGCTCGGCGCGGGCGTAGAGGTCGAGGTTGGGCAGGAGGTCCTTCTTGAGATACTGCGCCTTGACATAGCTACCGAGGGCGAAGTAGGCGTGGGTATAGGTGTTGGGGTCGTCGCGGTCGAAGTTCTTCTGGATGACGCCGTAGAAGAGACTGTCGTGGATGAGTTCGTCATCGCAGACGAAGGTGGTCTTTCCGGTGAGGAAAGAGAGGGAGACCGACCAGTTGGGTCTCTTGTACTCGAACGAGAGGGCGGTGGTGAGATAGGCAGGGGCGAAGAAGTTGGAGACCTTGGTTTCGGTCTGGGCGGCGCCGATGCCATTGTACTCGTAGCCGATGCCGAACTGGGTCTTGAGGTTGGCCGTGAAGCTGGCGCCCCAGTCGGGCAACTTTTCGAACGGCTTCCACGAGATGGCGCTGGTCAGGTCAATCTTGTCGTTGCTCTTGCGGCGGGTTTCGAAGAGGGTGTCGCCCTCGGCGAGGTCCTGCCAGGCGTAGCCATAGGCCAGGTCGACCACGTTGTCCCAAATATAGCGGGGGTGGGTGTACTTGTAATTGCCGAAGAAGGTGGCGGTGGCGTCGATTTGCGAGTTGCCGCTCTTCGACCAGTTATTGAACATGAATTCGCTGATTTTCAGCGCGGGGGTGCTGGCGGTTTCCCACTTGCCGGCAGGGGCGGCAGGTTCGTCCTGTGCCGCTGCCACAGAGGCTGTCAGCACGAAAGCTGCAAGGATTGTAAAGAGATTTCTCATTGTTTTGGGTATTTTTATTTGTTGTACTATCAATCATCAACCCATCACCCGGCCGATGTCGGATGTGCTGTAACCGCGCGAGACGAGGAAAGAGAGCATTTTGCGGCGCACTTCCGACGTCAATTCGCCGCCCAGGGAGCGTAGTTTCTTCTCGGCTTCGTCGGACAGGATGCTGAAATACACCTCGTCGTCGACCACCGACATGCCCTCTTCGATGGCCTCTTTGGGCAGGTGCTTGACACGGAGGTGATAGAGCACCTTCTGACGTCCCCATCGCTGATGGAGGAGCTTTCCTTCGCAGAATGCACGGGCATAGCGTACATCGTTGAGGTAGTCTTCGGCGCGCAGACGGTCGACGATGGGTCCCACCTCTTCCGAAGTGGCGCCCCAGGAGATAAGCTTCTGGCGCACACCGCTCTCACACTGTTCGCTAAGCGCACAATAATGGCGTGCCCTGTCGAGCAGGGCCCGCGCTGCCTCCGACAACGGAGGGGTATGATGTGGGGTCTTTTTGTTTTCCATTCAGGGCGCAAAATTACAAACATTTCACGACATGGCAAAATTTTATTTTCATTCTGCCGCCGTACCGCCGACGAACAATAGAATTATTTTTTGCCATTTCGTTTTTTTTTCGTACTTTTGCACTTTGGATATATTATATACTTACTATTATGGCCAAAGGTAGGATATTGTTTGTAAGTCAGGAGATTATGCCATTCTCCGACGAGAGCGAGGTAGCGTCGATGGGACGCTATCTGCCGGCAAAATCGCAGGAGATGGGGCGCGAGATAAGGGTTTTTATGCCCAAATTCGCCTCGGTCAACGACCGCAAGCATCAGTTGCACGAAGTGATACGCCTCAGCGGGATGAACTTGATTGTAAACAACTGCGACCGCCAGCTGATCATCAAAGTGGGCTCCATCCCCACCGCCCGCATGCAGGTCTATTTTATCGACAACGAAGAGTATTTCATGGGTCGCCCGTCAGCCACCCTCGCCAACGGCACCTTGGCCAAGGACAGCGACGAGCAGCTGCTGTTCTTCGGACGCGGATGTCTGGAGGCCGTGCGCAAGCTGGCCTGGCAGCCTCATCTGATTAACTTCAGCGGATGGTTCACCTCGATGATACCCTTCTACATGCGTCGAATCAACAAGGAGAATGCATTCTTCAGCGGCACCAAACTGGTCATCACGCTGATGGACGACAGTTTCAAGGGCCCCATCGGCGGCGACCTGGAGCGCAAGATGAAGGCCGACAACGCCACCGCCAAGGACCTGCGGCTCTACGGAGAGACCAACTACATGGGCCTCATGAAGTCGGCCATCACCTACTCGCAAGGCGTCATCATCGGTTCGAAGAACGCCAACCCCGAGTTGGTGGCCTTCGCCAAAGAGAACAAACGCAATGTGCTTGACTATGTCGAAGACCGCGATGAATTCTTCGGACGCATCAACAAGTTTTACGACAGCCTGATAGGAAGGATTGACAACTAACTGTGAAATGAAGAAACTACTTTTCCCCGTAGCCTGTCTGCTATTGATTGCCGTGGTGGGCTGCACCGACGAAGAGTCGGGTCTCGGGATGAACCTTGTCGACGGCAACACGCTCTACAACGGCCAGCAGGCCACCCTCACCGCCAACAGTGCCCTCAGCATACGCGAAGACTCGCTGACGACTACCAACTTCAGCTTCGGCTGCATCGGCAACTACCAGGACGCCACCTTCGGTCGCGTCAGCGCCACCCTCTACACACAGATTGCGCTCGACGAGCACACCGGCAGCATCAATATGGCTGAGAACATCATCGATTCGGTGGTGCTCACGCTGGTGAAAGACCACACCTACCCCGACAGCACAGCCACCTACAACTTCCATTTTGAAGTGATGCACCTGGCCGAGCCGCTGCTGACCGACACTGTCTACTACAGCTGCGACACCCTGGCGGTGGATCCGACAGCCAAATACTTCGACCAGACCGTCACCGTGGCTCCCACCGATTCTGTTGTCCGCCTGAAACTGGACAACTCCATCAGCACCATTCTCAACCAGACCGGCAGCGCCGAGGATTTCATCACGGCCACCAAGGGACTTCGCATCCGTATCACCGATGCCGGGGACGACGGCATGTTGGGCATCAACTTCAAGGCCACCAACACCTGCATCACCGTCTACCACCGCTACAGTGCCGACGACACCGTCGATGCCACCTACCCCTTCCTGCTGGGCAACGGCACATCGCACTTCATCCATTTTGAGCACAACTACACAAGCAGCGTCACCGGCGGAGCCGACAGCATCGACGGGACCGCAGCGCTCTACATCGAGCCGCTGGCCGGATACAACCTGCTGATATCGTTCGACAGTGCCGTCCGCGCCTTTGTCGCCGCCCACCCCACCGCCGTGTTGCACCACGCCGAACTGCTGCTGCCCGTCACCTCGCCCACCACGCCGTCGTTGCCCGACCGCATACTGGCTGTCGCCAAACGTGACAGCGCCAACGACGTGTACACGGACGACCTGATGATGGACATCACCAGTATGGCACGCTTCGACGGCACCTACGACGCCAGCCGTAACTGCTACCGCCTGCGGGTGACACAGCACCTGCAGGGCCTCCTGCGCGCAGGCGTCGACCACGGCACACTGCTGGTCCTCAACTCGCGCCGCAGTTCGGCGGCACGGGCCATCATCAACGGACTCAGCGCCACCGACCATCCACGCATCGAATTCATCTACACCGAATAACACAGCCATGAAGAGAATCATCCTCACCGCAGCGATAGCCCTCACGCTACCCTCCCTTCTCATCGCGCAGACACGCTATGAGAAGACTTACAGTGACAGCAAGCAGATCTCCGTCGAAGGCACCCTCAACGACGAAGGCAAACGCACCGGCAACTGGACCTGGTGGTACCCCAACGGACAGATGTCGCAGCAAGGCAGCTATGTCAACGGGAAAAAGAGCGGCACCTGGACCCTCTACTATGAGGACGGCAGCCGCATGGCCGAGGAATGCCACGCCACCGGCACCAGCCGCACGTGGTTCCGCAACGGCGACCTCAAGAGCGAGGTGAATGTGGAGAACGGCAAACGCACCGGACTCTACCGCTCGTGGCACGAGAACGGCCAGGTGGAAGAGGAGATTACCTATGTCAACGGCAGCCGTGAAGGTGTGACACGGCAGTGGCACCGCAACGGACAACTGCGCTTCGAGGGCACCTACCAGCGTAACGAGCTGCAAGGCAAAGCCACCTGGTGGCTTGCCGACGGCAAACTCGACATGGAAGGCACGCTCAAAGACAGCGAGCAGGACGGCCAGTGGCGCTACTACTGGCGCACCAACGGCAAACTTGGAATCGAGGGCTCTTTCAGCAAAGACAAGGAGACGGGCCAGTGGACCTACTACTATGAGACCGGCGAACGCTGGCGCCAGGGCAACTACCGCAACGGTCGCCGCGAAGGTGTCTGGACCACATGGTACGAAAGCGGCGCCAAGTTGCACGAAGGCAGCTATATCAACGGCGTTGAAGAGGGCGAGTGGACCTCCTGGTATGAGGATGGTTCGGTCGACTACTACGGTTCCTTCAGCGGTGGCCTGAAAAACGGAGAATGGCGTGGACTCTACGACGACGGTTCTGTCCGCTACATCATGCACTACACCGCCGACGCCAAGGACGGCGAGGAGGTGCGATACTACCCCAACGGCAAAGTCGAGATACGCCAGCATTTCGTCGCGGGCGTGCTCCACGGCAAATATGAGCGCTACAACGAGGCTGGCGGCCTTGTGGAGAAGGGTCAGTTTATCAATGGCGAGAAAGACGGCAAATGGGTGTGGTACGACAACGGCAAGGAGGCCTATAAAGCCAAGTTCAAGGCAGGCCGGGAAGTGAAATGAGACTACTGCTGGCTTCCAAATCGCCCCGCCGGCGTCAGCTGCTCGCCGAGTTGGGGATTCCTGTTGAAATAGTCAGTGTCGATGTCGACGAACATCTCGACACTCCCCTGCCGGCCCATCAAGTGGCCGAGCATCTGGCTTGCCGCAAGTCAAGCACCTATCCCATCGGACACATGGCCGACGACGAAGTGCTGGTGACAGCCGACACCGTAGTGGTGCTCGACGGGCAGGTGCTCGGAAAGCCGGCCGACCGTGCCGCAGCCGTGGCCATGCTTCACAGCCTCAGCGGCCGCAGCCACGAAGTATACACAGGTGTATGCCTCAGCACCAACCAGCGCCAATGCTCCTTCACCGAATGTACAACCGTCCATTTCGCCCCGCTCTCCGACCGCGACATTGACTACTATGTCGACCACTACCGCCCTTTTGACAAGGCCGGAGCCTATGGCATACAGGAATGGATTGGCATGATTGGCGTCAGCCGTATCGAAGGCTGCTTCTACAATGTCATGGGACTGCCTGTGGCACGCCTCTACGCCGCCTTGAATGAACTTGTCAAGTAATCCGCAGGAAGAGATTCTCGTCCATGCTGACAGTTCCTTCGTCGAGCAAACGTCGTATCATGGCACGCACAGCCACACCGTCACGGCAGCCCAGTTGAGCCACCAGGTCGTTCACCCGCATCGGTACACCGCCACCGAGGAGACTTAGCACATCGGCCTCGCCGACATTGTCTCCGCCACGTTCACTGACACAGACATCGCACACACCGCACGCCTGGCCTTCTTCGCCGAAGTAGGCCAACAGCTGACGGCTGCGGCACACCTTGTCCGTCGTAGCATAACGCTTCATGGCATCCAGCCGACGGCGGGCCGCCTGCTTCAAGAGGTCGTAATTGCTCTCGTTGAACATTATCTCGCGTTCGTCGACACGAGCAGAAAGGAAGACAATCTGGGGTTTCGTGGGGCGCGGGCGGTATTCCACCACACTCATTTCGTGCATCTTACGCAGCATGGCAACCACATCGCCAACCTCCATCATGCAACGCGAGGCGATACGCTCTTCATCGACAGGGGTTGGTTCGGTGAAGAGGCCTGGATAGAGTCGTATGACCGCTTGCAGCAGAGCACCCATGGCCTGATGGTTCACCTGAAAACGGTATAGTTCGTCACGCGCAACCGAGACAAAAAGCGACGAGTAGGCCTCTTCACGGTCGGGCAGGCAGATGAGTCCTTCGCGTTCCAGAAAACGGCAAGCGCTGTAGAACTCACGCACCTTCAGCTTGTAGGTTGAGCACAGGGACTCCAGGTCGAAGTCGCACTGAGTGTCGGCGCCACCGCCCACAGGCATACGATAATAGTTGCACAGTGCCTTATACACATTGCGGATATACTTTGGCGACGGGAAGTCGCTGTCGAAGTCACGTTCCGCCTTGACGTCGTCGGCAGGGTCGCACACCAGCACCGCCTCGGCAGGCTGACCGTCGCGTCCTGCACGACCAGCCTCCTGGAAGTAAGCCTCCAACGAGTCAGGCATGTCGAGGTGGACGACAAAGCGCACGTCGGGCTTGTCGATACCCATTCCGAAAGCATTGGTGGCCACCATCACGCGACATTCGCCACGCATCCACATACTTTGCCGCTGGTCGCGCTCGGCAGAGGCGAGGCCGGCATGATAGAACGTTGCCGCGATGCCGTCGGCCGTCAACTGTTGTGCCACCACTTGTGTCAGCCGCCGACTACGGACATATACGATGCCACTGCCACCCATCCGATGGACGGTGCGCAGCATACATGCCGTCTTGTCGCCTTCACGAACCACCGAATAGGCGATATTAGGCCGTGCGAAGCTTCCCTTGAAGGTGCGGCAGTCGTGCATCGACAGCCGCTGACGTATATCCTCCTGCACTTCGGGCGTAGCTGTGGCGGTGAGGGCAATCAGTGGTGTCTGGGGAAAGTACGGGCGTATGTCGGCAATTTGAAGATACGGCGGGCGGAAGTCGTAGCCCCATTGCGACACACAGTGGGCCTCGTCCACGGCAATCAGACCCACTTGCATTCGGCGCAGATGCTCGATGAAGCGGCGTTGACGCAACCGTTCGGGCGACACGTAGAGGAACTTCAATTCACCTGCGATGGCGTTGTAGAGCGTAGCCGTCACCGCCTCGGCAGGCAGGCCAGCCACCAGACAAGCCGCCTTCAGCCGGCGGCGGTTGAGCTGCTCTACCTGGTCCTTCATCAAGGCCACCAGCGGCGACACCACAAGACAGATGCCCTCCCTCAAAAGGGCGGGCATCTGATAGCAAAGCGACTTTCCACCTCCGGTAGGCAGCAGGGCGAGCGTGTCGTGTCCCTGCCTCACCGACTCCACTATCTCCTCCTGCAGGGGGCGGAAACTGTCGTAGCCCCAGTAGCGTTTGAGGAGCGAACGCGGGTCGGCCATGGAGCGAACGGTTATCTAACCAACGTAATGCTGCCATGCAGCTTGGCCACCGTGTAGGCACCAGGCTTGCGGTAACGGCAGATGTAGGTGTAGGTACCCTGCGGGCAAACATAGCCATCATCCATTGTGCCGTCCCATGCGAAAGTGGGGTCGGACGACTCATACACCAACTGGCCGAAGCGATTGTAGATATAGATGTGGAAATGCTCGTAGTAGGGACTGACATTGCGGGTATACAGGCGGAAGCAGGCATTCTCGTCCTCCGACCCGGGCGTGAACACATTGGGGAACCAAGCCGTGTACAGATTCACCGGAATGGCAAACGGATATTCCGTTGCGCACCCCAAGTCGTTGAGGTTGGTCAGGGTGACATACACCGAGTCGGCACCTGTAGCCTCCTCGAAGGTGTGCGTCACCTCGCGTCCCGGCACCTGCTCGGCACCCGCGAAGGTCCACATTGAACTCACACTGTAGGGCGAGTCGTCGCGCAGCGTCACCGTCGGGTTCTCCGAGTCGACGATACCCGGCTCGATGCTGACGGTCGGGACGGGATAGGGATGCACCGTCACGTCGGTCGTCAGGGGCGACGCATTGCAGTTGTTGCTTCCATGGCCAATGAGGGTGTAGGTGGTGTTCTCGGAGGGATAGACCGTCACACTCATCGCGGAGTCCTGCCCGGCGAGGCTTGCATCGGCAGGCGAGGCCGTCCAAGTGTAGGAGTAGGCATTGGAGCCCTTGAGTACCACGGGGTCGCCCGGGCAAATCTGCCCGTCGGCCGGCACCATCGTCAGGCGGGGACGCACCAGAAACACACGGGCGCTATCCCATGCCTGGCAGTTCTGCGGGGCTGGGCTGGTCACAAGCACATAGTAGGTGGCTGTGTCGGCATAGGGCGACACCTTCAGCGTGTCACCATCCTGAAGATTACCACCGCTGACGGAGCCATAGGTGGTAGACCACCGATAGGTGCAGTTTTCAATGTCGGAAGTAACCCACACCTTAGTCTTGTCGCCTTGGCAGACGATGCTGTCGCCATGTCCTTCCAACTTAGGATTGGTGAAGATATTAATCGTATGGACCACGGTATCTTCGCACCAGATGGTCTCGGTCTGGTCGACTGGATTCTGGTAGGAGTATCCGTTGCGTGCAATCATTCCCACGGGCTCAACGCCATCCGTGTGCGCAGGGAACACATGCTGGAAGTTCTGGTACTGGTTTTCGGTGGTCTCCACCAGGGTGTCGGCGAGAGTATGGGTGCTGTCGTCGGCCGCCGAGCGGAAGATCCATCTGCGTGCGGTCGACCCAGGCGTGACGTCGGTAAGCGTGACCACAGGGTCGCTGGCACAAAGAATAGTGTCGGACATGGCGAATTGGGCGACCGGATTAGGCAAGGGCTGGATGGGATAGACATCCTCCGAATAGCAGGCGTTGTGTTCAGGCCGCGCAGAAGAACTGATTGATGGGTCGTCTTCGTGGATATTGGTGCGCACCTTGACGTAACGCATATCGCTACCCGGGAAGTTGATGCGCGCGGTCTCGCCACCCATAATGACCGTGTCGGCCGGACCGCCGGCCTGCTCGTTGCTGTAGAAACTCCATACGGTACTGTCGAGGTTCTGAATGGTCGTCGAACCAGTCACATAGCTCTCGTTCTTCAGCTCCACGTCGCCACCGCAGTATGACTGCAGCCGAACATCCATCGTCGGCTTGATGTTCTGCACGATGGAGTATATGTACGAGTCGTAAGGCTTGGACGGGTTGATGGCCGATCTCACCTTGCAGCGGAACACCTGCTTGTTGGTCATCGAATCCTCCGGAGCAGGCAGACCCGTCGTGTGTGCGTCGTTAGGCATAAACTCGACGGCGAAGTCGTCGGCCTGTGCCCTATAGAGATACGAGCTGTCGGAAGTGCCATCATCGGGTGTCAACTGATGGAATGTATAGTAGGCTGTCGAATTGGGGTTGCTGAGGGGCAACGAGAAGGTGCTGGTGTTGTTCATCGGAGAATAGCCGCCATACTCAGAACGTTCCCACACATAGTTTCTCAGTCCCGGAGGTGCTGAAAGCGTCGTCACGTAGGTCGACCTACCGGCCGGGCAACCGCTGGTGGAAATCTGCATCGGGCGGCACTCGCCGCAGACGTAGGCATAGGCATAGTGAACCGTGGCATAGCATCCACTCACCATAACCTCAACACGCACTGTGCTATACATCATAGGAGTCAGATTGATAACCACCTTGTCCCATTCTTTCCAAAGCACATTGTTATAACCAAAACTGCCATGCCAACCACTATTGGGATCGTTAAGATTAATCGAGCCGCCACTTGAAACAGAGGTAGCCGTAATGAAGTATGCAAGAGTATCGCATTGGTTGTTGCCCGAAGCGGGTGGGTTGCTTCGCGTAGGGCTCGCCTGCACCCATGTACCCGCATCGTTCTGTTTCATCACACGTACCATAAAAGCAGGATCACCTGTGGTCCCATGGCCTCCATCCTGGAACACACAAGCATAATAGAGGTATAGCAGTGCATTCTCAGGACGAACGTTGATAGTATAATACAATGCTGCACAGTTGTCACCACCAGAGGGACGACCGTTAGTGGTACCGACGCGGATGCTCTTAGTCAGGTTGGTCTGCACGGGCAAACTGGGGTCATTGGTATTGAGATGAACGGGCACGAAAGGAAGCTGATCGCCCGTATTGGGGTCGCGATTCACCGGATGGCCAGTCACTTGGTCGGTAGCGGAATAAATCTCAAAAGGACGATTGTTGTGCTTGTTCGCCGGGATAATGGCAGCGTTGCTTGAAGCCACGGCGACTGTGCAAGCCTCCATCTGAGCATTGGTAACAGAGGCGCCCCAGTTGACACCCGTCTCACCGGACAATGCATTAGGAGCCATACCTGACGACGGTTTGGAACCCACTCGTCCAGAATACTTGGTTGCAGAGTAAAACCCCATACCCTGATCGGTGAAGTTGTTTGGGTTGTTCCATCCACGGCACACCATCTCCTGACTCCAATCTTCTTGGGCCTGGGCCATGCCGGCACCAAGCAAGAACATCAGCGCCATGATAGCAGCCACACGGTAAAATTCCAGTTTTTTCATACAACGAATCATATTTATTCCTTTCTTTATCAACTCGCTACATCAAGCACCCTCCCATTATACAATCAGCAAAGATAGCACTTTCCACCGAATAATGCAACTTTTTTCATCCATATAGATGCAAGAAAAGGTATTTTTGTTGTCACGTCCCGTCATTTTTTTTCATTTCACGCCTTTCTTCCCTTCCCCATTTCGTCAGTCATTTCCGCAGTCAACACAAAGGCAGTGGAGTGCGGGTATAAAAAAGCCGCGCCATCGAATGATGGCGCGGCTGTGGTCAGAGACACCTTATGGCTTATTTCTCTTCTTTCAGTTTCTGGAAGATGTCGAGGTCGCCGAGGGTGGTCTTCTCAAGGTTGTCATTGATCTGCTTCACGGTCTTCTTGGTGGCACGCTCACGGCTGCCTTCGCTGTCGCGGGCACCGTCGTTGCCGTCCTGGAAGGTACGGGTGTGGCTGACGATGATTTTCTTCGAATCCTTGTTGAACTCGATGACCTTGAAGTCGAGGGTCTCGCCCTGACGAGCTTTGCTCTTGTCGGCCTTGTCGAGATGACGCATGGGAGCGAAGGCTTCCACCTCGTAAGGCAGGATGACGGTGGCGCCCTTGTCGTTCATGTTGACAATCTTGCCCTG
>CAMJJD010000026.1 GCA_946406015.1 uncultured Bacteroidales bacterium | reverse complement strand
AGCAGGATTAGGCACACTAGCAGGATTAGGCACACTAGCAGGATTAGGCACACTAACAGAATCAGGTGCACTAGTAGAACTAGGTACACTAGCAGGATTAGGCGCACTTGCAGAACTAGGCGTACCCGCAGGACTAGCTGCGCTTTCAACTTTTTCCATGCCTGCCCTTTCGGGACTTCTTGCTATCTATCCCTTGGGCAGCGAGGCGGATGCCATTTTCATAAGGCAAACTTCAACAAACAAACGCTTGTTGTTGGCCTCACGGAAGCGGTATTCATAGTCACTGGCCGTATTCAAGCATCCCAGCAACAGTGGCAACCCGCAATGTTGCGACTGTTCCCTGTAACGCGCGCGAAGACGTTCGCCACCCTCTACAAGCGAAAGCGTCTGTGGATCGAGACTGACCATCAGATTGCGCAAATGCTCGCACAAGCCTGTCAAAAAATGCTGTCCACCAAACCCACGCGTGAGCACTTCTTGGTAGAGCAGTAGCGCACCTCCGATGTTCCCCTCACGCACAAGGTCAACCAATCGGAAATAATAGTCCGCGTCGAGCACATTCAGATTCTCCAAGCAACCCTGATACGTGAGGTTTCCTTGGGTGAAATTTACTAATTGGTCAAATGTACTCAATGCATCGCGCATACCACCTTCAGCCTTGGTGGCAATAAGTTCCAACGCTTCCTGTTCGTATTTCACCCCCTCGTTTCCGGCCACATACTCCAGATGTCGTACGATGTCAGGCACTTCTATACGTTTGAAATCGAACACCTGACAACGACTTAGTATGGTGGGGATTATCTTGTTCTTCTCCGTGGTGGCTAGAATAAACTTGGCATAGGCCGGCGGCTCCTCCAAGGTCTTGAGGAAAGCATTGAAAGCCGCCTGGCTGAGCATGTGCACCTCATCGATGATATAGACCTTGTAGCGACCGCTTTGTGGCGGAAACTGCACTTGATCCACCAACTGGCGGATATCATCAACCGAGTTGTTACTGGCGGCGTCAAGCTCGAAGATATTCATCGAGGCACCTTCGTTGAACGAACGGCAACTCTCACACTCATTACAGGCCTCTCCATCAGGCGTTCGGTGCTCACAATTGATGGTTTTGGCCAGTATGCGCGCACATGTAGTCTTGCCCACGCCTCGGCTCCCACAAAAAAGAAATGCCTGTGGCAGCTGGCCCGTCACAATGGCGTTCTTCAGCGTCCGGGTGATGTGCTCTTGCCCCACCACACTGGCAAAAGTCGCCGGACGATATTTTCTTGCAGATACAACAAAGTTATCCATACTACTGATATTCAAATAACAAGTAAAATCACACTCACAAATTCCAATTGCAAATATACGAAATTTTCGCCATCCCCGGATGAAAATTCACAAAAAAAAGGAACACAACTTTTTTTCTACAACCATACAATAAATAAAATATATATACGTTATGCCAGCGAATTACATATTTAGAAATAAATAATAAACCCATATGAAGAATCTTGTAATTGTTGAGTCGCCTGCCAAGGCGAAGACCATTGAGAAGTTTCTCGGCAAAGACTACACCGTCAAGTCGAGCTACGGTCACATCCGCGACCTGGCCAAAAAGGAGATGAGCATCGACGTGGAAGACAACTACGAACCCCAGTACCAAATCAGCGACGACAAAAAAGCGCTGGTGAGCGAACTGAAAAAAGCCGTGAAGGACGCCGACAAGGTGTGGCTCGCATCCGATGAGGACCGCGAAGGAGAGGCCATAGCCTGGCATCTGCAGGAAACGCTGAAATTGGATCCAAAAACGACACAGCGTATCGTCTTCAACGAAATTACCAAGACGGCCATCCTCCACGCCATCGAGAACCCTCGCCAGATTGACATGAACCTCGTGGACGCCCAGCAGGCTCGACGCGTGCTCGACCGTTTGGTGGGTTACGAAATCAGCCCCATCCTCTGGAGCAAGATCAAACCTGCACTAAGCGCCGGCCGTGTGCAAAGCGTCGCTGTTCGTCTCATCGTCGAACGCGAGGAGGAAATCAAACGTTTCGAAAGCAAACCTTACTTCCGCGTAACGGCTCAATTCCATCCCGTGGACAGCAACAAGATTCTCTCCGCCGAACTGAATCACCATTTTGCCACCGACAGTGAAGCCGAGGCATTCCTTAACAGTCTGGTGGGTGCTAACTTCAAGATTAGCAAGATTGAGACCAAGCCCGCTCGCCGCACCCCCGCACCACCTTTCACCACTTCCACCCTCCAGCAGGAAGCCAGCCGCAAACTGGGTTTCAGCGTCGCCCGTACCATGCAGGTGGCACAGCAGCTGTACGAGAGCGGATTCATAACCTACATGCGTACTGACAGTGTAAATCTGAGCGACCTTGCCCTGAGCATGGCAAAAAAAGAAATCACCTCACTCTATGGCGCCGACTACCTGAAGACCCGCCGTTACCAAACCCACACCAAAGGTGCACAAGAAGCACACGAGGCCATTCGTCCCACCGACCTGTCGGCCCAGACCGTCAACGCCGAAAGCGCCCAGCGCCGTCTCTACGAGCTCATCTGGAAACGCACCATCGCCAGCCAGATGGCCGATGCAGAGCTCGAGAAAACAGAAATCGAAATAGCCATCAGCAATAACCAGAAAGACCATTTCGCCTGCTCGGGCGAACAGGTGAAGTTCGACGGTTTCCTGAAAGTATACATGGAAAGCACCGATGATGAGACCGACGAGAATTCCACTCGTCTGCTGCCCAAACTGCCTGAGGGCACTCGTATGGCCATGGAGGTCTGCGAGGCTGCCCAGCACTACACACAACACCCGCCGCGCTACACCGAAGCCAGCCTCGTCAAGAAACTTGAAGACCTCGGCATCGGCCGACCCTCCACCTACGCCCCCACCATCAGCACCATCCTCAAACGTGAGTACATCATCAAAGAGGACCGTGAGGCCACCGAACGCCCATGCACGCTCCTGTCCCTGAAAGGCTCTTCCGTCAAACGCAGCGAACGGATGGAGAAAGGCTATGCCGAGAAAGGAAAACTCTTCCCCACCGACATCGGATGTGTCGTCAACACCTTCCTCATGGAGCACTTCAACGACATCCTCGACTACAACTTCACAGCTACCGTCGAGAAGGACTTCGACGAAATCGCCGCCGGCAAGAAAGCCTGGCGCAAGGTCATCGACAGCTTCTACATACCTTTCCATAAGAACATCCGCCAGACACAGCAGTCCGCACAGCGCACCACAGGCAGCCGCCTCCTTGGCACCGACCCCAAGAGCGGCAAGAACGTCTACGCCAAAATCGGCCGCTATGGCACGCTCGTCCAGATTGGAGAGACCAACACCGACGAGAAGCCTCTGTTCGCCAGCATGAAGAAAGGCCAGAGCATCGAGAATATCACCCTCGACCAGGCACTCGAGCTCTTCAACCTGCCCCGCACCCTCGGCACCTTCGAGGACAAGGAAATCATCGTCAGCATCGGCAAATTCGGACCCTATGTGCGCCATAACGGAAAATTCTACTCCCTCGGCAAGAACGACGACCCCTACGAGGTCACCCTTGAACGTGCCATCGAAATCGTCGTCAAAAAACGCGATGCCGAACTCAAAAAAGAGGCACTCAAGAAAGACTTCCCCCACGAAATTGGCATCCACGACGGCGACCCCGTCGTCAGCAACATCGGCCGCTTTGGTCCCTATCTCACTTTCCGCGGTGAAAACTTCCGTCTGACCAAGGACATCGACCCCCTGTCGCTCTCACTCGACGACGCAATGAAGATTGTCAACGACGCAGGAAAGAAGCGTAAGCGGAAAGCGGAAAACTGAAACACCATACACTTTACACTATAAATCATACATTAACCATCACCCTCCGCCTAGCGGAAAACCTGAAAATCTTGATACTAGATAATCGGAGAGTTCCTAGATTTCACGGAGCGGAAGAGATGTGGTGACGCCATGAAGCTGTCGATTGTTATAGTCAACTACAACGTCAAGTACTTCCTCAAGCAGTGCCTGGCGTCGGTCTATGCCGCTGAGCGGCAACTGTCCGACGGCAGGCTGCTTGAACTGGAGGTATGGGTTGTCGACAACGACTCGGTCGACGGTTCCACTGACATGGTACGTCGCGACTTCCCCGAAGTTCACGTCATTGAGAACCACGACAATGTGGGGTTCGCCCGCGCCAACAACCAAGCCCTGCAGCAGGCCTCCGGCGACCTCCTGCTCCTCCTCAACCCAGACACTGTTGTAGAGCACGACACTTTTGTGCAATGTGCCGACTTCGTACGTCAGCACCCCGATTGTGGTGGTCTGACAGTGAAGATGGTCGACGGCAAGGGCAACTATCTTCGCGAGAGCAAACGCGGGTTCCCGTCGCCACAGGCATCATTCTACAAAATCATCGGTCTCACGCGCCTCTTTCCCCGTTCCCGACGTTTTGCGGCCTACTACATGGGCCATCTCGGCGAAGATGACATCAACGAAATAGAGATCATGCCCGGCGCCTTCCTGATGGTCAGCCACGAAGCCTACAACACAATCGGAGGCCTAGACGAAAGCTACTTCATGTATGGCGAAGACATCGACTATTCCTGGCGCATTCATCTGGCGGGCTACAAGAACTATTACCTGCCCACCACGCGCATCATTCACTACAAGGGCGAGAGCACACGCAAAGGGTCGCTGAACTACGTATACACCTTCTACAACGCCATGGCTATTTTCGTGAAGAAATACTTCACCGGACGCAACGCACACCTTTTCAATCTACTGTTGCAAACGGCCATCTGGCTGCGTGCAGGACTGGCTGGACTTCGTCGCATCGCGGCTCGGCTGGCTGTGCCGTTGCTCGACTTCGCCACGGCCTACGGCGGGTTCGCCATCCTAAAAGGACTGTGGGAAAATATCAAAGGCGTAGGCAACGATTACTACCCGCCCGAATACATCACTTGCATCGTTCCCCTCTACATCCTTATCCTCATGGCCTGCAGCTGGCTGCAAGGCGGCTACGACAAACCCGTAAAAGTCGGCCGCATCGTCAAGGGCATGGGCATCGGACTACTGCTCCTGCTGGCTTTCTACTCCCTGCTCGACGAAAGCCAGCGCTACTCTCGTATGCTCCTGCTTCTTGGGGCGCTATGGACCCTATCGGCGGCGCTTCTCATCCGACTTGTACTCAGCCTCTGTCATATAAAAGGTTACGCGCTACGCGCACGCAGGCGAGGCACCACCCTGGTGGTCGGAGACAACGACGAGACTGCACGCATCCAACGCCTCTACACCGGAATGGGTCTTTCCGCGGCCAACCTGACGGCCACCGCCGACAGCAGCGCTCGCCACCTGCAAGACCTCATTCGCATCGAGCGCGTCGAAGAAGTAGTTTTCTGTGGAAAGACTCTTCCCCTGCAGCAAATCATTGGCCTCATGGCCGAACTGAAGACCACAGGCGTCGACTACAAGATTGCTCCTGCCGAAGGCGACTACATTATCGGCAGCGAGAACATCCTCTCGCCCGACGAACTATATGTCACCGACCTCAACACCATCATCACCGCCACAGCTCGTCGCACCAAGCGCATGTTCGACATAGGCACCACTCTGATAATCATACTGTTATCCCCACTGCTCTTCTGGTTCCAACACCGCAAGAAGAGCTACTTCTCCGACTGCCTACAAGTGCTTGTCGGCCACCTCTCCTGGGTAGGCTACACAGGCCGTCACGGCGTTTTCTCGCCTGCCGACATCCTGCGTCACCCGTCAACTGAAATACAAGAACGTCTCATGCTCCGCTACATGCGCCACTACCGCACCGCCACCGACTGGACCATTCTCCTCCGCAACTGGAACAACCTTTAACGAGTAACGAAATGAGCACCCATAACATAAAACCGCTGGCACTCTTGGCACTCCTGCTCCTTTTGGGACACCCCGACGAAACACATGCCCAGCGCATCCACGCTTTCGTCTCTTCGGGCATGACTCTGTCACAGATTGAAGGCGACGAACTGAAAGGATTCAAACATATCGGCTACACTGGTGGTGTCGGTGCACTCACCGCCCTGACCGACAACTACCGATGGGGCCTCAGTGCCGAAGCAGTCATCACCCAACGCGGCGTATACAACAACAGCTACGACCCGCAGAACTACTACAATATCGACCTCACCCTCAACTATGTCGACATTCCCGTCCTGATCCACTTCCAAGACCCCTATGGCGGCATGCTTTTCGGTGCTGGCCTCAGCTATGGCCGACTCCTGCAGCAGCCACACGGTGTCATCAAGTACAACCCAAACTACTTCATCCCCGACACCAACGACATGTCTTTCCTGCGCCACGACATCTGTGCCGTAGCCGACATGCGGTTCACTATCTGGCGAGGTCTGCAGCTGGACATACGCTGGCAGCATTCCCTCATGGCCATCAAACGCGACTGGACTTTCTTTTCCTACAACGGAACCGATGCCAATGACGAGGCCCGCTACAAGACCCACACCCGCAACTGCTACAACCACGCCCTCACATTCCGTCTCATCTGGCAATTCTGACCTTATGGCGACAGTTCTCTTTCCTGGGTCGTTCGACCCCTTCACCGCCGGCCACGAAGCCATCGCGCGCCGCATCGCACCTCTCTTCGACCGGCTCATCGTCGCCGTGGGAGTGAACAGCGAGAAAAGTTACATGTTCAGCGTCCAAGACCGTGTCAACCGCATCCGCCACATACTGGCCGACCTGCCTCAGGTCGAAGTCACCTCCTACGACGGCATGACCGTCGACCTCTGCCATCAACTCGGCGCCCACTGCATCGTACGCGGCATCCGCACTGCGGCCGACTTTGAATACGAACAACTCGTGGCCAGTGTCAACCGCCAGCAAGACCCTTCCATCGAGACTCTCCTCGTCATGGCCGACGCCGACCACATCAACATCAGCAGCACCCTGGAGCGTGAAAAAATGCTCCATGCTGCAATCCACCAACCCTGACTCTCATGCTGCCCACCGACAACATAGTCTACCTTAAGGGCGTAGGACCCGACCGAGCCAAGGTGCTGGCTGCCGAGCTGGGGGTGCGCTCAGCCCTCGACCTGCTTGAGTATTTCCCCTTTCGTCACATCGACCGCTCCGCTACAGCCACCGTCGCCTCCCTCAGCGAAGAGTCTGCCCTCGTCGTGCTCAGCGGCACGATGAGCAACATGACCGTCGTCAGCACAGGCCCCCGTCGTGAACGGCTGACAGTCGACTTCTCCGATGGCACAGGAACCATCCAACTCGTATGGTTCGCCGGAACCAAATGGGTGCGCAGCAAGCTCAAACCCGGCGTCAAATACACCGTCATTGGCAAGCCCTCGTTCTACAACGGCCAGTGGCAGATGACCCATCCCGAATTGGAAACGGAACTCCGACCGTCGACCTCTGACACACAATCTCCGACATCCGACTTCCGTCCTCCCTTCCTGCCGGTATATAACACCACCGACAAGATGAAGCAGCACGGACTCGGGACCCGCGCGCTGGCACGCCTCACCGAGACCCTCTGCAGCTGTATCACTTCCGTCGACGAGGCCCTCCCGCAGGAAGTCCTCGACCGCTTCCACCTCATGCCACGCCTTCAGGCGCTCAAAGCCATCCACTACCCCGAAAACCAATTCCAACTCGACGCCGCACGCGCGCGTCTCAAGTTCGAGGAACTCTTCTTCCTCCAACTCGACTATCAGTACGCGCACTACGCCCGCTGCAACCGCTCCCACGGTCTCGTTTTCACTTCCGTCGGCGACTACTTCAACCGTTTCTACGCCCAGCTGCCCTTCCCCCTCACCGGTGCACAGAAACGTGTTGTCCGCGAATTGCGCGAAGACATGCGCTCCGGCCGTCAGATGAACCGCCTTCTCCAGGGTGACGTAGGAAGCGGCAAAACACTTGTCGCCCTCATGTCCATGCTCTTGGCACTCGACAACGGATGCCAAGCCTGCCTCATGGCGCCCACCGAAATTCTCGCCACACAGCATTACAATACCTTTATCCGCATGCTCGACGGACTTGGCATCCGCACCGAACTCCTCATCGGCAGTGTACGCGCTGCTGACAAGAAAAAACTCAAGCAGCGCATCGCCAGCGGCGAGACACAACTCGTCATCGGCACCCATGCACTCATCGAAGCCGATGTTGTCTTCCACCGTCTCGGCCTAGTCGTCATCGATGAGCAGCACCGCTTCGGCGTCGAACAGCGCGCCAAGCTGTGGGACAAAGGCACGCCACACGTACTCGTCATGACCGCCACCCCCATCCCACGCACCCTCGCCATGACCCTCTACGGCGACCTCGACTGCTCCGTCATCGACGAGTTGCCTCCCGGACGTACACCCGTCCGCACCTACCACCGCACAGAACCCCGCCGTCCTCTCGTCTTCAGCTTCCTCAAGCAGCAAATCGACGCCGGACGTCAAGTTTACTTCGTCTATCCGCTCATCCATGAGAGCGAGAAGCTCGACCTCAAAGACCTCGAAGACGGCCTCGAGATGGTGCAGAGCTACTTCCCTCGGCCACAGTATCAAGTCAGCATCATGCACGGCCAACTCACCCCCGACGAAAAAGCCTTCGAGATGGAGCGCTTCAAACAGGGCAAGACCCACATCATGGTCTCCACCACCGTCATCGAGGTGGGCGTCGACGTACCCAACGCCACCGTCATGGTCATCGAGAACGCCGAGCGCTTCGGTCTCAGCCAGCTCCATCAGCTCCGCGGCCGCGTCGGCCGCGGCAGCGCACAAAGCTACTGCATATTGATGACCAAGGACAACCTCAGTGGCACCAGCCGTGAACGCATACGCACCATGTGCTCCACAACCGACGGCTTCCAAATTGCCGAGGCCGACCTGCAACTACGCGGTCCCGGCGACCTGCAGGGACTGCAGCAGAGCGGTGTCCTCGACCTCAAACTTGCCTCCATCGTCGACGACGAACCACTCGTTCAGGCCACCCGCAACCTGGTCCGCGACATCCTCGACGCCGACCCCACCCTTGACCGATACCCCGAACTCCAACGCCACCTCGCCAAATCACGGAACAAACTGCTATGGAGCAAAATAAGTTAACATTGGTCGCCGAAGAAGGGACCTCCCTGTCGTCGGGTAGCCTGAGACTATATGCCCTCCCCTATGGGTGTATCGACCTCTACAGCTACGACCCGCTGAACCGACGCTGCGCCGTAGGCATCATGGTGGCCAAGGAATATCGTCGCCGCGGCTACGCCCTGGCCATGCTGCAACAACTGCAGGAACTCGCCACCACCAACTACCGAATGCACACCCTCTACGCTGACATCGCCGCCACCAACACAGCCTCGCTGAACTTATTCCACAAGGCAGGATACGCCGAATGCGGCCGCTTCAAAGAGTGGCTCGAACTGGACAGCCACTTCATTGACAACATACGTATGCAACTCATACTCAAATGAAAAAGACCATCATCATACTAATCGTTCTAGCCGTACTAGCCATGCTGGCAGGGCTAGCAGCCATAACCCTCCTCAACTCCAAAACCACCAACACCGAACCCCTCCGTCTCAACATCCATGAGAATACATCTTACAATGCCTTGTGCGACAGCCTCGACGCATCAGCAACCTTCCAGCTGATGGCGAAAGCACTCGGCCTCGACAAGCGGGTACGCCCAGGAAGCTACCTCGTCGAGTCACGCATGAAAGCCCTCACACTTGTGCGCAAGCTGCGCAACGGCCAGCAGGACCCCATACGCCTCACTATCGGCAAGTTCCGCACACCTCAGCAACTCAACGAATACCTCAACACCAAGCTGATGCACAACGACTTCAACGTAACCCTTGACAACTTCCACCTCATCCTGCCTGACACATACGAATTCTATTGGACTGTCACGCCAGAACAGTTCATGCAACGCATGGAAAAAGAATACAATGCTTTCTGGGACCTTAAAGACCTTAAGGACCTTAAAAAACCTAAAGACGTTATCATCCTGGCCTCGATTGTCGAGGAAGAATCCAACAACAATGCCGAAAAGCCCCTCATCGCCAGCGTATATATCAACCGTCTGAAGAAAGGCATACCACTGCAGGCCGACCCAACCGTCAAGTATGCCGTGGGGGACTTCACCCTGCGACGCATACTGAACAAACACCTCGCCGTGGAGAGCCCCTTCAACACCTATCTCCACACCGGCTTGCCGCCGGCACCTATATGTCTGCCGTCGAAGACCACCATCAAAGCCGTCCTTAATGCGCCACAGACCAACTACCTCTATTTCTGCGCCTCGGAGCAGATGGACGGCACCCACCGCTTCGCCGCCACGCTCGCCGAGCACAACCGCAATGCCGCCGCCTTCCACCACGCACTCAATGCCCGCGGCATCCGTTAGCAACCACCCCAACTCTCACACATAGTTATCTCCATCATTTCCACCATAGTTACATGGTGTTTCTTCGGTATTTCTTCGATTTAAACCGAAGAAATACCGAAGAAATACCGAAGAAACACCGAAGAAAAGTGTACGTCAATTCAGAGGGGAGAGAAGAAAATCACACAGCGAACAATGCTAAAAATTGTTAAACCCGGGAGCAATGACAACAAAAAAACATCTTTTTATATCTAAATTACAGATATTTCGTATCTTTGCAGTTTAAAGATAACGACTCAATGCATAGCAAATATCATATATTCAATATAGTAGCTCTTGCAGTCCTCCTGGTGGCCTCCTGTTTCGCCGACAGCGCTGCCGCCCAAGCCCCATGGAATCCCTCCATGTGGGGGACCAGCGACACTAGCGTCAAGTACAACTACGGCATATACGATTGGCCGGTGTCGCCCTGCCCCGAGGTGCAAATCAAGCAAAAACACGACCATACCTCCCTCAAACAATACCGCGCCCAAGGCTGGGACACTGTCATCAACTGCACCAACATGCAGCAGGGCATCGAACTCTCCTGCATCCCCTTCATCCCCACACGCGACTTCAACGGTCAGTATACTGTCGACCCCATCCCCTACGACCCGCCCGACACTACGTTCGCCTACGGCACTCAGGGCACGTCGATGAAAATGCCCGTGTCGACCGACGACGACTTTGCCGAGCGACCCACCTACATTCCCTTCCGCTTCTTCTTCTTCGGCATCGAGAAACGTGCCTTCGTGCTGGGTGCCAACGGCCTCATCACCTTCGACACCACCGCCAAAGGGCGCTACTGCCCTTGGGCGTTCAACGCCACCCTCCCCTGGACCAACAGCAAGAGCAACGTGCCCAACGGTCTGGGTTGCACGAAGAACAACATGCGCGATGCCATATACGGCATCTATGAGGACACCCATCCCATCGCCTCCTACCTGCATGGTGACCAGGGAATCTACTACGGCATACAGGGCGAATACCCCTGCCGCAAGATTATATGCTCCTGGAACGGCATCCCTGCCTTCCCGGGCTCGCGCAACCAGAACAATCGCAGCACCTACCAGATTGTGTGCTACGAGGGTTCAAACATTATCGAAGTGCACGTGAAGCGCCGTGCGGTGAACAGCGCGTGGCAGGGTGGACGCGGCCTGTTGGGTATCCAGAACGCCACCGGCGAGCCGCAGGTGACGGGCGCGACGGGCCAGTCGAACATGTTTGTCCACGGCGGAGCACCGGCAGCCTATTTCCCCCAGGGCTACAACTTGCTCACCAGCGGCGTGGACAGCTGCGTGGCATTCCGCTTCACTCCGCAGGATAACACGTCGACCCAGCGCGTGGCCAAATGGTATCGTATTTTCGACAACGATTCAATCGTGGAGCTGAGCCAACTGACGAACGAGACACCCGAAGCCATCAACGACACCAATGGTTACTACCGTCCCCTTGGATTCGACCTGACGCACCGTCCCTTCCTCTCCCTCGCACATGTCAACCCCCGGTGCGTGTCGCGCTACATGTTCCAACTCTTCTTCCTTGACGCGGGCGACTCCGCCTACTACCTGAGCGACACCATTGTGGTGGGTATCGACACCGCCGTCAACATGACCCTCCGCCCCACCGGCGGAAGTTCCGCCGACCACCAGCTGAATCTCTGCGCCGGACAGGAAGGGCGCATGACCCTCGAGTTTCCTGAGCTTCAGGACACCGCGCGAGTGGCCTTCACCCTCACTCGCATGAGCGACAACACGGTGCTGGCCGACAGCCTGTTGACCCTCGGACAGATGTATCTGGACGAGCAGACGAAGCTGAAACGCATCCCCATCATACTGCAGCCCGAAGCCACAACCCACGGCGTGCAACCGGGCGTGATCGATTCAATCAACGTGCAGTGCTATGTGCAGTTCGTCAGCGGATGCGAGCAGTTTGTCAACCTTCAGGTGTGCGCCTACCCGAACTACGACACGGTGGTCGACACAGGCATCTGCCAGGGCGAGCACTTCCTCTGGGACCTCAACGGGCAGTCCTATACCGCCTCCACCACCACGCCGCAGGTGACACTGCACACCGCCACGGCGCAGTGCGACAGCGTGGTGCACCTCCACCTGACGGTCTCTGACACCAGCCACACCATCTTTCCCGTGTCGGCCTGCAAACCCTACACCTGGATCAACGGCGTCACCTACTACGAGAGCAATACCGCCACTGCCTACCGCGACACCGTGCACCTCCGCAACCATTGGGGCTGCGACTCCACCGTGCAGCTGGCCTTCACCATGACACCCATGACACCTATCATAGAGGCGAGCCTCGACCACTTCGACTTCAACAACCTCAACGTGGAACTCACCGACGTCAGCACTGGTGGCAACGGGCGCACCTGGCTCTTCCCCAACGGCGACCCACAGTACGGACAGGTGGCCTACTACACCATCCCCTACAACGCCGACTCAGCCGTCATCCACATGATTGAGACCAGCCCCTACGGCTGCATCGATACCGCCACGGTCGTCATCCCCTTCCGACGCGACGTTATCTGGGCGCCCAACATCTTCACACCCGACTTGCCCGACAACGGAAACGACCATTTCCACTCGGTGAGCACCCACCTGCTCCGTGAGCAGACGCTCATCTACAACCGCTTCGGCGAGCTCATCTTCCAGTGCGAGGAAATCGACTGCCACTGGGACGGCACCGACCGCAACGGAAACCCCTGCCCGCAAGGCACCTACGTGTATATCATCCGCTACACCACCGAATACGCCCCCTACGAGACCCAACTGCTCAAAGGATCGGTGACGCTGGTAAGGTGAATTTTGTAAAAAGAAAACAACAGATAAGATGCAATACAAGACACTCTTCATCGCAATGGCACTGCTGGCCGCCACCGCCGGCACAGCAGCAGCCCAGTCAACCAACTACCCCTCTTGGGGTCCAAGCCATCCCAGTCCCGAAACCAACTGCGGCGAATACAAATGGCCCGAGGTGCAGCCGCCATGTCCCGAAGTGCAGATCAAGCAGAAGCACGACCACACCTCGCGCTACCGCCGCCAGCCGCGTCCCTGGAGCACCAACCCCAATGACAAAGGCTGGGACACCGCTATCGACTGCACCACCAAACAATCAGGCATCGTCCTCTCCTGCACCCCCTACATCCCCGTGCAGTATTTCAACGGCTACTATGCCGTGGACGAGATCCCCTACAATCCCACCGACTCCTCGTTCTACATGAACTACGTGCCCAACGGCAGCAACCCCAACCGGTGGAAAGTGCCCGTCCAGAACGACGACGACTACAACAGCACCTACACCAACCTGGGATTCGACTTCTTCTTCTTCGGTAACCAGCGCAACTCGTTCTGCGTGGGCGACAACGGCATCGTCACCTTCATGCCGCAGAACCTGACCAATATCAGCGCCAGCAGCAACTACTGCCCCTACAGCATCGCCCAGGAAGCCACCCTTCCGTGGAACACCACCAACGGGCACACCCCGAACGGCAACGAATACTTCCCCCGCATGCATGAAGCCATCTATGGCGTCTACGAAGACACCTACACCGGCTCGAACGGCTCTTACATGTCCGGCAACCAAGGCATCTACTACGGTGTCAAAGAGCTGATAACCGTCAACAACGACACCTGCCACATGGGCATCGCCACCTGGAACGAGATACCTATTTTCAACAACTCCAGTGTCCGCGAGACATTCCAGATAGTTTGCTACCAAGGGTCGAACATCATCGAGGTTCATGTCAGGGAACGCCGCGGTGGTACCAGCACCAGCTACGGACAAGGATTCATCGGCATCCAGAACGCCGACGGCAACCCACAGCACACGGGACTCCCGCCACTGCACGAAGTATTCAACAATGCCCCAGCCGCCTTCTGGCCTGTCAAAAAGAACAACCCTTCGCAGTCCTACAACTGCTTCACCGACAGCATCTACCATCGTTCCTTCCGCTTCACGCCCCAGGGCACTACACAGAAAAAATATGAGTGGTTCCGCATCCTCGACCGATATGCCTACGACACCATCAGAATAGACACCACCGTGAGTGCGGTATACGACACACTTCCCAACGGCAGCGTCCAGCCCGTCTACGACACCGTCGACGGCAACCTGGTGCAGGTGTACGACACCACCATCACACCCGTCACCCGCCAGATATTCGACACCCTCTCCTCTGGCGCCGTGGTGCCGGTGTACGACACCGTGCACCTCAGCAACTTCGCCAACGACCCCATCAACGCCGTCGAAGACACCAACGGCTACTATATGCCCATGGATGAAACCAACACCAGCTGCCCCACCCTGACGACAGCTCGCGTCAACCCCAAACGGGTGTCACGCTACGTGTTCCACCTCCGCTTCCAAGACGCTAACGGCTACTGGTACAAACTCTACGACACCATCGTTGTCGGAACCGACACCACAGCCTCCCTCACCCTGCGTCCGGCCGACAGCGTGGCCGAATGCAACACCATCAACATCTGCGAGCACTCGCCGGCCAACCTCGTCATGGAATATCCGTCGATACAGGTGGCCGACACCACCACCTTCCGCGTCTACCGTATGAGCAACGGCAACGAAGTGGAACTTCCCGTCGACCAATGCCTCACCATCGGCGAGACTACCCCCGGCGAGGAACGCACCACATGCAACGTCGCCGTGCGGGCCAACCTGCCCCAGACCGGCGTGCTGCCCAACAAAATCGACAGCGTATACGTGCAGGCCTTCATCACCTTCTCCAGCACCTGTGAGCAGACCGCCACAGCCCTCGTCAACACCTTCCCCAACTTCGACTTCACCGACACCGTGGGCATCTGCCAAGGCGAAGTCTACACCTGGAGCGGCAACAACCAAACCTACTCCACCTCCGTCTACGCCACCGAAGAGCTGCAGTCCACCCCCGGATGCGACTCCATCGTCCACCTCCGGCTCACCGTCTACGACCGGAGCTACAACATCGACACCGTCGTCGACTGCCAGCCCTACACCTGGATCAACGGCATCACCTACTACGAGAGCAACAACGCCACCGCCATCGGCGACACCGTCCTCTCCACCAACCGCTGGGGCTGCGACTCCACCGTCCAGCTGCAGTTCACCTACCGCCCCGTGACGGCTCGCATCCAGTCCGACCGTGAATATTTCGATTTCGACCACCTCGACGCAGTGCTCACCGATGTCTCGACCAACAACCACTCCCGCGTGTGGATGTTCCCCGGCGGCTTCACGATGTCGGGTTCTGTAGCCTACTACACCATTCCCGCCGAATACGACGTGGCCGTGATAGGTCTGCTCGCCACCGCCACCTACGATGGACACACCTGCACCGACTCCACCAGCATCACTATCCCTATGCGCAAGGAGAGTTTCTGGGTACCCAACATCTTCACTCCCGAGAGCGCCTCGGGCAACAACACCTTCGGCTCCATCAGCACCCGCACACTCACCCAGGAGATGCACATCTACAACCGCAACGGACAGCTCGTCTTCCACTGTGAAGAGCCCGACTGCCAGTGGGACGGCCGCGACCCCAGCGGCAACCTCTGCCCGCAAGGCACCTACACCTACCTCATCCGCTACACCAATGAATTCCTGCCCAAGGTGGTCCATGTACTCCGCGGCACTGTAACATTGATAAGGTAAAGTTTACAGTTTACGGTTTAAAGTTTGAGGGTTATATGAAAATTGCAGTAGTGGGAGCCACTGGGCTCGTGGGGCGTGAAATGCTCACCGTGCTGGCCGAGCGGGGCTTCGGACAGGAGGAGGTCATCGCCGCCGCCTCCCCTAAATCGGTAGGAAAGACAGTCGAATTTGCCGGACGCCAACTCACCGTCGTCAGCGTCGACGACGCCATAGCGGCACGCCCGCAGTACGCCATATTCTCCGCCGGCGCCGCCGCCTCGCGCCAATATGCGCCGCTCTTCGTCGCTGCCGGCACCACCGTCATCGACAACAGCTCGGCCTGGCGCAAAGACCCGGCAATACCCCTTGTCGTGCCGGAGATAAACATCGATGCCGCCTTTCAAGCAATCAGGCAATCAAACAATCAGGCAATCATAATCGCCAACCCCAATTGCAGTACCATCCAGATGGTGCTGGCTCTCTCGGCCCTGCAGCGTGAATACGGTATCCGTCGCCTCGTCATATCCACTTACCAAAGCATCACCGGCACCGGCATCAAAGCCGTACGCCAGCTCGAAGCCGAAGAAAAACTGGAAAGTGGAAAGTGGAAAGTGGAAAGTGGAATACTTAACACTGAACACTTAACACTAAACACTTCCGAAATGGCCTACCCCTACCCCATCCATCGCAACCTCTTCCCTCACGGCGGCGACTTCCAGCCCGACGGCTACACCACCGAAGAGCAGAAACTCGTCGACGAGACTCGCAAGATTTTCGCCGACCCCTCGATACAAATCACCGCCACGGTGGTGCGTGTGCCCGTCGTCGGAGGCCACAGCGAGGCTGTAAATGTCGAATTGTGCTGTGACTACGACCTCGACGATGTGCGCCGCCTCATCGCCGACACCCCCGGCGTCATCCTCTATGACGACCCCGCCAAGAACCTCTACCCCATGCCCATCCTCGCACACCACCGCGACGAGGTGTGGGTCGGACGCCTGCGGCGCGACTTCTCCCAACCCAACAGTCTCAACCTATGGGTCGTGGCCGACAACATCCGTAAAGGCGCCGCCACCAACGCAGTGCAGATTATGGAAAAACTGAATTCAGCTGTCAGCCACTAACTGCTGACCACTAACCGCTAAAAAAAATGAAAAGAATAATTCCCATAATAACATGCGTGCTCCTGTTCGCCGCCTGCGGCGGCAAAACCATTGCCGACGAGCAGCACCACTTCGACGGCAACCGCTGGAACCGCTTCATGCCCGAGCAATTCGACTTCAACGTCGGCAACATTGAAAACTACTACAACATAGACATTACCGCCGCCGTCGACACCTCCCGCTATCGCTACAGCGAGCTGCCCGTCATGCTCATCCTCAAAGCCCCGGGCGGCGAGGAGCGCCAGTTCTACGGCGCCGTCGTTCTCAAGGACAAGGGGCGTTGGCGCGGCGAGATGTCCGACGGCTACCGCACAGCCACCGGACGCATACGCAGCTACTTCAGCTTCAACGCCAAAGGAACGCACCACCTCGACGTCAGCCAAGCCACCAGCCAGTACGACCTCGAAGGGGTGCACAGCATCACCCTCACCGTCACCAAGGCAAAAGTGGACTACGACTTATAAGGGTCCGTGAGTCTGTGAGTCGATAAGTCTGTGAGTCTGCGACTCAGCGACTCAGTGTCACAGCGACTCAAAGACTCAAAGACTTCTGAGGAAAGATGATCGACGCCAGCATCAACCCCAACATCGAGCACATCGCCCTTCGGCTGAAGACCATCCCCGAGAGCCCGGGCGTCTATCAGCACCTCGACGCCGAGGGCAACGTCATCTATGTCGGCAAAGCCCGCAACCTGCAGCGTCGCGTCTCCTCCTACTTCACCCACTATGACGACAAGAGTCCCAAAATAAAAATGCTTGTGCGCTCGGTGTGCGACATACGTGTCACCGTCGTCGCCACCGAAGTCGACGCCCTGCTGCTTGAGAACAGCCTCATCAAGCGCTACCAGCCACGCTACAACTCCATGCTCAAGGACGACAAGTCCTACCCCTACCTCTGCATCACCGACGAACCCTACCCGCGCCTGCTCTACATCCGCAAGCACGACACCCCACGCCGCGGCTCCTCCGTCAAAGGTCAGTATTTCGGCCCCTACCCCAACGGCCGCATCCTGCGTGAACTGCAGGACATCATACGCCAGCTCTTCCAGTACCGCACCTGCGAACACATGGGCAAACGCCCCTGCATGAAGCACCAGATTGGCCTCTGCGGTGCCCCCTGCGCCGGTCTGCAAAGCCGTGAAGACTACCTCGCAACCATCGAAAACATACGCCGCATACTGAAAGGCGATTTCGGCGACCTGCTCGACGACCTCAAACGACAGATGTACGCCGCAGCCGAAGAGCTTCGCTTCGAAGAGGCCGAAACCCTTAAACGCAAGTTGCACCTGCTCGAAGAGTACCAGAGCCGCTCCACCGTCGTCGACACCAACGTCAAGGACGTCGACGTCATCACCATCATTAGCAACGAGTCCACCGCCTGGGTCAGCTTCTTGCGCGTCAAAAACGGCGCCATCATCTACAGCATCTGCAACGAGATAAAGAAACGCCTCGACGAGAGCGATGCCGAACTTCTGGCCACTGCCATACCCACCCTCCACGAGCAAAGCCACAGCACCGCCAGCGAAATCATACTCCCTTTCCCCGTACCCGACCTGCCCGAAAGCTACATGCAGCAGAATTCCACACCACGCGGCGACCGCCGCAAACTGCTCGAACTTTCGCTCCGCAACGTCGAAAGCTACAGGAAGCAATGCGAGCACCAACGTGCCCTCACCCAAGGCGATGCAGCACCACAGGCCGTCAAACTGCTCGAACGGCTCCAGCGTGTCCTCGCCCTGCCTACACTGCCTGTCAACATCGACTGCTTCGACAACAGCCACATCCAAGGCGCCTACCCCGTGGCAGGAATGGTGCGCTTCTCCTCCGGCAAACCCAACCGCAACGCCTACCGCAAATTCAACATACGCACCGCCCCCGCTGGCGACGACTACGGCGCCATGGCCGAAGTCATCGAACGGCAGTACAAAAGCACCGACCTCCCATTGCCCGACCTGCTCATCGTCGACGGTGGCGAAGGGCAGATGCATGTGGCCAGGGAAACCCTCCAGCGGCTGCAGCTCCCAATCCCCATTGCAGGTCTCGCCAAAGACGACCGTCACCGCACCAACGAACTGCTGCGTTTCAACGAACAGGGCGAGACAGTCGTCGTAGGATTGAAACCCACCGACACCCTCTTCCACCTGCTCGAACGCATACAGGACGAAGTGCACCGCTTCGCCATCACCTTCCACAAAGACAAACGCTCCAAAGGCACTTTCCGCACCTCGCTCACCGACATCCCCGGCATCGGCCAGAAGACGGCCCATGACCTGCTCCTCCGCTTCGGCTCCGTCAAGCAGGTGGCCATACAAACACTCGAAGACCTCAGCGCTGCCATCGGCCCCGCCAAGGCTCGCCTCGTATATGACGCACTCCACAACGAGCACTAATCATATACTAAAATACAAGCATTTAACCTCTGTTCTTTTACTTTTCTAAAGAACAGTAAAAGAACAGTAAGACAACAACAAGATAATCAGTAGAGGAAATTGTTGTATGGATAACGGATGGCATGGATGCGCGACACCTCCTCGTAAAGCATTCGTCGCAGCGCGTCAATGTTCTGCCGCATGGCGGCACTGATGAAAATGCTCTTCCCCTGCTTTCCCATCCAACTCTCCTGCAACATCTCCAGTGTCCAATTGGCACGAGTCATCGGACTCAGGTCGTCAGCATCCTTCTCAACAAATGTATATGCATCGATCTTGTTGAAGACCATTATCACAGGTTTGTCGGCGGCACCTATCTCCTCGAGTGTGCGATTGACTGCGGCAATCTGCTCCTCATGGTCGGGATGCGAGAGGTCGACAACATGTAGCAGCAGGTCGGCCTCGACCACCTCGTCAAGGGTGCTCTTAAAACTCTCTACCAGCTGTGTGGGCAACTTACGGATGAAGCCGACAGTGTCGGTGAGCAGGAACGGCAGATTGTCCACCACCACTTTGCGCACCGTGGTGTCGAGCGTGGCGAACAACTTGTTCTCGGCCAGCACATCGCTCTTGCTGAGGAGATTCATGAGGGTGGACTTGCCGACGTTGGTATAGCCTACCAAGGCCACGCGCACCAACGACTCTCGGTTCTTGCGCTGGAGGGTCTTCTGCGTGTTGATTTTCTCCAGCTGCTGCTTGAGGAGAGTTATCTTCTCCTTGATGAGACGGCGGTCGGTCTCAATCTGCGTCTCACCGGGGCCACGCATGCCGATGCCGCCGCGCTGGCGCTCCAAGTGTGTCCACATGCGGGTCAAACGCGGCAGCATGTACTGCAACTGGGCCAATTCGACCTGCGTACGGGCCGTCGAGGTGCGGGCCCGCTTGGCGAAGATGTCGAGGATGAGGGTGGTGCGGTCGAGGATGCGGCACTCAAGTTCTTTCTCGAGGTTACGCAGCTGGGCGGGTGACAGCTCGTCGTCTACCACCACAAAATCTACTTCCAAGGCATTCTTGTATTCCTTGATTTCATCCAGTTTGCCGCTGCCGACATAGGTTCGGGTGTCGGGCCGTTCCAGTTTCTGTATCACCCGTTTCAGGGCCACCCCGCCGGCCGTCTCCAGCAGGAAGGCCAGCTCGTCCAGATATTCCTCTGTACGCTCCATCGTCTGCCCCGACGGACAGACGCTGACCAACAGCGCCTTCTCTTGCACCGGCGCGGTGCTGAAGGTGTTGCGTTCCTGCGGAGTGGGGCGCTTGGCGGGCGCCTCCTCTGCAATACTATTACGGAATTTGCCTTGCTTATTGGGATTCCAGTTAGAATTCATCGTTCACGGTATCAATTCGGTATACTTTATCGCCGCGGTGAACGGGTTCGCTGGTGGCGAAGCTGAAGCAGTCGCCCTGGTGCACCTCTGCCACGGGGTCGCGGTCGGTGCGGAGCTCCTGCACGGTGGCTCGGTAGACGCCGGTGGTCTCGCCAATCACCATCACCTCGTCGCCCACGCAGAGCGTCTCGTCGGTCTGCAGGTGCACCTCGGCCACGCCGATACGGCCGAAATAGTTCTTCACGGGGCCGAGGTAGACCTTTTGCTCGGTGGCTTGCGAGCCATATCGGTCGCTCCACTCGCCCAGCCGGCGGCCGAGATAGTAGCCATCCCAAAAACCGCGGTTGAAGACGGTGGCCAGGCTCTGCATCCAGCCGTCGATTTTCTCTTTGCTGTAGCTTCCGTCGCCGATGGACTCCACCGCCTCGCGGTAGCACTCGGTGACCGTGCGCACATAATCGGCACTCCTCCCCCGCCCTTCAATTTTCAGTACCCGCACGCCAGCCTTCACTATCTTGTCCAGGAAGCCGATGGTGCAGAGGTCCTTGGGCGACATGATGTACTCGTTGTCAATCTCCAGTTCCAGGTCGCTCTCCTTGTCTTTCACTATATACCCCCGTCGGCACACCTGCAGGCAGGCGCCGCGGTTGGCGGAGTAGTTGTAGTTGTCCAGCGAGAGGTAGCACTTGCCGCTGACGCTCATGCAGAGGGCGCCGTGGGCGAACACCTCCACCTGCACCAGCCCACCTTTGGGACCCCGGATGTCGTTGTCGTGGATGAACTGTGTGATTTCAGCCACCTGCTTCAGCGGAAGCTCTCGGGCCGTCACTATCACGTCGGCAAAACGAGAGTAGTAGCGTACCGCCTCGGTGTTCGACACGTTGCACTGGGTGGAGATGTGCACCTCCATGCCGATGCTGTTGGCATACGTAATCACCGCCATATCGGAGGCGATGACAGCGGAGATGCCGGCCGTCTGGGCAGCATCGACGAGGGAGTGCATCTCCTCTATCTCATTATTATATATAATGGTATTCACCGTCAGGTATGTGCGTACGCCGGCGGCTTGGGCGGTTTGCACGATGCGAGGCAGGTCTCCGACGGTGAAGTTGGCCGCCGATCGCGAGCGCATATTGAGTTTCCCCACCCCGAAGTACACGGCGTCGGCTCCCCCTTGAATGGCGGCCTGCAGACTCTCCCACGAGCCCACAGGGGCCATTATCTCTATCTTATCTCTCATCAAATCTCAAATCTTAAAACTTGATTTTTACCTGTACAGATCTATCACGTTCATCTCTGTCCACTTCGTCGGCACCAGCTTCGTGTCTCGCATCACGGCGTCCATCGTTGTCACGCGCCCGTTGAAGACCTGTTCCACATAGCCACAGAACAGGTCGACCGAACCCGGCAGGAACGACGCCACCTCGTGGCCCACCCCCTCGTATCGGACAATCCATACCGGGAAGCCCTGTTTCTTGAAACATTTGTAAAGCGTGGCAGGACCATAGAGTGCATGACTCAACAGCGGCGGGAACTTCTTGTAGGCCACAATCTTGTCCTTGGTGCCATGCATCAGCATCGTCGGGGCAGGTGGGGTCTTGTACTTCGGCTTGCCCTTGCACATGACAGCTCCCGAATAGGGCACCACCGCCGCAGGCTTCCACCCTGCGGGCAGCTCCGATGCCGACTTCAGGCCGTTGGCGCGGCAGTAGTCAAGTTGCGCCACCGTGATGGCTCCGGCCGAACAGCCGGTGAGCACTATGCGGTCGGGGTTGATGTTCAGTTCGCCGGCATGGGACACGACCCAAGCCACAGCTGCCGCACAGTCCTCGGTGGACATATCTATCACCAGCTGGAATAGGTCATTCACCTGCGTCAGCTTGCGATGCGATGCTACCAAAGCGCTGTCCTTCAACCCCAGACGGTAGTCGGGGCTCACCACCGTGTAGCCGCGGGCCGTCAGCTCGCGGGCGATGACGGTCTGTAACTCGTCGTCGCGCTCGCCAATCACAAAGCCACCCCCGAACAGGGCTATCACACAAGCCTTGTCGCTGCGCTGCACCTCGGGGCGGAACACATCGAGGTATAGTGCCGAGTCGCGCTCCACAAATTTATAAGTCTGTTTTTGTTGGGCAATGACAGGGTAAACAAGAGCGAAGAGCAGGAGAACGGAGACTGTTTTTTTCATAATCAGAGCAACTTTAAAATGAGAAATTGACACCGGCACTCAGGGTAAAGAGGTCGGTAGTGAATTGGTGCGAGTTTCCCGAAGAAGTGTTGCCTTCGATATCGCTCAGCCAGGCGAAGCTGCCACGCAGGCAGAACTTGACCCGCTCGCCGCCTATGCGGAACACCAGCTGCGGCTCCAAAAGAACGCTGGGCGTGCGATAATTGTAGCACTCGTCAAGCAACAGGTTTCCCTCCGAGTCGTATTCACGATAAGTGAAGTCAGGCAGGTAGGCACCGGCCTTGAAGCCGAGGGCAAGGTCGATATGGGCACCGGTAAGATCGTGCCAGCCGATGTTCACCTGGCCGAAAGGTACCGAGAAACGCCCCTTGTAGTCATAGGTGCGCTGGCCGGAGGTGTCGCTCGCTTGCGACGTAGGCTTGCGCCAGGCTCCACCGAAGCCCGTTCCCACATAGCCCTCCAGCAAGCCGTGCTCTCCAAGCGGCAGATAGGCTCCCGGAGCCAATTGTGTGTAGAAGTTCTCGCCTCCGTAGTTGACATGCACTTGTCCCGCCAGCCAGTCGTTGAACCCATGGCTCACTGTCGCATTCACCGTCATCACATCCGGCAGAATCCACGTCGATGCCGCCATAGACACGTCGACACGCGTGTCCCCGTCGTGGTTAATGAGCGGAATGTCCACCGCCTGCGGATGGTAAATACTGCAACCCGAGGTCAGCAGTAGAAGGGTGACAACAAGAGGCAGCTGCTTTTTCATAACTATGGAATTATAATTATCAATTAAAACATATTCTTTAACGCCGCACAAGCCCAATTATTGTATGGGGAGTCGATTTTCACCGCATGTTGAAAAATTATTTTGCAGGGTCGTTTTTATTTTGTATATTTGCATTTTCAAACTCTAATGATTATAAATACAAACAAACCAATAACATGTCAGAAAATCAGATTGTTAATAAAGAAGACCTCGTTGTCCGGTTTGCTGGCGACAGCGGCGACGGCATGCAGCTCAGCGGCACGCTGTTCTCGGACGCATCGGCCTTGACAGGCAACGACATTGCCACGTTCCCCGATTACCCCGCCGAAATCCGCGCCCCGCACAACACCATCGCCGGTGTGAGCGGCTACCAGGTGCACGTGGGCAACCACATCTACAGTTCGGGCGACAAATGCGACATCCTCGTGGCCATGAACCCCGCCGCCTTCAAGTCGCAGCTGAAGTGGGCCAAGAAGGGCGCCACCGTCATCGTTGACATCGACACCTTCACCGACGAAGCAATGGAAAAAGCCGGATACAAGGAGAACCCCTTCACCGACGAGTTGGAGCGTGCCTACACCATCATCAAGGCCCCCATCACCAGCTTCACCGAGAAGATCGGTGACGCACAGGGCGTCGACAAGAAGACGGCCGACAAGAGCCGCAACATGTTTGCCCTCGGCATCATCTTCTACTCCACCCACAAGACCCTCGATCATACCTTTGCCTATCTGGAGCGCAAATTCGCCAAAAAGCCCGCCGTCATCGCACTGAACAAAGCCGTGCTGACCGAAGGCTACGAATATGCCGACAAACTGGAGGTGATGCACTCGCACATCTTCGAGGTGGCCCATGCCGACAAGATGGAGAAGGGCCGCTACCGCAACATCACCGGTAACGTGGCCACGGCCTGGGGTCTGCTGGCCGCCTCTGAGAAGAGCGGCCGCCGTCTGTTCCTCGGCTCCTACCCCATCACCCCCGCCACCGACGTCATGGTCGAGCTGGCCAAACACAAGAGCCTCGGCGCCCGCGTATTCCAGGCCGAAGACGAGATTGCCGGTATCTGCTCCGCCATCGGTGCCAGCTACGCCGGTGCCCTCGCCTGCACCTCCACCTCCGGCCCCGGCCTTTCGCTGAAGAGCGAAGCTCTGGGGTTGGCTGTGATGACCGAGCTGCCGCTCGTCGTCGTCGACGTGCAGCGTGGCGGCCCCTCCACGGGTCTGCCCACCAAGACCGAGCAGAGCGACCTCGACCAGGCCCTTTACGGCCGCAACGGCGAGGCACCTCTGGTTGTTGTCGCTGCCTCCAGCTCCGCCAACTGCTTCTACTGGGCCTTCAATGCTGCCAAGATTGCCCTTGAGCACATGACCCCCGTCATACTGCTCACCGATGGCTACCTGGGCAACGGCAGCCAGCTGTTCCGCATCCCCTCCATGAAGGACATGCCTGAAATCAAGCCCCGTCTGGCCAAGGAGAACGACCCGAACTACCGTCCCTTCCGCCGCGACGAAGAGAAGTTCGCCCGCGAATGGGCTCTGCCCGGCATGGAAGGCCTGAGCCACCGCGTAGGCGGCCTTGAGAAGTGCCCCGACGGTCCTCTCAGCACCGACCCCGAGAACCACGCCCTAATGACCAAGAACCGTCAGGAGAAGGTAAACCGCGTGGCCAACTACATCCCCGACCAGGAAGTCACGGGCAACCCCGATGCCGACCTGCTGGTGGTGGGTTGGGGTGGCACCAGCGGTGCACTCACCCTCGCCGTTGAGGAGATGAACAACGAAGGCAAGAAAGTGGCTTACACCCACTTCAACTACATCTGCCCGCTGCCCAAGAACACCGGCGACATCCTGCGCAAATACAAGAAGATTGTCGTCTGCGAGCTTAACAACGGCCAATTCGCAGGATACCTGCGCACACAGTTCCCCGAGTGCCCCATGACCCAGTACAACAAGGTGATGGGCCTGCCCTTCGAGGTTGGCG